>NZ_CP137557.1:3952500-4260683 GCF_019249655.2 Segatella copri
GATTTCTGAGGCTCTTCTTTTTCCCACAGATTTCACAGATTTACACAGATTTTTTTTTATTTCCCACAGATTTCACAGATGTGCACAGATTTTTTGACCTGTTCGGTCTGTGATTTCACAGATTTTTTGTATCTTTGCATTAAAAAAAGGATTATGCATTATTATTTGAGTACATGGTGGAGATGGTTGAGACGCTGCGGCTGTAGCCGTGGCTTCGGGGTGCAGTCGCCTTCGGCTTATGCCTTTATCCGCTATGTCATCAATGAGCATTATCCTTATTATGCTTACCTGGAACTGCAGGATAGGCTTTCCTGGTTTGACAAACGAGGACATCAAACTGGAAGACTCCTTTTGAGACTTGCCAACTTCTGGCAGCCGGAAATCTGTATGGTTAATGAGCATCGCTTTGATGCGTATCTGCATGCCGGTTGCTTGAAAGCGATGCAGAAAGTGATGGATGAACAGTTTCTGGCAGCTGCAAAAGGCAGGAAAAGGATGGTGGTCATCGACCTGGAGAAGATGGGAATGAAGGAAGTGAGAACTCAGGTTCTTCCACTTTGCGACGACCAGACGATGCTCGTACTTCTGGGCAATCTCTATCGTGAAAAGCAAGGCGAGGAGTGGCACCAGCTGCAGGAATCAGATTATTGTGGCATCACCTACGACCTCTACTCTTTGGGCATCATTTTCTTCGATAAAAAGAAATTTAAGCAGCATTATCGCATGAATTTCTAGAAAAAATGCAAATAAATGCTATTATCTGCACTTTCTAGCGAAAAAAAACGCCAAAAAACTTGCAGATAAAATAAATTTTATTACTTTTGCAGCCAAATTGGTAGAAACGTTAAATAATATAGCTATGTATTGGACACTTGAATTAGCTTCAAAGCTAGAAGATGCACCATGGCCTGCAACTAAAGAAGAGCTGCTCGACTATGCAACTCGCTCAGGTGCGCCTCTGGAAGTTCTGGAGAATCTGCAGGAGATAGAAGACGAAGGTGATGTTTACGAGAGTATCGAGGACATCTGGCCTGATTATCCTTCAAAGGATGACTTCTTATGGAATGACGACGAATATTAAAAGTCGATGATAGGGCTGTTCTCTTACCAGGGGGCAGCCTTTTTCATCTTTCTGATGTCTCTCTTCCGACTATACCTTATTAATATATAATAATCCCGGCGATTTATAATATTTCGCCCGCTTTTACGTTATTACATTGTGTTAAGACGAATCATCATATTAGTTTTTTTGCTGACAGGAGTGCTCGTTTCCAGAGCACAGTATGATCCTTCCTTCAGTCATTATTTCGACATGGAACCATCCTACAATCCTGCGGCAGTGGGTAAGCAGGCAAAACTCAACGTAACGGCTGCTTACGCATTGGATATGGCCGGATTCGAACATAATCCTAGAACCATGTATCTGGCAGCCGACCTGCCTTTCTATGCGCTGAAGAATTATCACGGCGTGGGTGCTACGATGATGAACGACCAGATAGGACTCTTCACCCATCAGCGACTCAACCTGCAGTATGCCTACAAGACCAAACTCTTCGGAGGAACGATGAGCGTGGGTCTGCAAGCCGGATTCCTCAGCGAGAGTTTCGACGGCAGCAAAGTGGATGCTGGAGAATCGGGCGACCCTGCACTCGCCACATCTGAAGTGAAGGGGAGCGGATTTGATGCGGGAGCCGGACTCTACTATCTGCATGGCAACTGGTATGTGGGACTTTCCGCACAGCATCTTACCTCTCCAACCATCGAGCTGGGAGAAACCAATGAGCTTAAGATTGACGCAACGTATTATTTGACTGGCGGATACAATATTAAGCTCCGAAATCCGTTTTTAACTATAAAGTCGTCTGCCCTCGTGAAGTATGACGGAACGGCATGGCGAGGCGACGTTACCGGGCGATTGGTTTACCAATACGACAAGCGTCTGCTCTATGGCGGCTTGACCTACAGTCCTGACAATTCCGTAACTTTCCTGGTGGGCGGTTCCTTCCATGGCGTCATTTTGGGTTACAGTTATGAATGGTACACCTCGAAGCTGAGCTTTGGCAACGGAAGCCATGAGCTTTACATCGGATACCAGATGGATCTGAACCTGGTGAAGAAAGGTAGAAACAAACATCAAAGTGTAAGAATACTCTAAGAAGAATATCAAGAATATGAACCGTAATATGAAGAAAAGTATAATGCTCCTCAGCTCGCTGGTGGCTCTCCTGACCCTCAGCGGTTGTTTCGGTGCCAAGTCTAGCTCGATGGCAGGCAGAGGCGGTGAGGTGGTTGGAGTTGGCGGAAGAAGTTTCGCCGAACCTGCCCCATACGGCATGGTGAAGGTGAACCGGGGATTCCTGAAGATGGGTCTGGAAACCCAGGATTCTTTGTGGGGACAGAAGACGCCTCGCAAGGATGTTTCCGTGGATGGCTTCTGGATGGATGATACGGAAATCACCAACTCAGAATACAAGCAGTTTATCGCCTATGTTCGCGATTCCATCCTCCGTACCCGTCTGGCAGATCCTGCCTATGGCGGCGACGAGACTTACATGATTACCGAGGATAAGAACGGCGACCCTGTAACTCCACAGATTAACTGGAAGAAGCAGTTGCCTAGAAAGCCAAACGAGGATGAGAAAAGAGCGATGGAAAGTCTCTATACTTCCAATCCTGTGACTGGCGAAAAGCTGATTGACTGGCGACAGCTGAACTACAAATACGAGATTTACGATTATACCGCTGCGGCACTCCGCAGAAACCGTCTGAACCCGCAGGAGCGCAACCTGAATACCGATGAGCAGGTGAATGCCAACGAGGTGGTGATGATTTCTAAGGATACTGCCTATGTGGATGATGAGGGACGAATCATCAGCGAAACCATCAACCGCCCGTTGAGCGGACCATGGGACTTCCTTAATACCTACATCGTGAATGTGTATCCAGACACCACCTGCTGGGTGAATGATTTCCGCAATTCAGACAACGAGGCTTACTTGAGAAGTTATTTCAGTAATCCGGCATACAATGATTATCCGGTGGTGGGCGTTACTTGGGAGCAGGCAAATGCTTTCTGCGCCTGGCGTACTGACTATCTGCTGAAAGGTCTGGGACCTGAAGCCCGATTCGTGCAGCGTTATCGCTTGCCTACTGAGGCAGAATGGGAGTATGCGGCAAGAGGCAAGAACCAGAACGAGTTCCCTTGGGAGAACCAGGACGTGAAGAACGGAGACGGATGCTTCTATGCCAACTTCAAGCCAGATCGCGGTAATTATACCAAGGACGGCAATCTGATAACCAGCAAGGTGGGCATCTACTCGCCAAACTCAAACGGACTTTATGATATGGCAGGTAACGTGGCAGAATGGACCAGTACCATCTATACCGAGGCTGGTGTGGATGCCATGAACGACCTGAACCCTGAGTTGAAATACAATGCAGCGAAGGAAGACCCTTACCGCTTGAAGAAGAAGAGCGTGAGAGGCGGTTCCTGGAAAGATCCGGAATCGTTCATCCGTTCGGCATGGCGCTCCTGGGAATACCAGAACCAGCCACGTTCGTATATCGGATTCCGCTGTGTGCGCAGTCTTGCCACCACATCGAGTGCAAAACAGAAACCATCAAAGAACAAGAATAGGAGATAATAAAAATGGGCGAATATAGTAAGTTTAACATCGTATATCATCTGCAGAAATGGATGGACAGTGTGCCTGGACAGACCTTTCTGAACTATGCTTATAGCTGGGGTGCATCTATCGTTATCCTGGGTGCCCTCTTTAAGTTGACCCACTTGCCGGGAGCCAATTTCATGTTGTTTGCCGGTATGGGTACTGAGGCGTTCGTGTTCTTCCTTTCAGCCTTCGACCGTCCTTTTGACAAGACAGCCGATGGCAGAGATATTCCTACTCATGTTACTGAGGAATACTTGGAGACTGGAAAGGTTACTTATGGGGAGGCTGAAGAAGCAGCGGCATCTGCTGCATCCGGTTCTGCAACTGTAGCTGGTTCATCTTCTGCTGCTTCTGTTTCAGGAACTCCTGTTTCTGGTGGTCAGACCATCATTATCGGCGGTGGAAGCTTTAGCGGAGGTGCTGGTGTATCTGCATCTTCTTCTGTTCCTGGAAGCGAGAGCGAAGGCGCTGAGCAGATTGACGAGAGTGTTGCAGCGGCCGTAGCTCCAGGAGCAGGATTCTCGGAGAATGGTGAAGCCGTAGCCGGTGCCATTATGACTGGTGGTTCAGTGGCCGGTGGCTCTGTTGCAGGCGGTAATGCCGCTTGGGTAGCTGGTCAGCAGGGTGTTACCCCAGAGATGGCTGATGCACAGAACAATTATGTTGAGGAATTGAAGAAGCTTGTTGAAACCCTTGAAAAGGTGAATGAGCAGAGTACCCGTTTGACCCGTGACAGCGAGGAGATGGAGAACCTGAACCGTACGCTCACAGGTATCAGCAAGGTTTATGAGATGCAGTTGAAGGGTGCCAGTCAGCAGATTGGAACTATCGACCAGATTAACGAGCAGAGCCGCAAGATGGCCCAGCAGATTGAGCAGTTGAACAAGATTTACGCACGTATGATAGAGGCGATGACCGTAAACATGCGTGCTGCAGCTCCTCAGGTAAAGAGTGAAGAGTAAAGAAAAGTATTGAATTTAGCAAATTAATATAAATGGCTATAAAGAAAAGACCCGTTTCACCACGCCAGAAGATGATTAACCTGATGTACGTCGTCCTGATGGCTATGCTTGCGTTGAACGTCTCTACGGAGGTGCTCGACGGATTCTCTATTGTGGAAGACAGTCTGAATCGAACCACAGCCAACTCTTCCGCAGAGAACAATGCAATCTATAGTGACTTTGCCGATCAGATGAAGCAAAACCCTACCAAGGTGAGGGAATGGTTCGAGAAGGCTAAGCAGGTAAAGGACATGAGTGATGCGCTCTATAACTTTGCCCAGGAACTGAAGGTTGCTATCGTAAAAGAGGCTGACGGCAAGGATGGCGACGTGAGCAATATCAAGAACAAGGAAAACCTGGAGGCTGCCGGCATCGTGATGCTTGCACCGGGTACGGGCAAGGGAAAGAAACTCTATAGGGAGCTGAATCGCTACCGCGACCGCATCCTGGAGCTGGTGACCGATGAGCATCAGAAGAAAATCATCGCCAGCAACTTCTCTACCCAGGTGCCTAAGAGCGAGAAATATCTGGGTAAGAATTGGCAGGAATACATGTTTGAGAATATGCCGGTGGCTGCTGCCGTAACCCTGCTCTCGAAGATTCAGAGCGATGTGCGCTATGCTGAGGGAGAAGTGCTGCACAACCTGGTGGCGAATATCGACATGAAGGATATCCGTGTGAACAAACTCGATGCCTTCGTGATTCCTGAGAAGACTACGCTTTATCCGGGCGAAAGATTCAATGCCAACATCGTGATGGCTGCCGTGGATACTACCCAGCAGCCGGAAATCTACGTGAATGGCATGAGAGTGAACAGCGCCAGTGGACAGTATAGTTTCACGGCAGGTGGAGTGGGAGAGCACCAGTTCTCCGGCTACATTCTGATGAACAATGCCAAGGGCGATGTGATGAAGCGCAACTTCATCCAGAAATATAGCGTGATTCCGGCACCTAATACGGCAACAGTGGCGGCAGACCTGATGAACGTGCTCTATGCAGGTTTTCAGAATCCTATCAGTATCAGTGTGCCGGGCGTGCCAGCCAATGCCATCTCTGCATCGATGACTGGCGGTTCGTTCGTATCGAAGGGCAACGGCCATTTCGTGGCAACCCCAGCGGCTGTGGGCAAGGATGTAACCATCCGTGTAACGGCACGCGACAAGGGGCAGACCCGCACGATGCCTCCATTCGTATTCCATGTAAGAAAGTTGCCAGATCCAACGGCTTACCTGGCATTGGGAACCACCCGTTTCCGTGGCGGCGGTCTGGCGAAGGCATCCCTGATGGGTGCCACAGGCATCCATGCAGCCATCGACGACGGATTGCTGGATATACCTTTCAAGGTGTTGAGTTTCGAGACCGTCTTCTTCGACAACATGGGTAACGCCATTCCATTGGCATCGGCAGGTGCCAACTTCTCCGATCGTCAGAGAAACGAATTCAGAAAGCTTTCTCGCAGTCGCCGTTTCTATATTTCGCATATCAAGGCTGTGGGGCCGGATGGCATCACCAGAAATCTGCCTACTGCGATGGAAGTAATCGTGAAATAAATTAGTAAAATTTCAAAGTTCAAAATAATGAAAAAGATATTGTTCATATTCATGCTCTTGGGAATGGTGCAGGGCATCGTGGCTCAACCTCAGGCACGCCGTAAGCAGGCGGCAAAGGAGGCGGCTGCGAAGAAATCGAATGCCGGCAACATTACCACCCGTGCACAAATCTCTTTCCCTACTGCTGCTCCTATGGAGGAGGACGTGGTATGGAGAAGAGACATCTATCGTGAGCTGAGTCTTACCGATAATGCCAATGCCGGACTGTATTATCCTGTGGAGCCTATGGGCAACCAGATGAACCTCTTTACCAACATCTTCAGATTGATGATGACCGGTAAGGTGGCGGTGTTCCAATATCGTCTGGATGGTAACGAGAGTTTTACGGCAGCAGACAGGGTTGACCCGAAGTCTTTCCTGGACAACTATCATATCTATTATGAAAAGAAGGCAAACGGAAGAATCTCGCTCGACAACAGCGACATTCCTTCCAGAGAAGTGAAGGCATATTATATTAAGGAGTCAACCTATTTCGACCAGCGAACTTCCACCTTCCATACCAAGGTGTTGGCACTTTGTCCTATCATGACCCGTGATGATGACTTCGGTGATGGCGGAACCAAGTATCCGCTTTTCTGGGTGCGCTACGACGACCTGGCTCCATATCTTGCCAAGCAGCAGATAATGACCAGCAATCTGAACAATGCGGCGGTGATGAGTGTGGATGATTACTTTGTGAGAAATCAGTATAAAGGAAAAATCTACAAGACCAACAACATGTTGGGACAAACCTTGGCGCAGTATTGCCACTCCGATTCGGCTCTGGTAAAGGAGCAGAAGCGAATTGAGGGCGAACTGGCTACCTTTGAGAAGAATCTCTGGGGAAACCAGGAGAAGAAGGATTCGCTCGACAGTATTGCCAAGGCGGACAAGAACGTAAAGGGCAAGGTGAAGAAGGAGAAGAAGAGCAATCGCCGTGGCGGTTCATCTTCCAGAAGAGAGGCTAAGGTGAAGGAGAAGCGCAGCAACAGCAGTTCTTCTTCTGCATCCAGCGGTTCGGCACGAGTAACCGTGCGCCGCCAGAGACATTAGAAAATGAATCACAACGTGTGTGATATGTGTGATGATAGAAAATAGAATTTTAATTTTAAAAGGTAGAAAAAATGAAGAAGATTTTATCTCTTGTATTTTTGGTAGCGGCAATGATGTTTGCTACTAGCGCTAACGCCCAGGTAAAGTTCGGTTTGAAGGGCGGTTTGAATGTGACAAGTATGTCGTTTAGCGAGGATGTATTCGATGCTTCCAACAAGACAGGTTTCTTTGTAGGTCCTATGGTTAAGTTCACTGTGCCTATCGTGGGCTTGAGCTTTGATGCTGCAGCCTTGTACGACCAGAAGGAGGCTGACGTTAAGTATGCCGATACTGATGGTGAACTGGGTAAAGTCAACGTGAAGCAGCAGTCTATCAACATCCCTGTGAACGTGCGTTATGGCTTCGGCTTGAGCAGTTTGGCAAATGCCTTTGTTTTTGCTGGTCCACAGTGGGGTATCAATGTAGGTGACAAGAACTTCAAGTGGAATGAGACAAGCAGCTATTCTCTGAAGAAGTCAAACTTCAGCGTAAACGTAGGTGCTGGTGTTACCCTGTTGAGCCATCTTCAGATTTCAGCCAACTACAACATCGCTTGTGGCAAGTCGGCTGATGCCAGCCTTGTCAAGGCTGCCGAGGCACTTACCAATGCAGGCAAGGACAAGAGCCGCAACAACTCTTGGCAGATTGCCTTGGGTTACTGGTTCTAATGAGAAGTTAGACAGTATACTTCACAAGTTTATACATTAAAATATATAAAAGCAGGTACCCCTAGTTGGGTATCTGCTTTTTTTTTGCTATCTTTGCAGAACTTTAGATCGTAAAAAGAAAAGGAGAACGTTATAACATGAGATACGTAGATGTGATATTGCCCCTTCCGCTCGACGGAACCTTTACCTATTCTATCCCTGAAGGGATGGAAGAGAAGGTTGTGCCCAACATGCGCGTGCTTGTTCCATTGGGCAAGAGCAAGAAGTATATCGCGATGGTTGCTGATGTGCATTCGGAAAAGCCGGAATTCACCTGCAAGCCCATCGAGGCGGTGCTCGACGAATATCCGTCGCTCCTTCCCCAGCAGATGCGTCTCTGGCAATGGATCAGCGAATACTACATGGCTCCCCTGGGCGATGTGTTTGGTGCTGCCATGCCATCGGGCATGAAATCTACGGAGAAATTCAAGCCCAAGATGGAACTTTACGTGGAGCTGGCTAGCAGTTATCGCAATGAACAGGCTCTGCACGTGGCACTCAATATGGTGCAGCGTGCCCTGAAGCAATCGAAGACCTTAACCACCTTCCTTGCTCTTTCCCATTGGGACAGTCTGGAGGGTGATACGCCCAGGGAAGGTATCAAGAAGGTGACCAAGGAGGAACTGATGAACGAGGCACGATGCACGGCTGCAGCCGTCAAGGCACTCATCGACCGGGGTATTCTCTTTACCTATGAACTGGAGGTGGGCAGACTGAACACTTCGGGCGAATCGCATTTCGAACTCATCAAACCGCTTTCCGAAGCCCAGCAGGATGCCTACAATCAGATACTCCTGAAGATGATGAATAAGAACGTGGTGCTTCTGCATGGTGTGACTTCGAGTGGAAAGACTGAAATCTACATCCATCTTATCAGGAAAGCCATCGAGGAACATAAGCAGGTGCTTTATCTGCTGCCCGAAATCGCCCTCACCGTTCAGATTATGGAGCGACTGCACAAGGTGTTTGGCGACCGGCTCGGCATCTTCCATTCTAAATACAGCGATGCAGAACGTGTGGAAATCTGGCAGAAGCAGCTATCGGGACATCCTTATGATGTAATCCTGGGAGCGAGAAGTGCCGTCTTCCTGCCTTTCCAGAAACTGGGACTCGTCATCATCGACGAGGAGCACGAGAACTCTTTCAAGCAGCAGGACCCATCGCCACGCTATCATGCCCGAAGCGCCGCCATCGTGCTTGCCAGCATGTATCCCGAGGCAAAGGTGCTGCTGGGTACGGCTACGCCATCGATGGAGAGTTACTACAATGCGCAGCAGGGCAAGTATGGACTGGTGGAACTGAAGACGAGATTCAAGGACATTCAATTGCCGGAGATTCAGGTGGTGGATGTGAAGGACCTTCGCCATAGAAAGATGATGACGGGGGCTTATTCGCCACAGTTGCTGGCAGCGGTGAGGGAGGCGTTGAAGAATGGTGAGCAAGCCATTCTCTTCCAAAACCGAAGGGGATTTGCACCGATGATAGAGTGCAAGGTGTGCGGATGGGTTCCGAAATGCAAGAACTGTGATGTTTCGCTCACCCTGCATAAGAGCATCAACCTGCTGACCTGCCATTACTGCGGATTCACCTATCCCGTGCCTACGGTATGCCCTAACTGCGGTAGTACGGAACTGATGGGACGAGGCATCGGAACGGAACGCATAGAAGACCAGATAGCCGAGATATTCCCCGAGGCACGTATCGCCCGCATGGACCTGGATACCACCCGTACGCGCAATGCCTACGAGCGACTGATCAGCGACTTCTCATCGGGAAAGACCAATCTTCTGATAGGTACGCAGATGATATCCAAAGGTCTCGACTTTGACAAAGTGAGGGTTGTGGGTATTCTGAATGCCGACTCGATGCTGAACTATCCTGACTTCAGAGCCTACGAGCATGCCTTCATGATGATGGCGCAGGTGAGCGGAAGAGCCGGAAGAAAGGGCAAGCGGGGACTCGTGATTCTGCAGACCAAGAATCCTACGCTTCCTATCATCAGTCAGGTGGTACACAATGATTACGAAGCCCTTTTCAAGGGTATCCTGGAAGAGAGAAGAATGTTTCATTATCCACCGTTCTTCCATCTTATCAACGTGTTCCTGAAACATAAGAACGAGAAGGTTTGCCAGCAGGCAAGTCTGGAACTCGGCAAGACGCTGAGAAGCTGGTTTGGCGAAAGAGTGCTCGGACCGGATAAGCCGGCTGTGGCTAGGGTGAAGACAATGAATATCCGCAAGATTGTCATCAAACTGGAGAATGGTATCGACCAGAAGAAGGTGCGCGAATATCTGAAGTATGCCCAGCAGATGATGGCAAAAGATCCGAGGTATGGGGCTTTGCAAATATACTATGATGTGGATCCGCAATAATCAGACAGATGATTGATGTGACAAAATAAAAATGGCTATCCCAATCGAAAGAGAGGGATAGCCTTTTTTGCATGTTTGTAGTTATGAATTGATCTATTATGTTTAGGAAACATAAGTCTAATTCTACTTTTTTCAACCTCTTCTTTAGAAGTTGATATCGAGACCCACCGCAAACACGTTGTTGTTACGGGTGTAGTCAGAGGTGTAGTTGATGCTCTTGTCTGCACTGAGCTGAACATTCTCTGAGGTCTTCTTATGCTGATAGAATGTGTGGAAGTAAGCCACGTTCAAATCCATCTTCTTGTTGATGTGGTAAACACCACCGACGGCAGCAGAGTTGGAACCAACAACGAATGACTTGTCATCCATATACTCATCGCTCAAGCCATAGTTGGTGTTCTGCCAACCTGTACTCAAGGTAATCTTCTTGTTGACATCCACCTCAACACCTGCGTTGTACTCCAAGGTACCACGGTCCAATTTCTCCTGACGATTGTTGTATGATGTTGCGTGCTTGTCGTCGAACCAGTGGAAACCTACGTTTACGCGTACGGCATTTACAGGGCTGTAACCTACACCAAGTGCCAGGTATGCAGGAATATCGCCTGCAATCTTCTTACCATCTGCGTATTCGCCGATAGCCTTATCAAGCTTGGTGTCGAACTGGGTCTTCAACTGACCCATTGCTCCCTGGATGGTGGCGTTATTCAAGATAGCATCAGCAGCCTGCTCAGGTACACCGCCTGCGATGTAAGCATTGCGGAGGTTGTCAGGAAGGTTACCGATACTAGGCACCTGGTTTACTGATTTGTTCTTCAGGCGAATGCGAGTCTTGAACTCGTATTTAGCTGCGAAGTTCCACTTGCCAGTCTTGAAATCCACACCAATAATAGGAGTAAAGCCCACACCGCTCTGGTCACAGCTCAACTCAATGTTGGCAGCTGTTTCCTTGGTTGGGTCGAGCACCTTATAGAGAGGCATGTTGCCAACCTTGATATCTTCTACATATCCGTAGTAGTTAGTAGATGCATAGATACCACGTACACCTGCGAATGCGCTGAAGTTGTCGCTGAACTTATAGGCTGCACCTAAAGAGAGACCATAGTAGTACTGACGGCCGTGCATATAGCTGTTGTAGCTATACTGTCCCTTTTTTCCGAAAGCATTTTCGCCAGTGAATACGGCTGGAACTCCATACTGTGCTGCAACCTGATCCACAGCACCTGCCAACTGGCAAGCTGCCAAAGCAGTTTCGGCAACAATCTTCTCGAAAGAGCCCAATCCATCATCGAAGGTACACTTTCCGCCGCCACCTGTAAGGGCGAAACCTGCCTGGAGTGACCATCTGCCTTTATTATAAGCATACTGGAAAGAAGGGATGACAGGCGCAAACGCCTTACCCTTGAACTCGCGTGGAGTAGTAGGATTGTTCACATTGTTAGTGAACAATGGATAATCATTTTCAATGCTACGTGTCTGGTAAGCCAACTGCCAGTTGATGGCAAGATGCTTTCCTTCACCCATGAATACAACGCCGGCAGGATTGTAGTAAACGCCGTCAATACCGATAGAAGCCTCACGGCTCATCATTCTGTTGAATGCAACATGCTGGTTGGTATTAGTGAGCAAACCACCTGCAAAAGAAGGTGCTGCACAAGCCATCGCAATGGCTAAACTAACTAATTTTACTTTCTTCATTTTAATAATATTAAATAAAAACGTCCGCAAAGGTAATTATAATGTTCTATTTCTCTATTAAAACGGGAGTTTATTTAAAATATATTAACGCAAAAACTCCTTTTTCTTGCACAATCTATTAAAACTGTGCAGGAAAAAGGAGTTTTTGAGATGTAAAATAGGGCAAGGCTAAGTGCTTAGCTTTCCGCCTTTTCTATCATTTTTTCCTCGTTTTGAGCTTCCTCCTGTTCAGGAGTGTCACTCTTTGCATTTTTCTCAGCCTTCGTATTCATGTGAGGGTAAGAGATGCGGGTATGATAGATGGCCTTGAGTCGCTCAGTCAATACAAGCTTGGCGAGGGCGATGTCGCGGAAGGTGATAGGACATTCCTTGAAGAAGCCCTCTGCCACCTGTCCGTCGATGAGTTTGTTTACCAGGTTGCTGATGCTCTCTTCTGTGTATTCATTGAGCGAGCGGGAAGCTGCTTCCACGGTATCAGCCATCATCAGAATGGCCTGTTCGCGGGTGAATGGGTTCTGTCCCGGATACTGGAATAGTGATTTGTCCACCACCTCAGTAGGGTGCTCATTGCAATAATTTACATAGAAATACTTGGTCAGACCTGTGCCGTGATGGGTGGTGATGAAATCCTTGATGATGCCCGGAAGTCCCACCTTTTCTGCCATCTTCAGACCCTCGGTTACGTGGCTGATGATGATCTGGGCACTCTCCAGGTCGCTCAACTGGTCGTGGGGATTCACGCCCGCCTGGTTCTCCGTGAAGAACACTGGGTTGGTCATCTTTCCGATGTCGTGATAGAGTGCGCCCGTACGTACCAGCAGACTGTTGGCACCGATGCGGTTGGCAATCTCTGCTGCCAGATTACCCACCGTGATGGAATGCTGGAAGGTGCCCGGTGCAATCTCGCTCAGGTTGCGGAGCAATCCCTTGTTGGTGTTAGACAGCTCGAAGAGGGTGACATTAGAGGTGAATCCGAATGTCTTCTCGATGATATACATGAGCGGATAGGACAGCAGCAGGAAGATGCCATTCACGGTGAAATAGGTGTACATGCTGCGGTCGATGTTGAACACCTGGTTGTCCTGCATCAGCTGGAGTGCGAGATAGACTATGCCGCTGCTCAGGGTGACCAGCAGGGCTGTGATGAATATCTGCGAACGCTTGGAAAGTTCACGCAGGCTGTAGATGGCAACCAGACCTGATGCCAGCTGTACGATGATAAACTCGTACTGGTATTTCACCGCAGCCGCACAGATGAGGATCATCGTGACATGGGTGATGAATGCCGTTCGGGAATCCATGAACACGCGCACAAAGATAGGGGCCATGGCGAATGGGATGATGTAGACGCTGAAGAAATTGTGCTTCATGATGAGTGACACGAAGATAGGGAACAGCGTAATCATCGCATAGAGCATGGTGATGCTGCGAGGCTTGTCGAAGTAATCCTTGCGGAACAGCGTGAGATAGCTGGTGAACATGATGACGAGGAGGAAGATAAAAAGTACCTGGCCGATGATGGTGGTGGTAAGTTCATCCTCGGTGGAACTGCGGCGCTTCGTCTCTTTTTCAAAAGATGTGAGCACCCGATAGTTGGAAGGGGTGATGACTTCACCACGGTCGATGATTTTCTGACCGCTCATCACCATACCGCTTGCCAGCGGAATGCTGCTCAGCAAATCGGTCTTCTCCGTCTCCGAGCGTTCCTTGTCGTATATCAGGTTAGGCTCCACGTAGTCGTTCAGGTTGCAGCGTGATAGAATCTGTCGCTGTTCGGCAATCTGCTGGTTGAAGAAAATGCGTTCGTATGCAGCAATGGTAGAGTAGAACGTACCGATGGGTACGCTCTTTACGTTCTTGCCGCTGATGATGCGGATCATGCTTGTGGAATCCTTGTAGATGCGATTGTACTCGGGGGTACTTACGATTCCCGTCTGGTAAACATGATGCAGCTGCTGGGCAACAAGCCCCACAAATTCCTTCGGCAATCCCGGGATGCCCTGGCTGAAGTCGTGGAGGAATCGCTTAACCTGTTCGTCACCCACGGTGGTGTTCACCGTATAGTAAGGTTGGAACTGCTTGAGCAGCGAATCCTGTTCGTGCTTGATCGACTCGTCAGTCTTGTAGATAGGGAAGTCGAAGGTGGCAATGACAGAACCATACATCCACGGTTTGCCTACATCGTAGCGGAACTGTCTGCCCTCATTGCGTGGCAGGAACCATACAATGATGGAAACGGTGAAGAGGATGAGGACGACCTTGGTGATGAAGTTGCGCCAGAAGTTCTCCTCCGGATTGTTAAATATGCTCATATTGTATCGCTTTGTTTAGTCGTGAATACTCTTGTTGTCTAACTTCTGATATGGGGCGAAATAGCTGCTCATTTTCCTCTGTTTTGAGCAAAAAAGCCACTTTTCTACGATTAATTCCCATTCACAGTGCGAAAATACGAAAAAAAACTATTATAATCGCAAAAAAAGATGTAAATTTGCAGAAAAATTTAAAATTAGCTATAAAATAAGACATGACAGATAGAAAAGTAAGAGTGCGTTTTGCCCCAAGTCCAACGGGTGCATTGCATATCGGTGGTGTTCGTACTGCCCTTTATAATTATTTGTTTGCCCGCCAGCATGGTGGTGAACTCGTGTTCCGTATCGAGGATACTGACTCTCATCGTTTCGTTCCTGGAGCCGAGGAATACATCCTGGAATCCTTCAAGTGGCTGGGCATCCAGTTTGATGAGGGTGTGAGCTTCGGTGGTGAGCATGGTCCTTACCGCCAGAGCGAGCGTCGCGACATCTATAAGAAGTATGTGCAGCAGCTTTTGGACAATGGCAAGGCTTACATCGCTTTCGATACTCCTGAGGAGTTGGAGGCTAAGCGTGCCGAAATTCAGAACTTCCAGTATGATGCTCATACCCGTATGCAGATGCGCAACTCCCTGACTCTCTCTAAGGAGGAGGTGGATCAGCTGATAGCCGACGGCAAGCAGTACACCGTTCGCTTCAAGATTGAGCCAGGACAGGAAATCCACGTCAACGATATGATTCGTGGCGACGTGAAGGTGATGAGCGACATCTTGGACGACAAGGTTCTCTATAAGAGCGCAGACGAATTGCCAACCTATCACTTGGCCAACATCGTAGACGACCACCTGATGGAAATCTCTCACGTAATCCGTGGTGAGGAGTGGTTGCCTAGTGCTCCATTGCACGTTCTTCTTTATCAGGCATTCGGATGGGAGGACACCATGCCTCGCTTCGCCCACCTGCCTTTGCTCCTCAAGCCAGAGGGTAAGGGTAAGCTCTCTAAGCGTGATGGCGACCGCCTTGGTTTCCCTGTATTCCCATTGGAGTGGCACGACCCTAAGACGGGTGAGGTTTCTTCCGGTTATCGTGAGAGTGGCTACTTCCCAGAGGCAGTGGTCAACTTCCTGGCGCTCCTCGGCTGGAACCCAGGTACAGAGCAGGAAATCTTCTCTCTCGACGAGTTGGTGAAGGCATTCGATATCTCCCGCTGCTCTAAGGCTGGCGCCAAGTTCGACTTCAAGAAGGGTATCTGGTTCAACCACGAGTACATTCTCAAGAAGAGTGATGATGAGATTGCCAACCTCTTTGCACCAATTGTTGCCAACAATGGTGTAGAGGAGACTTTGGATAGAGTAAAGCAGGTGGTACACATGATGAAGGACCGTGTGAACTTCGTCTATGAGTTGTGGCCATTGTGCTCATTCTTCTTCATTCCTCCTACAGAGTATGATGCCAAGACCGCCAAGAAGCGCTGGAAGGAGTATTCTGCACAGCAGATGACCGAACTCGCTGAGGTACTCGAGGGCATTGAGGATTTCTCTATCGAGGGTCAGGAGCCTATCGTATTGAAGTGGGTAGAGGACAAGGGCTATAAGCTCGGTGACGTGATGAACGCCTTCCGCTTGACTCTCGTTGGTGAGGGTAAGGGTCCTGGCATGTTCGACATCTCTGCCTTCCTTGGTAAGGAGGAGACATTGCGTCGTCTTCGCAAGGCAATCGAAGTTCTGGGATAATTTTCGAATATAAATATCTCTCTGGGGAAATGGCTGGCAGATGATGCGGCATTTTCCTCAGAGAGTTCACGTATTTATAGATAGTAACCAATATAAAGAAATATCATGATCTATAATATCGTAATCTATTTCGTCCTTTGGGGCATAGCCGTCGCCAGCTTGTTTAATGAAAAGGTGCGCAAGATGTGGCGTGGCGAGCGTGAGGCTTTCAAGATATTAAAGCAGAAGGTGGATCCCAATGCCAAGTACATCTGGTTTCATGCGGCTTCGCTCGGCGAGTTTGAGCAGGGACGACCATTGATGGAGCAAATCCGCAAGGATTATCCTCAGTATAAGATTTTGCTCACCTTCTATTCTCCTTCGGGTTATGAGGTGCGCAAGAACTATGAGGGGGCTGATATCATCTGCTACATGCCTGTGGATACCCGCCTGAATGCCATCCGCTTCCTTCGTCTGGTACATCCGGTGATGGCTTTCTTCATCAAGTATGAATTCTGGTCTAACTTCCTTCATATCCTGAAGCATCGCAATATTCCTACCTATAGTGTGAGCAGCATCTTCCGTGAGGATCAGGTGTTCTTCAAGTGGTATGGCAGAAGCTATGCGAATGTTCTGAAATGCTTTACCCGTTTCTTCGTGCAGAACGAGGAGAGCAAGCGATTGCTCGAAAGCATCGGTATCAAGGATGTGGATGTAGTAGGAGATACCCGTTTCGACCGTGTGCTGCAGATTAAGCAGGCGGCTAAGCATCTGCCTATCTGCGAGGCGTTCAGAAGTGGGGTGGCGACGCCGGAAGGAAATGCTTCGGCTTCTTCTGATTCTTCTTCGGAGAATGCAGTTCATCCTGACTATAAGGTATTCGTTGCTGGTAGTTCCTGGCCTCCTGATGAGGAAATCTTTATCCGCTTCTTCAATGAGCATAAGGACTGGCGACTGCTGATTGCACCTCATGTGATTGCTGAGGAGCATCTGAAACTGATTCTCTCCTTGCTGAAGGATAAGAAGGTGGTGCGCTATACTCAGACTACTCCGGAGGAGGCTGCCAAGGCTGATGTGTTGATTATTGATTGCTTCGGATTGTTGAGCAGCATGTATAATTATGGTGATGTGGCTTATATCGGTGGTGGCTTCGGTGTGGGTATTCATAATACCCTGGAGGCTGCTGTATGGAATATGCCGGTAATCTTTGGTCCGAACAACAAGAAATTCCAGGAAGCTCAGGGCTTGCTGAAGTCGGGTGGCGGTTTTGAAATCAATACCTATGAGGACTTCGATGGGCTGATGAGTTCCATGATGAACGATGAGGCTTTCCTGAAGCAGGCTGGCGATAAGGCTGGAGCTTTCGTAGCGAGTCTTTCGGGTGCCACCGGTAAGGTTCTGGCAAAGATTGAATTATAATATAAAAAAGGATTACATTATATAATATATAGTATCTTATATATAAAAATAAAAGGTCTCATGGTTTTCAAAATCCATGAGACCTTTTTTGATGTTTGGCATAGAATTCCATTTGTTTCATTCCATGCTTGTATTATACTTTTCTATTTGATGATGCGGTAGTAATCCTCCTTGCGAGGCTTCACGGTGTGAGGATGAGCTGAAGCATAACCCAATGCCAGGGCACCTACACCCATCAGACCTTCCGGGAGATTCCAATCCTTCATCAGCTTCTTGCCTTCTTCTGAAGCGAACATGCCGTCTTCACGGTTGATCCAGCAGGAAGAAAGACCGATAGAGTGGGCGGCAAGCATCATGTTGCCCAAGATGAGGCTGCCATCCTTTACTCCGTTCACATTGCTTTCAGGAGCCAGGACGATGACGATGGTTGGTGCTCCGTAGTAAGGATCGCTCTCTACGCCCATGATGTCTGCGTTCATCTTGCGAAGCTGTGCGCAAACCTCAGGGTTCTGAACGGCAATGATGAAAGGCTCCTGGGTACCATGACCTGTTGCTGCCCATGTGCCAGCTTCCAATACAGTCTTCAATTCTTCGTCGGTAATCTGGTCAGCCTTGAAGCGACGAATGCTTCTTCTCTCCTTGATGGCTTTTAAAACTTCATTTTCCATGTTATCTTGTTTTAAACATTGTATTTAGAAATCTTTTCTCTTTCTTTTCTCTTTTATGCAGGGCATCCGCTCAAATCCTCTTCATCCATATACTGGCTGAGAACTCGTGCGATGCGAATCAACCCCTGCATCAGGGTCTTGCGAGGACAGGCGATGTTGAGGCGCAGGTAGCCCTGACCAGCCTTTCTGCCATACATCGTACCGCTGTTGACGAACACCTTGCCGTCATTCATCAGCTTTTCGTAAGCCTCGTCGCTTGATAACTCGAATGGCAGGATGTCGAGCCAAACCAGATAAGTGCCCTCAAGACGGGTAACGCGAACCTGCGGCAACTCAGAATTGAAGAATTCCTTTACAGCCTGATAGTTCTCGTAGAGATATTGGTTCAGTTCGTCGAGCCATTCCTCACCCTCGTTGTAGGCAGCCTGGAGAGCGATGACACCGAATGGATTAACATCACATACTTCGTTGATGTTGATGGCACGGTTGATGCGGCGGCGCAATGCTGCATCCGGACAGATGATGTTGGCAATCTGGAGTCCGGCAATATTGAATGGCTTTGAAGGTGAGTTCAGTACCACACAGTTGTCACGGCAAGCTCCGCTGATGCTTGCAAATGGAGTATACTGGTAGCCTGGCATGATGAGTTCGCAATGGATTTCATCTGCGATGACCTTTACCCCGTGCTTGAGACAGATGTCGTTCATTCGCTCCAGTTCCTCTTTCTTCCATACTCTTCCAGCTGGGTTGTGAGGGTTGCAGAGAATAAAGGCGGTTGTCTTCTCGTCGGCACACTTGCGCTCGAAATCCTCGAAATCGATTTCGTAGGTGCAGTTGCCCACACGCTTCAATTCATTTTCCACTACTTCGCAGCCACTGTTGGTAATGCATGAGAAGAAACAGTTGTACACTGGAGTCTGCACTAAAACCTTCTCGCCTGGCATGCAGATTGCCTTCAGGCAGCAGGAGATGGCTGGCACTACGCCCGAAGTATAGAGAATCCAGTCTTTCTCGATGTTCCACTGGTGGCGGCGTGCGAACCAGCTGATGATAGCCTCGTAATAAGAATCCGGTACGAGGGTGTAGCCGAAGATGCCGTGAGCCACGCGCTTCTGCAGAGCTTCGATGATGCAGGGAGCAGTCTGGAAATCCATATCGGCTACCCACATCGGAATAACGCCGTCTTCCTTTACCAGATCCCATTTGTAGGAATTGGTGCCGCGGCGTTCGATGATTTCATCAAAATTGTATTTCATATTTGTTTTCTATCTATATTATTTCTTCATTGCCCGTAGGATAAATCTCTTTTTCCTTAATCTAAATCTCCGTTCATAAGCTTTGAACGTATGTTCAAAGCCTTTGAACTTACATTCAAAGCTTTTGAATGTAAGTTCAGAGCTTATGAACGGAGATTTCTCCTAATACTAAGAACATTTTTCCTTAATGGCAATGCTTATTTTATTTAAGAGAATACAGAATCGCAATGAATGCTTCTGCTATTTCGAATGGTCGATGATTTCACATGCTCCCTTTGGGGCCTTGGCAAACTCGGTGTAGGTTACGCTTCCCACTTCGTCTGCCTCGATTCTTCCGGAAATTGGGTTCTTGATATTGGTAATGCTTCCCTTGATGTGCGCATCGATATTGGTACAATCTTCAAAGGCACGGTCGCATTCCTTGTCAAAGGTGCAATCCTCCAATGTCACATGATCCATATAGCAGAGAGGCTGCTCGCCGCTGATGTGGCAACGCACCAGCTTGATGTTCTTGCTGTGCCAGGCGAGATATTCGCCATTCAGTTCTGAATCATAAACCGTCACATTCTCGCATTCCCAGAAACTATCCTTGGTAGTAATCTTGGCATGGTGAATCTCCACGTTGCTGCAGTATTGGAATACATACTTGGAATCGCTTTCCAGTCCATCTACATAGATATTCTTGGAGAACATGAATGGATAGGTGCCGTCGTGGAGCTTTACGTTCTTCAGTTTCAGTCCGTCAACTTTCCAGAAAGTCTCGTCAGCATCGGTGAGGTTCACATTCTCCAGTTCCAGGTTCTTCATCTCGCGGAAGAATTTTGGACCATCGATGGTGCAGTCCTTCATTACCATATTATCACTATACCAGATGGCAGAACGGCTTTCTGGAGCGAAGTAGCAGTCTGTGATAAGGGAACCATCCACATGCCACCAAGGGTATTTGCCATAAAACTTGGAGTTATGGCATTCTATGCTCTTGCAGCACTTGATGCCCGACTCGCCATCTGTAATCGTAATATCTTCCAGGCGTACGTCATGCGCACCAAAAAGAGGGCGTTCACCGCCGAATGATTTGTTCTTTATCAGTTCCATATTTTCTTTTATCCTTTCTTGATTATTATTTCTGTTTGCAAAAATACAAAAATAATGCCAAAGTCGTATAACCTAAGATACTGAAAAATGTAACTATTTGGCGTATTTGCCGAGAATAGGGCATTTGGGATGGATGAGAAATCAAAAAAAGGCTGAATCATGAAGCATTTTCACGATTCAGCCCTTATCGAGTTAACTTCTAAAAATCCGAAGTGGAGAATTACAAGTTAGGGTTCATCTCTTTCCACTCAGCTACTGGAGGAACGATGCCAAGCTCTACGATCTCATCGCGCATCTTGCAAAGGTGCTCGTAAGACTTAGCGAGGCTAGCGAGCTCTTCTTCTGTACCTGTAGGCTCTGTGAAGTGAACACCAGTCTTGTCGATAGTAGTAGGCATAGCCATCATTACGTTCTTGAAGCCGCACTTGTCGCACTTAACGTAGCAACCTGCTGGCAATGTGAACTTCTCGCCACCCATAGCAGCCTCGATCATCTTAACAGCGTTGTAAGCTGGGCTCTGGAATGAAGAACGGCCACGGAGCTTGATGATGTTAGAACCACCCTGTACTGTGTGGTGCTTGATCTCCTCCCAACGCTCGTCAGAAAGACCCATCTCAGACAATGGCTTGCCGTCAACCTTAACCTGAGAAGCGAATACTGCCATCTGCTCGCCGTGACCACCGTAAGTGTGAGCACCAGTAACCTTATCCTGCTGTACACCGAATTCGAGAGCCAAAGCCTGCTGCAAACGGGTAGAGTCGAGAGCTGCGAGTGAAGTCAACTGATTTGGCTTCAAACCAGAGTGGATGAGGGCTGTCAAAGCTGTAACGTCTGCTGGGTTGAAGATAACAACTACGTGCTCAACCTCTGGGCAGTACTTCTTGATGTTGTCACCGAACTCAGCGGCGATCTTGCAGTTACCCTTGAGGAGGTCCTCACGAGTCATACCCTCCTTACGAGGAGCACCACCTGAAGAAATAATATATTTAGCACCAGTGAAAGCCTCCTCAGGATTTACTGTATAAGTAACGTTTACGCCTGGGAATGCGCACTGCTGAATCTCATCGAATACACCATGTACACCTGGCTCGAAGATATCATAAAGACAGATGTTTGGAGTAAGACCGAGCATCAAAGCGCTCTGTACCATGTTAGAACCGATCATACCGCCTGCACCGACGATAACGAGTTTGTCATTTGTTAAAAATTCCATAACTACAATATTTTATTTAAGATGTTTATAAATTTCTTGTCTATTGGGCTGCAAGCTCTTGCAGCTTTTGTTTTGTGGAAAGTCATCGGATAAAAAGACCGTAAATCTCGCTCTTTTGGCTTTCCGACCGCAAAATTACTAAAAAGTAATGTAAAACGTGCATTTATTTCCGCTTAAATTTGTGATTAATTCTTAAAATTCGTATCTTTGTAATCTCTAACTAGCAAAATGCCATATTTATTTCTCTTTCCAGGGGAATTTATGGCTGTAAAAATGAAATGTATAATTATAATAATGTGTATTCATGAACAATATTAATCAAAGATTGGCAAGCTTGAGGGAAGTGATGAAGCGCGAACATCTTGCTGCGTTCATCTTCCCTAGTACGGATGCTCACCAGAGTGAGTATGTGGCAGACCATTGGTTGGGTAGGGCTTGGATTTCAGGCTTCAACGGTTCGGCAGGAACTGCCGTGGTTACCATGACTTCTGCTGCGCTGTGGACCGACTCCCGCTATTTCCTTGCGGCAGAAGAACAGTTGCATGGAACTGAGTTCCAGTTGATGAAGCTGAGAATTCCGGGAACTCCTTCTATTGCTGAGTGGCTGGGAAAGGAGTTGGCTGATGTTGCTTCTCCTGAAGTGGGATTGGATGGATGGGTGAATTCCTATGCTGCAACCTCTAGCTTGATTTCAGATTTGCGCAAGGCAGGAGGTGTCACGATGCGTACTAACCTGGATCCTTTGGCGGAAATATGGAAAGACCGTCCTTCTATTCCTGAGAATCCGGTAGAAATCCAGCCTTTGGAATATGCAGGCGAAGATGCAACTTCTAAAATCCAGCGCATCAGAAAGGCTTTGAGAACTTATCATGCTGACGGCATGCTGGTTTCCGCCTTGGATGATATCGCATGGACCTTGAACCTGCGTGGCACGGATGTGCATTGTAATCCTGTGTTTGTTAGCTATCTCCTGATAGCGTCCGATAAGGTGTCTCTTTTTGTGGATGAGGCTAAGGTGAGCGCCGAGGTGCGTGCTTATCTTGTGGCTCATGGCGTATCCCTATATAATTATAATAAGGTGGAAGATGGGTTGAAGGAGTATTCGGAGTATAATATTCTTCTGGATGCCAATGAAACCAACTATTATCTCTGGAAGACGGTAAGATGCCAGGAAATAGTGGCTAAGACTTCTCCTATCCCGGCAATGAAGGCTGTGAAGTGCGAGGCTGAAATTGCGGGCTATCGCAGAGCGATGCTTCGTGATGGCGTAGCCATGGTTAAATTCCTGAAATGGCTGGTTCCGGCTGTTGAGGCTGGAGGACAGACGGAGATGTCTATCGACAGGAAGTTGACCTCCTTGCGTGCAGAGCAGGATCTGTTCCGTGATATTTCCTTTGATACGATTGCAGGCTACCAGGCCCATGGTGCCATTGTTCATTATGAAGCTTCAGCCGAAACGGATGCACCGCTGAAGCCGGAAGGACTTTTGCTCTTGGATTCGGGTGCTCAATATCAGGATGGAACCACGGATATTACCCGCACCATAGCCCTGGGACCGGTGACAGAGGAAATGAAGCATATCTATACTCTGGTTCTCAAGGGACACATTCAGCTGGAATTGGCAAAGTTCCCTGATGGCGCTTCCGGAACCCAGCTCGATGCACTGGCAAGAGAGTGTATGTGGAGAGAAGGACTCAACTTCCTGCATGGCACGGGACATGGAGTAGGTTCTTATCTGAATGTGCATGAGGGACCTCATCAGGTTAGAATGGAATATATGCCAGCTCCGCTTCGTGCCGGTATGACTGTGACGGATGAACCGGGTCTTTATCTGGCAGGCAAGTTTGGTGTGAGAATAGAGAACACCCTGTTGATTAAGGACTATATGGAGACGGAGTTCGGTAAATTCCTGCAGATGGAATCTCTTACGCTCTGTCCGATAGATACGGCCCCTATTGACGTGGATATGCTGCTTCCTGAAGAATTGAACTGGCTGAACAGCTATCATGCTGAAGTTTATGCAAAATTGGCTCCTTATCTTGATGAAGAAGAGCAAATTTGGCTGAAAAATGCGACAAAACTCATAAAATGAAGGGGTTAAAGCAAAAAAAACGTCTAATTTCTTGGTTATCTGAAAAATAAGATGTAATTTTGCACCCGCAAATTGTGGCAGTATGCCCTTTTCGCTAGAAATAACATAAGTTTAACATAATAAATTAAAAAGCAAAAAAATGATTATTGTACCAGTTAAGGACGGTGAGAACATCGAGAGAGCTCTCAAGAAGTTTAAGAGAAAGTTTGAAAAGACAGGTGTTGTTAAGGAGTTGCGTGCTCGTCAGCAGTACGACAAGCCATCTGTTTTGAAGCGTCTCAAGATGGAACACGCCATCTACGTACAGCAGTTGCGCGCTAACGAGGAGTAATTTTCCTCTTTTTTGAGGAATAATATTAAAAAAACCTCAAAAAATTTGGTAGTTTCAAATAATTTTCGTACTTTCGTTGCCGAAAAGAAATAAGTGCAACTAGTATGTTGAATGTAGACAAGTTTTTGGATTACTTGAGTAGCGAACTGAATAGGTCGCAACAGACGGTGGAAAGCTATCGGGATGATTTAAAACACTTCGAGAAGTTTGCCAAAGACTTGTCTGATTCGTTCTCCTGGGAGACCGTTGATTCCGACATGGTTCGGGATTGGATGGAAAGCATGATGGATAAGGGAAATTCAGCAGCCACGGTCAGTAGACGACTCAGTGCTCTGAAAACTTTCTATCGGTTTGCTCTGGCAAGACGCTATGTTGAGTCAGACCCAGTGTATAGCATCAAGGGACCTAAGAAGGAAAAGCCACTTCCGCAGTTCGTTAAGGAAAGCGAGATGGATGAACTCCTCGACAGGCAGGCATGGGGCGATGATTATAATAATGTACGTGCGCGTACTATTATAATATTGTTTTATGAAACCGGGATGCGATTATCAGAACTGGTTAATCTGGATGATAAAGATGTGAACTTCGTTACGTCGGAAATCAAGATTACCGGTAAGGGAAACAAACAACGTATAGTGCCATTCGGCGACGAGCTTAAAAATACTCTTCTTGAGTTTAGACGGCTACGTGATGCAAGCGTGGAAGTGAAGACTCCTGCACTCGTAGTTTCTGATAAGGGAACTCGCATGAGTCCGTCGAAGGTTCAAGATATCGTGAGGAGTAACCTTTCAAGGGTCTGCTCGTTGAAGAAGAAAAGCCCGCATGTGCTGAGGCATTCATTTGCTACGGCAATGCTGAATCACCATGTAGGTATTGAAAATCTGAAAAAGCTGCTTGGGCATGCGAGCATCTCTACAACCGAGATCTACACGCATACAACGTTCGAGCAATTAAAACGAGTGTATAATGAAGCCCATCCAAGGGCGTAACCTTTTAAAAATTGGAGGTCACTATGGAAATTAAGATTCAGTCGATTCATTTCGACGCTACCGAGAAGTTACAGGCGTTTATCGAGAAGAAAGTCGCCAAGTTAGAAAAAACTTATGAAGATATACAGAAAGTAGAGGTGCAACTGAAGGTCGTTAAGCCAGCTACTGCTCTTAATAAGGAAGTTCACTTGGAAGTTACGGTCCCAGGAACGACATTGTTCGTTGAGAAGACATGTGATACTTTTGAGGAGGGAATTGACCAGGCAGTGGACTCAATGAAGGTTCAATTGACCAAATTTAAAGAAAAATCAAGAAATAGATAAAAAAATCGCCGAAAAATTTGGTGGATTCAAAAAAATGTAGTATCTTTGCAGCCGTTTTCCGATAGGTCGAAAACTTAGCCGTAATGCGGCTGTGAAGATTGCCTCTTTAGCTCAGTTGGCCAGAGCACGTGATTTGTAATCTCGGGGTCGTTGGTTCGAATCCGACAAGAGGCTCAAAGGAAAAGAAAGTAGGGTGGTTACCAGAGTGGCCAAATGGGGCAGACTGTAAATCTGCTGGCTATGCCTTCGGTGGTTCGAATCCATCACCACCCACTTCCTTGATAAGCGGAAATAGCTCAGTTGATAGAGCACTAGCCTTCCAAGCTGGGGGTCGCGGGTTTGAGCCCCGTTTTCCGCTCAATGTTTTAAATGCTGTAATAGCTCAGTGGTAGAGCACTTCCTTGGTAAGGAAGAGGTCCTGAGTTCAACTCTCAGTTACAGCTCTACTCAAATCCGAAAGGATGGGTAGAAAAGATTAAAAACAATATATTAATTAATTGATTATTCATTTATATAAATAAAAAGAAAAAGCTATGGCTAAAGAAGAATTCGTGCGTACCAAACCGCATGTAAACATTGGTACAATTGGTCATGTTGACCATGGTAAGACTACTCTTACTGCAGCTATCTCTAAGGTATTGAATGAGAAGCTCGGTACATCTGAGGCAGTTAAGTCATTCGATCAGATTGATAATGCTCCTGAGGAGAAAGAGCGTGGTATCACTATCAACTCTGCTCACATCGAGTATGAGACAGCAAAGCGTCACTATGCACACGTTGACTGTCCTGGACACGCTGACTATGTAAAGAACATGGTTACTGGTGCTGCTCAGATGGATGGTGCTATCTTGGTTTGTGCTGCTACTGATGGTCCTATGCCACAGACACGTGAGCACGTACTTCTTGCACGTCAGGTAAACGTTCCTCGCTTGGTTGTTTTCTTGAACAAGTGCGATATGGTTGACGATGAGGAGATGCTTGAGCTCGTTGAGATGGAGCTTCATGAGATCCTCGAGCAGTACGGTTATGAGGAGGATACTCCAATCGTACGCGGTTCTGCTCTCGGTGCTTTGAACGGCGTTGAGAAGTGGGTTAAGTCTGTTGAGAATTTGATGGACGTTGTTGACGAGTGGATCCAGGAGCCTGAGCGTGAGGTTGACAAGCCATTCTTGATGCCTATCGAGGATGTATTCTCAATCACAGGTCGTGGTACTGTTGCTACTGGTCGTATCGAGACTGGTCGTTGTAAGGTAGGTGACGAGGTTCAGTTGCTCGGTCTTGGTGAGGATAAGAAGTCTGTCATCACTGGTGTTGAGATGTTCCGCAAGGTACTCGCTGAGGGTGAGGCAGGTGATAACGTAGGTTTGCTTCTCCGTGGTATTGATAAGGCAGAGGTTAAGCGTGGTATGGTAGTTGTACACCCAGGTGCTATTACTCCTCACGATCACTTCAAGGCTTCTATCTACGTATTGAAGAAGGAAGAGGGTGGTCGTCATACACCATTCGGTAACAAGTATCGTCCTCAGTTCTATCTCCGTACTATGGACTGTACAGGTGAGATCAAGCTTCCAGAGGGAGTTGAGATGGTAATGCCTGGTGATAACGTAGAGATTGAGGTAGAGTTGATCTACAAGGTTGCTTTGAACGAGGGTCTCCGTTTCGCTATCCGTGAGGGTGGTCGTACAGTAGGTTCTGGTCAGATTACATCAATCCTTGACGATATCAAGTAATTTAGAATTTTCTAGATTTACTATATAATGACTTCCGCTTCTGCGGAGGCGGAAGTCAACTTACGGGTTTAGCTCAGTTGGTAGAGCACTGGTCTCCAAAACCAGGTGTCGAGGGTTCGAGCCCTTCAACCCGTGCTAAATAGAAGATAATATGAATAAAATAGTAAGTTATTGCAAGGCATGTTACGATGAACTTGCGCATAAGACTACTTGGCCATCACGTGCCGAACTAACTCATAGTGCAATGGTTGTATTATCTGCTTCCCTAGTCATTGCATTAGTTGTGTTCGCGATGGATTCTGTATTCAAAGCCTTTATGGGTGTAGTTTATCCAGGTTAATTTTTTAAGGAAATGGCAGACACAGGAAATAAATGGTATGTGCTCAAGGCCGCTAGTGGCAAGGAAGCCAAGGTGAAAGAATACATCGAGGCTGAAATGAAGCACAATGATTTACTTGCAGCAAATGTTTCTCAGGTGTTAATTCCACTCGAGAAGCATGCATCTGTACGTAATGGTAAGAGGGTCGTTAAGGAAAAGGTCTCTCTTCCTGGTTACGTTTTTGTAGAGGCAAGACTGAAGGGTGATGTGGCGCATACTTTGCGCTTCATGCCAAATGTTTTGGGTTTCCTTGGAGGATTGGATGAACCGACTCCTGTACCACAGCGCGATATTAATCGCATGTTGGGTTCTGTAGAAGAGACTGAGTTTGAGGAGAATCTTGATTGTCCATACTTGGTTAATGATACAGTCAAGGTGATGGAAGGTCCATTCAGTGGCTTTAGCGGCGTTATCGAAGAGGTTAACTTGGAGAAGCGCAAGCTGAAAGTTACGGTTAAGATCTTTGGACGTAAAACTCCATTGGAATTAGGTTTTATGCAAGTAGAAAAGGAATAGGGTTCTGTTACGAGAACTTGAAGTCCTTTTATAAGTTTCAATTTTAAATATTAACAAAAAAATGGCTAAAGAAGTTGCTGGATTAATCAAATTACAGATTAAAGGTGGCGCTGCAAATCCTTCACCTCCAGTAGGACCTGCTCTGGGTTCTAAAGGTATTAATATCATGGGATTCTGCAAGGAGTTCAACGCCCGTACCCAGGACAAGGCAGGTAAGGTATTGCCAGTTGTTATTACATACTACACTGACAAGTCGTTCGATTTCGTAATCAAGACTCCTCCTGCTGCAGTACAGTTGAAAGAGGCTGCTAAGATCAAGTCAGGTTCTGCTCAGCCTAACCGTCAGAAGGTTGCTACCCTTACTTGGGATCAGGTAAAGGTAATCGCTGAGGACAAGATGAAGGACTTGAACTGCTTTACTGTAGAGTCAGCTATGAAGCTCATCGCTGGTACTGCAAGAAGTATGGGTATTACTGTAAAGGGAGACTTCCCTGGTAAATAATTTAAAACTTCAATTAGAAAAATGAGTAAACTGACAAAAAATCAAAAATCAGTAGCTGATAAGGTTGAAGCAGGGAAGGCATACACATTGAAGGAGGCTTCAGAGTTGGTAAAGGAAATTACCACTACCAAGTTTGATGCTTCTCTTGATATTGATGTACGCTTAGGTGTTGACCCACGTAAGGCTAACCAGATGGTTCGTGGCGTTGTTTCATTGCCAAACGGTACCGGTAAGGTTACTCGCGTGCTCGCACTCTGTACTCCTGATCAGGAAGCTGCTGCTAAGGAAGCAGGCGCTGACTACGTAGGTCTCGACGAGTATGTTGAGAAGATTAAGGGTGGTTGGACAGATATTGATGTCATCATCACAATGCCATCTTGCATGGGTAAGATTGGTCCTTTGGGTCGTGTTCTCGGTCCTCGTGGATTGATGCCTAACCCTAAGAGTGGCACTGTAACTATGGATGTTGCTAAGGCAGTTAAGGAAGTTAAGCAAGGTAAGATTGACTTTAAGGTTGATAAGGCTGGTATTATCCACACTTCAATCGGTAAGGTTAGCATGACAGCTGAGCAGATCTACGGAAATGCTAAGGAGTTCATCAATACTGTTATCAAGTTGAAGCCTGCTGCTGCTAAAGGTACATATATCAAGAGTATCTTTATTTCAAGCACTATGAGTAAGGGTATCAAGATTGATCCTAAATCAGTTGAATAACTCTAAAAGTTTTGTAAAATGAAGAAAGAAGTTAAAGATACTATCATCACCGAACTTGGACAGAAGCTTCAGGAGTTCCCTCATTTCTATCTTGTAGACGTTACAGGATTGGATGCAGAGAAGACAAGTAATCTTCGTCGCAAGTGTTTCAAGAGTGAGATTAAGATGGTTGTTGTTAAGAATACCTTGCTTCACAAGGCATTCGAGGCTTCAGACATCGATTTCTCTGAGCTTTATGGCAGCTTGAAGGGTACTACAGCAGTTATGTTCACTAACGTAGCTAACGTACCAGCTAAGTTGTTGAAAGAGTACGAGAAGGACGGCGTTCCAGCATTGAAGGCTGCTTATGCAGAGGAAGGTTTCTATGTTGGCGCAGACAAGCTCGCAGAACTTTCAGCAATCAAGAGCAAAAACGAGGTTCTCGCAGAGGTTGTTGCTTTGCTCCAGTCTCCAGCAAAGAACGTTATTTCTGCTCTTCAATCAGGAAGCAACACTATTCACGGTGTGCTTAAGACATTGGGCGAGCGTCCTGAGTAATCAATCACAATGTTATCAAATTTAATAGTATAAACAAAATAAAAATTTAGAATAAAATGGCAGATATCAAAGCTATTGCAGAAGAGTTAGTAAATCTTACTGTTAAGGAAGTTAATGAGTTGGCAACAGTCCTCAAGGACGAGTATGGTATTGAGCCTGCTGCTGCAGCTGTAGCTGTAGCTGCTGGTCCTGCTGCTGGTGGTGCAGCTGCAGCTGAGGAGAAGTCTTCTTTCGACGTAGTCCTCGCTGAGGTTGGTGGCGCTAAGCTCCAGGTTGTTAAGGCTGTTAAGGAGGCTTGCGGTCTCGGTTTGAAAGAGGCTAAGGATCTCGTAGACGGTGCTCCTTCTACAATCAAGGAGGGTGTATCTAAGGACGAGGCAGAGAACCTTAAGAAGGCTATCGAAGAGGCTGGTGCTAAGGTAGAGCTCAAGTAATTAGATTAATTACATCTCTTACATAATGGTTAGGATTCTCCTGGTAGGCGAGTCCTAACCTTTTTGTGTCTTTTATTATCATGTTAATAAAACCCCATTTAATAACTTCTAATGGCTACAAAAATTGTTGATAACAGAGTAAATTTTGCCAGCGTTCATAATCCGTACCCATATCCGGATTTCCTCGATGTGCAGTTAAAGTCTTTTAAGGACTTCTTACAGTTGGATACTCCGCCTGAGGAACGCAAGAATGACGGTTTGTATAAGGTGTTCTCTGAGAACTTCCCTATCACCGATACACGTAACAATTTCGTTCTTGAGTTCTTGGATTACTATATTGACCCTCCTCGCTACACCATCGATGAGTGCCTGGAGCGTGGTCTTACATATAGCGTACCTTTGAAGGCTAAGATGAAGCTGTATTGTACGGATCCTGATCACGAGGATTTCGGTACTTTCATCCAGGATGTTTTCTTGGGTACAATCCCTTATATGACCGCCAATGGTACATTCGTAATCAATGGTGCTGAGCGCGTTGTCGTTTCTCAGTTGCACCGTTCTCCTGGCGTGTTCTTTGGTCAGGGTGTGCATGCGAATGGTACTGTGCTCTATTCAGCACGTATCATCCCATTCAAGGGTAGCTGGATTGAGTTTGCTACTGACATCAATAATGTGATGTATGCTTACATCGACCGTAAGAAGAAGTTGCCTGTTACTACCTTGCTCCGTGCCATCGGTTATGAGCAGGATAAGGATATTCTCCAGATCTTTGACCTCGCTGAAGAGGTGAAGGTGAACAAGAAGAATATGAAGGCTGCCATCGGTCGTAAATTGGCTGCTCGTGTCTTGAAGAGCTGGAATGAGGACTTCGTTGATGAGGATACTGGTGAAGTTGTATCTATCGAGCGTAACGAGGTAATCATGGAGCGTGAGACTGAGCTTACTGCCGATAATATTGAGGAGATTGTTGAGAGTGGTGCTACTACCGTGCTCCTGCATAAGGACGAAGAGGCTGCCAGCAAGTTCACTATCATCTTCAATACTTTGTCTAAAGACCCAAGTAACTCTGAGAAGGAGGCTGTTACTTACATCTATCGTCAGTTGCGTAATGCTGATCCTGCCGATGATGCCAGTGCACGCGAAGTTTTCCAGAACCTCTTCTTCTCTGACAAGCGTTACGATTTGGGTGAGGTAGGTCGCTACCGTATTAATAAGAAATTAGGTCTCGATACCGATATGGATGTCCGCGTATTGACGAAGGACGATATCATCGAGATTATCAAATATTTGATTCAGCTCATCAATTCAAGTGCTACTGTCGACGATATCGACCACTTGTCTAACCGTCGTGTACGCACCGTAGGTGAGCAGTTGGCTAACCAGTTCTCTATTGGTTTGGCACGTATGAGCCGTACCATCCGTGAGCGTATGAATGTACGCGACAATGAGGTGTTTACTCCAACAGACTTGATCAATGCCAAGACTATCTCTAGCGTTATCAACTCTTTCTTTGGTACAAACCCATTGTCACAGTTCATGGACCAGACAAACCCATTGGCTGAGGTAACTCACAAGCGTCGTCTTTCTGCCCTTGGTCCTGGTGGTCTGTCTCGTGAGCGTGCAGGTTTCGAGGTTCGTGACGTTCACTATACCCACTATGGTCGTCTTTGTCCTATCGAGAGTCCTGAAGGTCCTAACATCGGTTTGATTTCTTCACTCTGTATGTATGCAAAGATCAACGACCTCGGTTTCATCGTTACCCCTTACCGTAAGGTAAATGACAGCACTGTAGATATGGACAACGAGGATGTTGTTTATCTGACAGCTGAGGATGAGGAAGCTAAGATCATCGGTCAGGGTAATGCGCCTTTGACAGAGGATGGTGCCTTCATCCGTGACGTGGTTAAGTGCCGTCAGGATGCTGATTATCCAGTGGTTCCACCATCAGACGTTGACTATGTGGATGTTTCTCCACAGCAGATTGCATCTGTTTCTGCCGGTCTGATTCCATTCTTGGAGCACGATGATGGTCACCGTGCGTTGATGGGATGTAACATGATGCGCCAGGCAGTGCCATTGCTTCACAATGATGCACCTATCGTAGGTACCGGTCTTGAGAAGCAGGTATGTGAGGATTCACGTACAATGATTACCGCAGAAGGCGAGGGTGTTATCGAGTATGTTGACGCAACAACCATCCGTATCCTTTATGATCGCACAGAGGATGATGAGTTCGTCAGCTTCGAGCCTGCCTTGAAGGAGTATCGCATTCCTAAGTTCCGTCGTACCAACCAGAATATGACCATCGACTTGCGTCCTATCTGTAACAAGGGTCAGCGCGTTAAGGCTGGTGATATCCTGACAGAGGGTTATGCTACCGAGAACGGTGAGCTGGCTTTGGGTAGAAACTTGCTGGTTGCTTACATTCCTTGGAAGGGTTACAACTATGAGGATGCTGTCGTTATCTCTGAGCGTATGGTTCGTGATGACGTTTTGACCTCTGTTCACGTGGATGAGTATTCTCTCGATGTACGTGAGACAAAGCGTGGTGTAGAGGAGTTCACTTCTGATATTCCTAATGTAAGTGAGGAAGCAACAAAGGATCTCGACGATAACGGTATCGTACGTGTTGGTGCGCGTATTGAGCCAGGCGACATCATGATCGGTAAGATTTCTCCTAAAGGCGAGAGTGATCCTTCTCCAGAAGAGAAGTTGCTTCGTGCCATCTTCGGTGATAAGGCTGGTGATGTGAAGGATTCTTCCTTGAAGGCTAATCCATCATTGAGTGGTGTTGTCATCGACAAGAAGCTGTTCTCTCGTGCCGTTAAGACTCGTGAGTCTAAGAAGCAGGATAAGATTATCCTTGCCAAGATTGATGAGGAGTATGAGGCTAAGGGTGATGACTTGAAGGATATCCTGGTTGATAAGTTGCTCACTCTGACGGAAGACAAGACTTCTCAGGGTGTGAAGGATTACTCAGGTGTTGAAATCATCACTAAGGGTAGCACATTCACAGCAGCAGCTTTGAAGAACTTGGAGTACGATGGTGTTCAGTCTAATGGTTGGACAGATGATGATCATACAAATACTTTGATTCAGCGTCTGATCATGAACTATATCCGCAAGTACAAGCAGCTTGATGCAGAGTTGAAGCGTCGTAAGTTTGCTATTACTATCGGTGACGAGCTTCCTTCTGGTATTCTCCAGATGGCTAAGGTATACATCGCGAAGAAGCGTAAGATCCAGGTAGGTGATAAGCTTGCCGGTCGTCACGGTAACAAGGGTATCGTTTCTAAGGTGGTACGTCTTGAGGATATGCCGTTTATGGCTGATGGTCGCCCTGTAGATATGGTATTGAACCCATTGGGTGTGCCTTCTCGAATGAACCTTGGACAGATCTTCGAGTGTATTCTCGGTGCTGCAGGTAAGAAGTTGGGCGTTAAGTTCGCTACTCCTATCTTTGATGGTGCTAAGTTGGAAGACCTCTCTGAATGGACAGATAAGGCAGGCTTGCCACGCTTCTGTTCTACTTACCTTTATGATGGTGAGACAGGTGAGCAGTTTGACCAGCCAGCTACCGTAGGTATGACCTACTTCTTGAAGTTGGGTCACATGGTTGAGGATAAGATGCACGCACGTTCTATCGGTCCTTACTCTCTGATTACCCAGCAGCCACTTGGTGGTAAGGCACAGTTTGGTGGTCAGCGATTCGGAGAGATGGAGGTTTGGGCCATCGAGGCATTCGGTGCTAGCCACGTATTGCAGGAGATTCTGACCATTAAGTCGGATGATGTTGTAGGACGTAGCAAGGCATACGAGGCAATTGTTAAGGGCGACCCAATGCCAACACCTGGCATTCCAGAGTCACTCAACGTATTGCTCCACGAGCTTCGCGGCCTTGGCTTGAGCATCAAACTTGATTAATTTTGAGAACCCCTAATTAAGATAAAGAAACATGGCTTTCAAAAAAGATACAAAGGTAAAGAATAATTTTACGAAGATTACCATCGGTCTCGCTTCGCCAGAGGAGATCCTGGAAAATTCGTATGGTGAGGTTACTAAGCCTGAAACCATTAATTATCGTACATATAAGCCGGAACGTGACGGTTTGTTCTGCGAGCGCATTTTTGGTCCTACCAAGGACTACGAGTGCGCCTGCGGAAAGTACAAGCGCATCCGTTATAAGGGAATCGTTTGTGACCGATGCGGTGTTGAGGTTACTGAGAAGAAGGTTCGTCGTGAGCGTTCTGGTCATATCGAACTCGTTGTTCCTGTAGCTCATATCTGGTATTTCCGTTCTCTGCCAAATAAGATTGGTTACCTTTTGGGTATGCCAACCAAGAAGCTTGATGCTGTTATCTACTACGAGAAGTATGTAGTGATTCAGCCAGGTATTCTCGAGGGTAAGGTAGATGCCGACGGTCTTCCTTTGCTTGGTTCTGCCAAGCTTGATCTCTTGTCAGAGGATGAATACATGGACATCCTCGACAAGTATGACCCAAATGGTGACAACGAGAACTTGGATGATTCTGATCCAAACAAGTTCATTGCCAAGATGGGTGCTGAGGCAATCTATCAGTTGTTGCAGAATGTAGACCTCGATTCATTGTCTTACGAGCTCCGCGACCGTGCTAATAACGATTCTAGCCAGCAGCGTAAGACTGAGGCTTTGAAGCGCTTGAACGTAGTAGAGGGCTTCCGTGCCAGCAAGGGCATCAACAAGCCTGAGTGGATGGTGATGAAGATTATCCCAGTTACTCCACCTGAGCTCCGCCCTTTGGTACCACTGGATGGTGGTCGCTTTGCAACATCCGACTTGAACGATCTCTATCGTCGTGTTATTATCCGTAACAATCGTTTGAAGAGATTGGTTGAGATTAAGGCTCCTGAAGTTATTCTCCGTAACGAGAAGCGTATGTTGCAGGAGGCTGTTGACAGTTTGTTCGACAACTCTCGTAAGAGCTCTGCTGTGAAGAGTGAGAGCAATCGTCCATTGAAGTCACTCTCTGACTCTTTGAAGGGTAAGCAGGGTCGCTTCCGTCAGAACCTCTTGGGTAAGCGTGTTGACTATTCTGCTCGTTCGGTTATCGTCGTTGGTCCTGAGTTGAAGATGGGTGAGTGCGGTCTCCCTAAGTTGATGGCTGCAGAGCTTTACAAACCATTTATCATCCGCAAGTTGATTGAGCGTGGTATCGTAAAGACTGTGAAGAGTGCCAAGAAGATTGTGGATCGCCGTGAGCCTGTTATCTGGGATATCCTGGAGAATGTAATGAAGGGTCATCCGGTTATGTTGAACCGTGCCCCTACACTTCACCGTCTCGGTATCCAGGCTTTCCAGCCTAAGATGATTGAGGGTAAGGCTATCCAGTTGCACCCATTGGCATGTACAGCGTTCAACGCCGACTTCGATGGTGACCAGATGGCTGTTCACCTTCCATTGAGCAATGAGGCTATTTTGGAGACTCAGATCTTGATGCTCCAGAGTCACAACATTCTGAACCCTGCTAATGGTGCGCCTATCACCGTTCCTTCTCAGGATATGGTGCTTGGTCTCTACTATATTACCAAGATTCGCCCAGGTGCTAAGGGCGAGGGATTGACATTCTATGGACCTGAGGAGGCTTTGATTGCCCGTAATGAGGGTCGTTGTGACCTTCACGCTCTGGTAAAGGTTATCGTTGATGACTTGGTTGATGGTAAGATTCAGAAGCGTATGATCGAGACTTCTGTAGGTCGTGTTATCGTAAATGGTATCATCCCTGATGAGGTGGGCTTCTTTAATGATGTCATCTCTAAGAAGACTCTCCGCGGTTTGATTTCAAATGTTATCAAGGCTGTAGGTATGGCTGAGGCATGTGAGTTCCTCGATGGTATCAAGAACTTGGGTTACCGCATGGCTTACGTGGCAGGTTTGTCATTTAACCTTGGTGATATCATCATCCCACCAGAGAAGGAGACTATCGTAGAGCGTGGCCGCAAGGAGGTTGAGGAAATCACCAATAACTACAATATGGGTTTCATCACCAACAAGGAGCGTTACAACCAGGTGATTGATGCGTGGACTCACGTGAACACCGACTTGGGTAACATCTTGATGAAGGAGATGACCGAGGCTGACCAGGGTTTCAATGCCGTTTACATGATGCTTGATTCCGGAGCCCGTGGTTCTAAGGATCAGATTAAGCAGTTGTCTGGTATGCGTGGTTTGATGGCTAAGCCTCAGAAGGCTGGTGCCGAGGGTGCGCAGATTATTGAAAACCCTATCCTTTCTAACTTTAAGGAGGGTATGTCTGTATTGGAGTACTTTATTGCATCTCACGGTGCCCGTAAGGGTCTTGCTGATACCGCGATGAAGACTGCCGATGCCGGTTACTTGACCCGTCGTCTTGTAGACGTATCACATGACGTGATTATTACTGAGCCAGACTGTGGTACATTGCGTGGCTTGGTTTGCACGGCTTTGAAGAATGGTGATGAGATCATCTCTTCTCTCTATGAGCGTATCCTGGGTCGTGTTTCTGTACATGACATCATTCACCCAACTACTGGTGAACTGATTGTTAAGTCGGGTGAGGAAATCACAGAGGCTAAGGCTAAGATGATTGACGAGTCACCTATCGAGAGCGTAGAAATCCGCTCAGTACTTACCTGCGAGAGCAAGAAGGGTGTCTGCATGAAGTGTTACGGTCGTAACCTGGCTACAGCCCGTATGGTTCAGCTTGGTGAGGCTGTGGGTGTCATCGCTGCTCAGGCTATTGGTGAGCCTGGTACTCAGCTTACTCTCCGTACATTCCACGCCGGTGGTATTGCATCTAACGCTGCTGCCAATGCTAAGATTGCAGCGAAGAATAAGTCTCGTATCGAGTTTGATGAGTTGAGCACTGTTCCATTCGTAGAGGAAGACGAGGAAGGCAACGATATCAAGTGCGAGAAGGTTGTAAGCCACTTGGCTGAAATCCGTTTCGTTGATCCTAATACCAATATCATCCTTGCAACATTGAATGTTCCTTATGGTTCTTCTTTGTATCACAAGGAGGGTGAAGTAGTAGAGAAGGATACTGTGATTGCCCGTTGGGACCCATTCAACGCCGTTATCGTCAGCCAGTATGCTGGTACATTGAAGTTCAATGATGTTCAGAAGGATCAGACTTACCGTGCCGAGGTCGATGAGACTACAGGTTTGGAGGAGAAGATCATCACTGATTCAAAGAACAAGGCAATGGTTCCATCTTGTGATGTAATCGATGCTCATGGTGAGGTAATTGGTACTTACAACTTCCCTGTAGGTGGTCACCTTGTTGTTGAGGATGGTCAGACTATCAAGACAGGTGAGGTGCTTGTTAAGATTCCTCGTGCCGTAGGTGGTGCAGGTGATATCACCGGTGGTCTTCCACGTGTAACCGAGCTTCTTGAGGCTCGTAACCCATCTAACCCAGCTGTCGTATCAGAAATCGATGGTGAGGTATCCATGGGTAAGGTAAAGCGTGGTAACCGTGAAATCATCGTTACCTCAAAGACTGGCGACCAGAAGAAGTATCTCGTATCACTCTCTAAGCAGATTCTGGTACAGGAGCATGATGCCGTTCGTGCTGGTACACCTCTTTCTGATGGTAGCGTAACTCCAGGCGATATCCTCGCTATCATGGGTCCTACCGCAGTTCAGGAGTACATCGTTAACCAGATTCAGGACGTTTACCGTCTCCAGGGTGTGGCTATCAACGATAAGCACTTCGAGGTGGTTGTTCGTCAGATGATGCGTAAGGTTCGTATCGACGATCCAGGTGATACTACATTCCTGGAGCAGGAGTTGGTTGACAAGCTCGACTTCGCAGAGGAGAATGACCGTATCTGGGGTAAGAAGGTTGTTACCAACGCTGGTGACAGTACAGAACTCAAGCCAGGTCAGATTATCACAGCCCGCAAGTTGCGTGATGAGAATTCTGCTTTGAAGCGTCGTGATAAGAAACTTGTTCAGGTTCGTGATGCCGTAGCTGCAACATCAACTCAGATTCTTCAGGGTATTACCCGTGCTGCTCTTGGTACTAAGAGCTTCATGAGTGCTGCTTCCTTCCAGGAGACCACTAAGGTCTTGAATGAGGCTGCCATCCGTGGTAAGGTAGATTACCTTGAGGGAATGAAGGAGAATGTAATCTGCGGTCACTTGATTCCTGCAGGTACAGGTCTTCGTCAGTGGGATAAGCTGATTGTAGGCTCTAAGGAAGAATACGAGCGCATGCAGGCTAATAGAAAGACAGTACTCGACTATGGTGATTCACCAATCGTTGATTAAAACCATATAGAGTATATATAATAAGGTATAGAGCCATAGGTGATGATTCATCTATGGCTCTTTGCTTTGTAGGCTGTTCTTTGTCTTTTTTGAGTGCTGATTTAAAAATAAGTATAAAAATATTTGTTTTTTTCAGATTTTATGTGTAAATTTGCATCATCAAAAGAAGTTTAACCCTATTAACTTAATATAATTATGGAAGAAAATAAGAATAATCAAGAGCAGAGTCAGTTTCAGATGGGCATCAAGCCAGAGGTTGCAGAAGGCACCTATTCAAATTTGGCTTTGATTACTCACTCAAGTTCTGATTTCATTTTGGATTTTGCATGTGCACTCCCAGGAATGCCACAGCCACAGATTAAGAGCCGTGTTATCATGGCACCAGAACATGCTAAGCGTCTGCTTCAGGCATTGCAGGGTAATATCTACAATTACGAGCAGACTTTTGGTAAGATTAAGATTGCCGATGAGCAAGAGCGTACCATCGCTCCATTCGGTACTCCAAAAGGAGAGGCTTAATTGACAGAGCATACGTACTAAGACTAAATTTTCCGCTGAATACTGCTTTTTCTTTATAATATTTGTTTTTAATAGTTATATAACGTTAAAACTTGCCTTCCTTTTTCAAAAGTTACTTTTATTATTAGGTAGTTTGCCGAAAAAATCGTAACTTTGCACCCCGAAAGCCCCATAATGTGGTGGCTTATACGGAAATAAGACAATAATAAAAACAAAATAATAAATTAAAAAGTAAAATTATGCCTACTATTTCACAGTTAGTAAGAAAAGGCAGACGAGTTTTGGTAGACAAGAGCAAGTCACCAGCTTTGGATTCATGTCCACAGCGTCGTGGTGTTTGTGTCCGTGTTTACACAACAACTCCTAAGAAGCCTAATTCGGCAATGCGTAAGGTTGCCCGTGTTCGTTTGACAAACTCTAAGGAGGTTAACTCTTACATCCCAGGAGAGGGTCACAACTTGCAGGAGCACTCAATCGTATTGGTTCGTGGTGGTCGTGTTAAGGACCTTCCTGGTGTACGTTATCACATCGTTCGTGGTACTCTTGATACTGCAGGTGTTGCAAACCGTACACAGCGTCGTTCTAAGTACGGTGCTAAGCGTCCAAAGGCTAAGAAGTAATTCTTCAATCCGGACAAAAATTAAAATCCAAAAACTCACGGTCGGAGAAGGTCGGGAGTTCTAGGTAAAAAGATTATTTTTTAAACGTTTTGCTGGAGAAGTAACAGGTTGAGTAAATACTCGGGTGCGAGTGTTGAAGAACGATATACAGCCCCATGCAGAATTTAAATTTTTCAATTAAAAATGAGAAAAGCAAAACCAAAGAAGAGAGTGATCCTTCCAGATCCAGTCTTCAACGACCAGAAGGTCTCTAAATTCGTAAATCATTTGATGTATGACGGTAAGAAGAATACATCTTATGAGATTTTCTACAATGCACTCGATACCGTAAAGGCTAAGATGGCTAACGAGGAGAAGTCTGCACTTGAGATTTGGAAGCAGGCTCTCGATAATATTACTCCACAGGTTGAGGTTAAGAGCCGCCGTATCGGTGGTGCTACTTTCCAGGTTCCTACAGAAATTCGTCCTGATCGTAAGGAGAGTATCTCTATGAAGAATCTTATTATCTTCGCTCGTAAGCGTGGTGGTAAGACTATGGCAGATAAGCTCGCTGCTGAGATTATGGATGCTTATAACAATCAGGGTGGCGCTTTCAAGCGCAAGGAGGATATGCATCGTATGGCTGAGGCTAACCGTGCATTTGCTCACTTCAGATTCTAATTTAATATATAAATAGGTTTAAAAGAAAAATGGCAAATCGCGATTTACATTTGACACGTAACATCGGTATCATGGCGCACATCGATGCCGGTAAGACAACAACATCTGAGCGTATCTTGTTCTACACAGGTAAGACTCATAAGATTGGTGAGGTACACGATGGTGCTGCTACAATGGACTGGATGGCCCAGGAGCAGGAGCGTGGTATTACTATTACTTCTGCAGCTACAACTTGTAACTGGAACTATCTCGGTAAGTCTTATAAGATTAACTTGATCGATACTCCGGGACACGTTGACTTCACTGCTGAGGTTGAGCGTTCACTCCGTGTACTCGATGGTGCTGTTGCTACATATTCTGCAGCTGATGGTGTACAGCCACAGTCAGAGACAGTATGGCGCCAGGCTGACAAGTACAATGTACCTCGTATCGGTTATGTAAACAAGATGGACCGTTCAGGTGCTAACTTCTTTGAGACAGTTCAGCAGATGAAGGATATCTTGGGTGCTAATCCTATTGCTATTCAGATTCCTATTGGTGCAGAGGAGAACTTCAAGGGTGTAGTTGACCTGATCAAGATGAAGGCTATTCTCTGGCACGATGAGACTATGGGTGCTGAGTATGACGTAGAGGAAATTCCTGCTGACTTGGCTGATGAGGCTGCTGAGTGGCGTGATAAGCTTCTTGAGGGTGCTGCTAACTTCGATGACGAGGTGATGGAGCTCTATCTCGATGGTAAGGATATTCCTGAGGAGAAGCTCCTCGCTGCTATCCGCAAGGGTTGCTGCGCTATGGAGTGCTGCCCAATGTTGCTCGGTTCTTCATACAAGAACAAGGGTGTTCAGCCATTGCTCGACTATGTATGCGCATTCTTGCCTTCACCAATGGATACTCCAAATATCATCGGTACTAACCCTGATACTGAGGAGGAAGAGGATCGCAAGCCATCTGAGGATGAGCCAACATCTGCTCTCGCATTTAAGATTGCTACAGACCCATTCATGGGCCGCTTGGTATTCTTCCGTGTTTACTCAGGTAAGGTTGTTGCTGGTTCTTACGTTTACAACCCACGTTCCGGTAAGCGCGAGCGTATCAGCCGTCTGTTCCAGATGAACTCAAAGCAGGAGATTCCAATGGAGTCTATCGATGCTGGTGATATCGGTGCAGGTGTAGGTTTCAAGGATATCCGTACAGGTGATACACTCTGTGATGAGGATCACCCAATCGTATTGGAGTCTATGACATTCCCTGATACTGTGATCTCTATCGCAGTTGAGCCAAAGAGCCAGGCTGACATCGCTAAGATGGATAACGGTCTCGCTAAGTTGGCTGAGGAGGACCCAACCTTCACAGTTCGTACAGACGAGCAGAGCGGTCAGACTATCATCTCTGGTATGGGTGAGCTCCACTTGGATATCATCATCGACCGTTTGAAGCGTGAGTTCAAGGTTGAGTGTAACCAGGGTAAGCCTCAGGTTAACTACAAGGAGGCTATCACTAAGACAGCTCAGAGCCGTGAGACTTACAAGAAGCAGTCTGGTGGTCGTGGTAAGTTCGCTTGTATCGACGTAACCATCGGTCCTAAGGACGAGGATTACAAGGAGGGCGACTTGCAGTTCATCAACGAGGTTAAGGGTGGTAACGTTCCTAAAGAATTCATCCCATCTGTACAGAAGGGCTTCGCTGATTGCTTGTCAAATGGTGTACTCGGTGGCTTCCCAATGACAGGTTTGAAGGTAACTTTGACCGATGGTAGCTTCCACCCAGTTGACTCTGACCAGTTGTCATTCGAGTTGGTAGCACATCAGGCATTCAAGGTACTTTGCCCTAAGGCAGGTCCTGTTTTGATGGAGCCTATCATGAAGGTAGAGGTTGTTACTCCAGAAGAGAACATGGGTGATGTAATCGGTGACTTGAACAAGCGCCGTGGTCTCGTTCAGGGTATGGAGGAAGGCCGTAGCGGTGCTCGCATCGTAAAGGCTATGGTTCCATTGGCTGAGATGTTCGGTTATGTAACAGCTTTGCGTACTATCACTTCTGGTCGTGCAACAAGCTCTATGGAGTATGATCACCATGCACCTCTCTCTTCAACAATCGCTAAGGCAGTGTTGGAGGAGGTTAAGGGTCACGCAGAACTCCTTTAATAAAAAGAAATAACGGTAAGATGAGGCGCTGCTTAGCGAATGACTCTTAAGCAGCGTACCTCTTCTTCCATTAGACTAAAATAATTCATAATATTAATAACTTAATTTTAAAAATGAGTCAGAAAATCAGAATTAAGCTGAAGTCTTACGACCACCAGTTGGTTGACAAGTCAGCTGAGAAGATTGTGAAGGCTGTTAAGGCAACAGGCGCTATCGTTAGCGGTCCTATTCCATTGCCAACACACAAGCGTATTTTTACTGTAAACCGCAGTACTTTCGTTAACAAGAAGTCTCGCGAGCAGTTCCAGCTCTCAGATTTCAAGCGTCTCATCGACATCTACAGCTCAACAGCTAAGACAGTTGATGCCTTGATGAAGCTTGAATTGCCAAGTGGTGTAGAAGTAGAAATCAAAGTCTAATTATTAAAAATTAAATTGAAATGCCAGGATTAATTGGAAAGAAAATCGGAATGACATCCGTTTTCAGTGCCGACGGTAAGAATATTCCGTGCACTGTTATCGAAGTAGGTCCTTGTGTTGTAACCCAGGTTAAGACCGTAGAGAAGGATGGTTACAAGGCTTATCAGTTAGGTTTCGGTGAGGCTAAGGAGAAGCGTACTTCTCAGCCTATGATGGGAATCTTCAAGAAGGCAGGCACAACACCTAAGAAGCACTTGGCCGAGTTCAAGTTTGATGAGGAGTACAACCTCGGTGACACCATTACAGTTGAAATCTTCAACGGCTGCAAGTTCGTTGACGTAATTGGTACATCAAAGGGTAAAGGCTTCCAGGGCGTTGTAAAGCGTCACGGATTCGGTGGTGTAGGTCAGTCTACTCACGGTCAGGATGACCGCGCTCGCAAGCCGGGATCTATTGGTGCATGTTCTTACCCTGCTAAGGTATTCAAGGGTATGCGCATGGGCGGCCAAATGGGAGGTGACAGAGTTACTACTCAGAACCTTCAGGTGTTAAAGGTAATTCCAGAGCAGAATCTCCTTATCGTTAAGGGTTCTTTCGCTGGATGCAAAGGTTCAACTGTTTTAATTGAGAAATAATGGAAGTTAGCGTATTAGATATCAAAGGTCAGGAGACCGGCCGCAAGGTAGCTCTTAATGATGCAGTCTTCGGCATTGAGCCTAACGATCACGTTCTCTACCTCGACGTAAAGCAGTATCTCGCTAACCAGCGTCAGGGTACAGCTAAGTCTAAGGAGAGAAGCGAGATGAGCGGTTCTACTCGTAAGCTTGGTCGTCAGAAGGGTGGCGGCGGTGCTCGTCGTGGTGATATTAACTCACCTGTACTCGTAGGTGGTGCTCGCGTATTTGGTCCTAAGCCACGTGATTACCGCTTTAAGCTCAACAAGAAAGTAAAGATTCTTGCTCGTAAGTCAGCATTGTCTTACAAGGCTCAGGAGAACTCTATCGTGATGTTGGAAGATTTCACTTTTGAGGCTCCTAAGACTAAAGAATTCTTAAGTGTTCTTAAGAATCTTAAAATTGAGGGCAAAAAAGTGCTCTTCGTTTTGCCAGAATCAAATAAAAACGTATATTTGTCTGCACGTAACTTACAGCGCGCTGAGGTTATCCTCGCATCTAACGTCAATTCGTACAAAGTTTTGAACGCTGATGTAGTAGTGATTACTGAAAAGTCGCTGGAGACTATCGACCAGATCTTAACAAAGTAAAAAGGAGATATTAGAATATGGCATTTATTATCAAACCATTGGTTACTGAGAAGATGACCAAGATTACAGACAAGCAGCCTAACCGCTATGGCTTCGTTGTTCGTCCTGAGGCTAATAAGCTCGAGATTAAGAAGGAAGTTGAGAGTCTGTATAATGTTACAGTAGTTGACGTGAACACAATTCGCTACGCTGGCAAGCGCTCTGCCCGTTACACTAAGGCAGGTCTTGTTAAGGGTCAGAAGAATGCGTTCAAGAAGGCAATCGTTACTCTTAAGGAGGGCGATACAATTGATTTTTACAGCAATATTTAAAATAAAAAATGGCAGTACGTAAATTAAAACCGGTTACTCCGGGTCAAAGACACAAGGTTATTGGCACGTTCGAGGATATTACTGCATCCGTGCCAGAGAAGTCTCTCGTTTACGGTAAACGTTCTACCGGCGGTCGAAACAACACCGGTAAGATGACCGTTCGCTACATTGGCGGTGGTCACAAGCAGAAGTATCGTTTAATCGACTTCAAACGTGAGAAAGATGGTGTTCCAGCAGTTGTTAAGACAATCGAGTACGATCCAAATCGTTCGGCTCGTATCGCATTGCTTTACTACGCTGATGGTGAAAAACGTTACATTATTGCTCCTAACGGACTTGAGGTAGGCGCTACTTTGATGTCAGGTGCAGAAGCTGCTCCTGAGATTGGTAACTGTCTTCCTTTGGCAAACATCCCTGTTGGTACAGTGATCCACAACATTGAGTTGCGTCCTGGTCAGGGTGCCTTGTTGGTTCGTTCGGCTGGTAATTTTGCTCAGTTGACTTCTCGTGAGGGCAGTTATTGTGTAATTAAGCTCCCTTCTGGTGAAACACGCCAGATTTTGAGTGCTTGTAAGGCTACAGTTGGTAGTGTTGGTAACTCTGACCACGCTCTTGAGCAGTCTGGTAAGGCTGGTCGCTCACGCTGGTTGGGTCGTCGTCCACACAACCGTGGTGTTGTTATGAACCCTGTTGATCACCCAATGGGTGGTGGTGAAGGTCGCCAGAGTGGTGGTCACCCACGTTCACGTAAGGGCTTGTACGCTAAGGGTCTTAAGACTCGCGCACCTAAGAAGCTTTCTAACAAGTATATTATCGAAAGAGCTAACAAAAAATAAAGAGTAAATTATGAGTCGTTCACTTAAAAAAGGTCCATACATCAACGTTTCTCTCGAGAAGAAGATTCTCGCTATGAACGAGAGTGGCAAGAAGAATGTTGTTAAGACATGGGCTAGAGCTTCAATGATATCTCCTGATTTCGTAGGACATACTGTTGCAGTTCATAACGGTAACAAATTTATCCCTGTTTATGTTACAGAGAATATGGTTGGCCACAAGCTTGGAGAGTTCGCTCCAACACGTCGCTTTGGCGGTCACTCTGGTAACAGAAAGTAAGCTAAGGGTTAAACCATTTAAAAATTTAAGTAAATAATGGGAGCAAGAAAACATATTGCGGCTGAGAAATTGAAAGAAGCCCGTAAAAACTTGTACTTCGCTAAGTTGGTAGGCGTTCCTTCTTCTCCACGTAAGATGCGCTATGTAGTAGACATGATTCGTGGTATGGAGGTTAACCGTGCACTCGGAGTACTTCGCTTCTCTAAGAAGCAGGCATCTGCTGACGTTGAGAAATTACTTCGTTCAGCTATCGCTAACTGGGAGGCAAAGAATAATCGCAAGGCTGAAGACGGTGAGCTTTATATCAGTAAGGTCTTCGTTGACGAAGGCGTTACAATGAAACGTATGAGACCTGCACCACAGGGTCGTGGTTATAGAATCCGTAAGCGTTCTAACCATGTAACTCTCTTTGTTGATGCAAAAACTAATGACGAAAAATAATTAAGTAGAATGGGACAGAAAGTTAATCCGATTAGTAACCGACTTGGTGTTATCCGTGGTTGGGATTCAAATTGGTTCGGTGGTAAGAACTTCGGTGACAACCTCGTTGAGGATCAGAAAATCCGTAAGTATCTTAACGAGCGCCTTGCTAAGGCAAGCGTTTCTCGTATCGTTATCGAACGTACATTGAAGCTTGTTACCATTACTATTTGCACAGCCCGTCCAGGTATTGTCATTGGTAAAGGTGGTCAGGATGTAGATAAGTTGAAGGAAGAGTTGAAGAAGCTTTATAAGAAAGATATTCAGATCAACATCTTCGAGGTTAAGAAGCCTGAGCTTGATGCTACCATCGTAGGTAAGAACATCGCGAGCCAGATTGAGCACATGATTGCTTATCGTCGCGCTATCAAGATGGCAGTTGCTAACACTATGCGTGCTGGTGCTGAGGGTATCAAGATTCAGATTACAGGTCGTCTGAACGGTGCTGAAATGGCACGTAAGGAAATGTACAAGGAGGGTCGTACTCCTCTTCACACTTTCCGTGCAGACATCGACTACTGCCAGTGCGAGGCACTTACTAAGGTAGGTTTGCTTGGTATCAAGGTTTGGATTTGTCGTGGTGAGGTTTATGGTAAGGCTGATCTTACTCCAAACTTCTCTCAGGATAACAAGAGCAACAACAACCGTGGTAACGGTCGCTCTAACAACCGTGGTGGTAATCGTAAAAGAAACAATAACCGTTAAATTTTAGAAAGCTATCATGTTACAGCCAAAAAGAGTAAAATATAGAAGACCTCAAGATGGTCGTGGCAACAAAGGCAACGCTCATAGAGGTACACAATTGGCATTCGGTTCTTTCGGCATCAAGACTCTTGAGTCAAAGTGGATCGATAGCCGTCAGATCGAGGCAGCTCGTGTGGCATTGAACCGCTACATGAATCGTCAGGGTCAGGTCTGGATCCGCATTTTCCCTGATAAGCCAATCACTCGTAAGCCAGCCGATGTCCGAATGGGTAAAGGTAAGGGTGATCCAGCAGGATGGGTTGCACCTGTTACACCAGGTCGCATTCTCTTTGAAGTAGAGGGTGTTAGTTTCGACATCGCAAAGGAGGGACTCCGTCTTTGCGCTCAGAAACTTCCTGTGAAGACTAAGTTTATTGTTAGACGTGATTACGATAAAAACGCTTAATTATGAAGATTGCAGAAATTAAAAATATCGAGACCAAGGAATTGGTTGAGAAGTTGGAGGCAGCTGTTGACGCTTTGAACAAGAAGAAGATCAACCACAATGTAACTCCACTTGAGAATCCATCAGAGATTAAGGTTGCTCGTCGTGATATCGCACGTATGAAAACTGAACTTCGTCAGAGAGAACTTAACAAATAATAATGGTCCAGATGGAAACAAGAAATTTAAGAAAAGTAAGACAGGGTGTTGTTATCAGCAACAAGATGGATAAAACCATTGTTATTGCAGCTAAGTTCAAGGAGATGCACCCTATTTATGGTAAGTTTGTCCAGAAGACAAAGAAGTACCATGCACATGACGAGAACAATGAGGCTAACGTAGGTGATACAGTTATGATCATGGAGACTCGTCCTCTGTCTAAGACTAAGAGATGGAGATTAGTACAAATTGTAGAAAAAGCTAAGTAATTATGATACAGGCAGAATCAAGACTTACAGTATGTGACAACAGCGGTGCTCGCGAGGCTCTTTGCATTCGAGTTCTCGGTGGTACAGGCCGTCGTTACGCTAGTGTTGGTGACGTGATTGTCGTTGCTGTCAAGAACGTTATCCCATCAAGTGATTTGAAGAAAGGTGCAGTATCAAAGGCTTTGATTGTTCGCACAAAGAAGGAAATTCGTCGTCCAGACGGTTCATATATCCGTTTCGATGATAACGCTTGTGTATTGCTCAACAATGCAGGTGAGCTTCGTGGTAGCCGTATCTTCGGCCCTGTTGCTCGTGAGCTTCGTGCAGTTAATATGAAAGTCGTTTCTTTGGCACCTGAGGTTCTTTAATATTTTTAAAAGTATAAAGTAATGAGTAAGTTACATATTAAGAAAGACGATACCGTTATCGTTATTGCCGGTGCTGATAAGGGCAAGACAGGTAAGGTGCTCAAGGTCCTCGTTGACGAGAACCGTGCCATCGTTGAGGGTGTGCACATGGTATCTAAGAGCACTAAGCCATCTGCAAAGAATCCTCAGGGAGGTATTGTTAAGCAGGAGGCTCCTATTCATATCTCAAATTTGAGTTTGATCGATCCTAAGAGTGGCAAGGCTACTCGCGTTGCTATCAAGCATGAGGGTAAAAACGTTGTTCGCATCGCTAAAAAGTCAGGGGAGGAAATCAAGTAATGGATACAGCACAGTTAAAGAAAGTATATAAGGAGACTATCGCTCCTTCTTTGCAGAAGCAGTTCAACTATTCTTCAGCAATGGAAATTCCTGTGTTGAAGAAGATTGTTATCAACCAGGGTCTCGGTGATGCTACACAGGACAAGAAGATTGTTGACGTAGCTATCAATGAGATTACTGCTATCACCGGTCAGAAGGCTGTTGCTACATATTCTAAGAAGGATATTGCAAACTTCAAGCTTCGTAAGAAGATGCCTATCGGTGTTATGGTAACATTGCGTCGTGAGCGTATGTATGAGTTCTTGGAGAAGCTCGTTCGTGTTTCTCTTCCTCGTATCCGCGACTTCAAGGGTATTGAGAGCAAGTTTGATGGCCGTGGTAACTATACATTGGGTATCACTGAGCAGATTATCTTCCCTGAGATCAACATCGATGAGATCGATCGCATCCAGGGTATGAACATCACCTTCGTTACAACTGCTAAGACAGACGAGGAAGGTTTTGCTCTTTTGAAGGCATTTGGTCTTCCATTCAAGAACGCAAATAAAGATTAAGAGATATGGCAAAAGAATCAATGAAAGCTCGCGAGATTAAGCGTGCAAAGCTTGTAGCTCGTTACGCTGAAAAGCGCGAAGCTCTGAAAAAGATTATTGCAACTTCTAATGATCCAGCCGAAGCATACGAGGCAGCTCGTAAGCTTCAGGCTATCCCTAAGAATGCAAACCCTATCCGTCTTCACAACCGTTGCAAGATCACTGGTCGTCCAAAGGGTTATATCCGCCAGTTCGGTCTTTCTCGTATCCAGTTCCGTGAGATGGCTTCTGCAGGTTTGATTCCAGGTGTAAAGAAGGCAAGCTGGTAATCCTTACAGGCAAAAGAATTTTTTTATTTAATATTGTCGGGGTAGTCCCGATTAATTAAACATTTATATTATGACAGATCCAATAGCAGATTATCTGACAAGACTCAGAAACGCAATCATGGCTCATCACCGTGTTGTTGAAGTTCCTGCGTCTAACTTGAAGAAAGAGATTACTAAGATCCTCTTCGAGAAAGGTTACATCCTCAACTACAAGTTTGTAGAGGATGGTCCTCAGGGCTCAATCAAGGTTGCCTTGAAGTACAACCCAACTACAAAGCAAAACGCTATCAAGTGTTTGAAGCGCGTGTCTACTCCAGGTTTGCGTAAGTACACTGGTTACAAGGACATGCCAAGAGTTATTAACGGATTAGGTATCGCAATCTTATCTACATCCAAAGGTGTAATGACAGACAAAGAGGCTTCTGATCTTAAGATCGGTGGCGAGGTTCTTTGCTATATTTATTAATTGGAGGCTTTTATATGTCTAGAATAGGAAAATTGCCAATTAGTATCCCTGCAGGCGTTACTGTAAACTATGACAACGATTCACACGTTTGTACAGTAAAGGGCCCTAAGGGTGAACTTTCTCAGTGGATTGATCCATCTATCAAGTTTAACAATGCAGATGGTCATATTAGCTTTGAAATCGATGAAAATAGTCCTGTAAATGTTAAGCAGAAGCAGGCTTTCCACGGTTTGTATCGCTCTCTCGTTCACAACATGGTTGTTGGCGTTAGCGCTGGTTATACAAAGGTTTTGGAATTGGTAGGTGTTGGTTATCGTGTTTCTAACCAGGGCAACCTTATTGAGTTCGCTTTGGGTTACACTCACCCTATTTTCATCCAGTTGCCTAAGGAGATTAAGGTTGAGACTAAGTCTGAAAGAAACCAGAACCCAATCTTGACATTGGAGTCATGCGACAAGCAGTTGTTGGGACTCGTTTGTGCAAAAATTCGTTCTTTCCGCAAGCCTGAGCCTTATAAGGGTAAGGGTATTCTCTTTAAGGGTGAAGTTATTCGCAGAAAGTCTGGTAAGAGTGCTTCAGCTAAGTAATTTTAAGTATTTACGATTATGACAACAAAGAAAGTAGAAAGACGAATTAAGATAAAGTTCCGCATTCGTAAGAGTGTTAACGGAACAGCTGAGCGTCCACGTCTTAGTGTTTTCCGCTCTAACAAGCAGATTTACGCTCAGGTTATTAATGATTTGACAGGCACTACACTTGCATCAGCTTCTTCACTCGGTTTGGAGAAGATGCCTAAGCAGGAGCAGGCAACTAAGGTTGGCGAGCTCATCGCTGAGAAGGCCAAGGCTGCTGGCGTTGAGGCAGTAGTTTTCGACCGTAATGGTTATCTCTACCATGGTCGCGTAAAGCAGTTGGCTGAGGGTGCTCGTAATGGTGGTCTTAAATTTTAAACGATTATGGCAATGGATAAAGTAAAAGTAAATAACGAAGAAGTACTTAAGGATCGCTTGGTTGCTATCAACCGTGTAACTAAGGTTACTAAGGGTGGTCGTACTTTCACATTCGCTGCTATCGTCGTTGTTGGTGACGGTAATGGCGTAATCGGCTACGGTCTTGGTAAGGCAGGTGAGGTTACAGCTGCCATCGCCAAGGGTACTGAGGCTGCTAAGAAGAACTTGGTTAAGGTTCCTGTACTCAAGGGTACAGTTCCTCACGAGGTAGAGACTGCATTCGGTGGTGCTAAGGTGCTCATCAAGCCTGCTGCAGCCGGTACCGGTTTGAAGGCCGGTGGTGCTATGCGTGCTGTACTTGAGAGTGTTGGTATCAAGGATGTCATCGCAAAGTCTAAGGGTTCTTCTAATGCCCACAACCTTGTAAAGGCTACTATCGCAGCTCTTGCTCAGATGCGTGATGCTTACACTGTTGCAGGTGAGCGTGGTATCAGTATGGATAAAGTATTTAACGGTTAATTAGGAAAAGTCGAATATGGCAACAATTAAAATCAAGCAGATTAAGAGTAAAATCGGTGCTCCAGTAGATCAGAAGCGTACACTCGCTTGTCTTGGTCTCCACAAGATTTCTCAGGTTGTTGAGGTAGAGGATACTCCTAGCAACCGTGGTATGATCCGTAAGGTTCATCACCTCGTAAGTGTAGTTGATTAATTAATTTTTATAAATTAGGAACGGTTATGAAATTAAATAATTTGAAACCTGCTGCAGGTTCTACCCATTCACGTCGTCGTATTGGTCGTGGTCCAGGTTCTGGTCTCGGTGGTACTTCTACACGTGGTCACAAGGGTGCCAAGGCTCGTTCTGGTTATAAGAGAAAGATTGGTTTCGAAGGTGGTCAGATGCCATTGCAGCGTCGTGTTCCAAAGGCTGGTTTCAAGAATATCAACCATAAGGAGTACTTCGCAGTTAACCTTTCAACTCTTCAGGCTCTTGCTGAGGCAAAGAACCTTACAAAGATCGGTATTGAGGAACTTAAGGCTGCAGGTCTTACCAATGGTAAGGAACTGGTTAAGGTTCTCGGTAACGGTGAACTTAAAGCAAAATTGGAAGTTGAAGCTAATGCTTTCTCAAAGACTGCTGAAGAGGCAATCAAGGCAGTTGGTGGTAACGCAACTATAATCTAAGTAAATGAAAAAGTTTATTGAGACACTAAAGAACTGTTGGAAGATTGAGGATCTCCGTCAGAGACTCCTTATTACTCTTCTGTTTACGGCTATTTACCGTTTTGGCTCGTTCGTTGTACTTCCTGGTATCAACCCGAGCATGTTGGAAAAATTGCAGTCGCAGACCTCTGGCGGTCTTATGTCGCTTTTGGACATGTTCTCTGGTGGTGCATTTTCCAATGCGTCTATTTTTGCGTTGGGAATAATGCCTTATATCTCAGCTTCAATTGTTATGCAGCTTCTTGCTGTCGCTGTACCTTATTTCCAGAAGATGCAGCGAGAGGGTGAGAGTGGCCGCAAAAAAATACAATGGTATACTAGAGTCCTGACTGTCGCCATCTTGGTCTTTCAGGCTCCTAGTTACCTTTTGAACTTGAAGATGCAGGCAGCTAATGCTCTGGCAACAGGTATTAGCTGGACTGTCTTCATGATTCCGGCAACTATCATCTTGGCAGCAGGTAGTATGTTCATTCTCTGGTTAGGTGAGCGTATTACTGATAAGGGTGTTGGTAATGGTATCTCTCTGATCATTATGATTGGTATCATGGCTCGTTTGCCTCAGGCATTCGTACAGGAGGTTACTTCCCGTTTGCAGGCAATCTCTGGTGGTGGTCTTATTATGTTCATTGTTGAGATACTCATTCTCTATGCTGTAGTTTGTGCTTCAATTCTTTTGGTACAGGGTACACGCAAGATTCCGGTTCAGTATGCCAAGCGTCTGGTTGGTAATAAGCAGTATGGTGGTGCACGTCAGTACATTCCATTGAAGCTTTTTGCAGCCAACGTAATGCCTATCATCTTTGCACAGGCTTTGATGTTTATTCCATTGGCGATAGTTCGCTATCAGTCTGAGAACGCCAGCAGCGTAGTTCAGCAGCTCATGGATAACCGCAGTTTGCTTTATAATGTTGTTTATGTTATCTTAGTGATTGCATTTACATACTTCTATACTGCGATTACATTGAACCCAACTCAGATGGCAGAGGATATGAAGCGTAACAATGGTTTCATTCCTGGTGTCAAGCCAGGTAAGGATACCGCTGAGTACATTGATACCGTAATGTCTCGTATTACTTTACCAGGTTCATTATTTATAGCATTTATTGCGATTATGCCAGCTCTTGCAGGACTTCTTGATGTGCAGCAGGCCTTCTCACAATTCTTCGGAGGTACATCTCTGTTGATTTTGGTAGGTGTTGTTATTGACACATTGCAGCAGATTGAGAGTCATTTGCTTATGCGCCACTACGATGGTCTTCTTAATTCAGGCCATACTCGTCAGGGTGGTGTTGCTGCATATTAATCTTTATCTTTTGAAATGCAGATATTTCTGAAGACAGAGGATGAAATTGACCTAATGCGCAAGGCAAACCAACTTGTTGGTGCTACCCTTGCAGAGTTAGGTAAACATATAAAACCAGGTGTAACGACTCTCCAATTGGATAAGGTAGCCGAGGAATTCATCCGTGATCATGGTGCGATTCCAACGTTTAAGAATTTTCCTAATCCATTTGGAGAGCCTTTTCCCGCTAGTATATGTACATCTCTCAATGATGTAGTTGTACATGGAATACCAAGTGAAAAGAGTGTTCTCAAGGATGGCGATATTATTTCCATTGATTGTGGTACTCTTCTCGAAGGTTTCAATGGTGACAGTTGCTATACTTTCGCCGTTGGAGAAATATCTTCTGATGTTAGGCAACTTCTAAAGGTAACTAAAGAATCTTTGTATCTAGGTATTGAACAGGCTGTAGCAGGAAATCACTTGGGTGATATTGGTTATGCGATTCAAAACCATTGCCAAGGTTTTGGTTATGGAGTTGTTCGTGAATTGACTGGTCATGGTATTGGAAAGGAAATGCATGAAGATCCTCCAGTCCGTAACTACGGTAGTAGAGGTTCTGGCATCTTGTTGAAAGAGGGCATGTGCCTTGCCATTGAGCCAATGATTACTATGGGCGACCGAAAGATAGGATTACTTCCCGATAAATGGAGTATAGTAACTAGAGATCGTCTGCCAGCTGCTCATTACGAGCATACTATAGTTGTTCGAAAAGGTAAAGCTGAAATTTTATCTTCATTCGTAGAAGTTGAACATTTAGAAGGACAAAATTTTTGATTATGGCAAAACAGGCCGCTATTGAGCAAGATGGAACTATTGTAGAGGCATTATCAAATGCTATGTTCCGAGTAGAATTGGAGAATGGTGTTGACATTACTGCCCACATCTCTGGTAAGATGAGAATGCATTACATCAAGATTTTACCTGGTGATAAGGTTAAGGTGGAAATGAGTCCATACGACTTGACAAAGGGTAGAATTGTTTTTAGATACAAATAATTATCACAATATAAGGTTATGAAGACAAGAGCATCATTGAAGAAGCGTTCAGCTGATTGCAAGATCGTACGTCGTAAGGGTCGTCTCTTCGTTATTAACAAGAAGAACCCTAAGATGAAATTGCGTCAGGGTTAATGTTAAAGTTTGGTAAAAGTATGGCTATTTCAAAAAAAAGTTGTACTTTTGCACCGCTTTTAACGCAAGGTATTAATTTTTTAATTTTTTATTAAACAATGGCAATAAGAATTGTTGGAGTAGATTTGCCCCAGAATAAGCGTGGCGAAATCGCATTGACCTATATCTACGGTATTGGTCGAAGTAGTTCAGCAAAGATATTGGATAAGGCAGGTGTAAGCCGTGACCTGAAAGTCAGCGAGTGGTCTGACGATCAGGCAGCCAAGATCCGTGAAATTATCGGCGCTGAGTTCAAGGTTGAAGGTGATCTCCGTTCAGAGATCCAGATGAACATTAAGCGACTGATGGATATTGGTTGCTATCGTGGAGTTAGACATCGTAATGGTCTTCCTGTTCGCGGACAGAGCACTAAGAACAATGCTCGTACTCGTAAGGGTAAGAAGAAGACTGTTGCTAATAAGAAGAAGGCTACTAAGTAATTCTAAGGAGGAAATTAATTATGGCAAAGCAAAAAGCAACATCTAAGAAGAGAAACGTACGCGTTGACGCTATCGGTCAGCTTCACGTACACAGCTCATTCAACAACATCATTGTATCTCTTGCTAACAACGAGGGTCAGATTATTTCTTGGTCTTCAGCTGGTAAGATGGGTTTCCGTGGTTCTAAGAAGAATACTCCTTATGCTGCACAGATGGCTGCGGAGGATTGTGCTAAGGTTGCATTCGACCTTGGTCTTCGCAAGGTTAAGGCTTATGTTAAGGGTCCAGGTAATGGTCGTGAGTCTGCTATTCGTGCCGTACACGGTGCAGGTATCGAGGTTACTGAAATCGTTGACGTAACTCCATTACCACACAACGGATGTCGCCCTCCAAAGCGTCGTCGTGTATAATAGCATTCATTGATACAAACATTATAGCATTTTATAAATATTATGGCTAGATATATAGGTCCGAAATCTAAAATTGCGCGTCGTTTTGGTGAGCCAATCTTCGGCGCAGACAAAGTTTTGTCCAAGAGAAACTTCCCTCCTGGACAGCATGGCAACAGCCGTCGTAGAAAGATGTCTGAGTATGGTGTCATGTTGGCAGAGAAGCAGAAGGCTAAGTACACTTATGGTGTATTAGAGCGTCAGTTCCGTAATATGTTTGAGAAGGCTGCTAAGGCTGAGGGTATTACTGGTGAGGTTCTTCTTCAGAATCTCGAGTGCCGTCTTGACAACGTGGTTTTCCGTCTTGGTATCGCTCCAACACGTGCTGCTGCACGCCAGTTGGTAGGTCACAAGCACATCACTGTTGATGGCAAGGTAGTTAATATCCCTTCATTTGCAGTTAAGCCAGGTATGGTTGTTGCTGTTCGTGAGAAGTCTAAGTCTCTCGAGGTAATCGAAGCAGCACTCGCTGGTTTCAATCATAGCAAGTACCCATGGATTGAGTGGGATGATAATTCAAAGAGTGGCAAGTTCTTGCACAAGCCAGAGCGTGCTGACATTCCAGAGAATATCAAGGAGCAGTTAATCGTTGAGTTGTACTCTAAATAAATCATTAAATTAATGGCGATATTAGCATTTCAAAAACCTGATAAAGTAGTAATGCTGGAGGCTGACAACCAGTTCGGAAAGTTTGAATTCCGTCCTTTGGAGCCTGGCTTTGGCGTAACCATCGGTAACGCCTTGCGCCGCATTCTCCTTTCATCACTGGAGGGCTATGCTGTCAACACAATCCGCATTGCGGGTGTTGAGCACGAGTTCTCTTCAGTTCCTGGTGTAAAGGAAGATGTTACCAACATTATCTTGAATCTCAAGCAAGTTCGATTCAAGCAAGTAGTAGAAGAATTCGAGAATGAGAAAGTTAGTATCACCGTTGAGAATTCTACAGAATTCAAGGCTGGTGACATTGGCAAGTATCTGACTGGATTTGAAGTGTTAAACCCTGATTTGGTGATTTGTCATTTAGACTCCAAAGCTTCGATGCAGATTGATTTGACTATTAATAAGGGACGTGGTTACGTGCCTGCTGATGAGAATCGTCAATTCTGCACAGACGTTAACGTTCTCCCAATCGATTCCATCTACACCCCTATCCGTAACGTGAAGTACGCTGTAGAGCCATATCGTGTTGAGCAGAAGACTGACTACGATAAGCTCGTGCTTGAAGTTACAACAGATGGTTCCATTAGTCCTAAGGATGCACTGAAAGAGGCTGCGAAGATCCTCATTTATCACTTCATGCTCTTCTCTGATGAGAAGATCACGCTTGAAAGCCCTGATCAAGAGAGCAATCAAGAGTTTGATGAGGAGGTTCTCCACATGCGCCAGTTGCTTAAGACTCGTCTCGTAGATATGAACCTGAGTGTTCGTGCGCTCAACTGCTTGAAGGCAGCTGATGTTGAGACTCTTGGTGATTTGGTTCAGTATAACAAGACTGACCTCTTGAAGTTCCGCAACTTCGGTAAGAAATCGCTCTCAGAGCTTGATGATTTGCTCGAGAGTCTGAATCTGTCTTTTGGAACTGATATTTCAAAGTATAAATTAGACAAGGATGCGTAATGCATCCTTTGTCCAAAAAGAACAAAAACAAAAATGAGACACAATAAGAAATTCAACCATTTAGGTCGTACTGCTTCTCATCGTAACGCGATGTTGGCTAACATGGCTGCATCACTTATCTTGAGCGAGCACAAAAGAATCACTACGACCCTCGCAAAGGCAAAGGCTCTCAAAAAGTATGTTGAGCCATTAATCACTCGTTCAAAGAATGATACAACTACATCACGTCGTGTTGTTTTCCGTTATCTTCAGAACAAGTATGCTGTTAAGGCTCTCTTCGGTGAGGTAGCTGAGAAGGTAGCTAACCGTCCAGGTGGTTACACTCGCGTTATCAAGTTGGGTACCCGTCAGGGTGACGCAGCTGAGATTGCTTTCATCGAGCTCGTTGACTTTGATGAGAACATGGCTAAGACTCCTAAGGCTGCTGCTAAGAAGACTCGTCGTAGTCGCAAGGCAACTAAGGCTGAGGAGGCTCCTGCAACTGAGGCTCCTGCAACTGAAGAGGCTGCAGCTGAATAAGTTACAAAAGATCTCACTACATATAAGCGCTTCTGTCGTAAGACAGAGGCGCTTTTTTTTGCTTTTTCTGATATATTTTCTATTGTTTAGGGAATTCCCTAACATTATTTAGAGATTCTTTCTTGATGTTCTCAAAAATAAGTTGTATTTTTGCAGTAGAATTAAAAGATAAGGTTATGAAAAAGGTGATACTCTTTATGCTTTGCTCGTCTTTGCTGATGAGTAGTTGCGATACATATACGGGTAGTGGAGCTTATGCAGGAAGTTCCATCGGTTCCATCCTCGGTTCCGCCATCGGTGGACTTTCTGGTGGTCCAAGAGGTTCTGACATCGGTACGATTGTTGGAATGGCTGGTGGTGCTATGGTTGGTGCTGCTATCGGCAGTCAGGCTGATAAGGCTCAGGCTGAGCGTGAAGCAGCTTATCAACGGGATAGGAAAGAGCGTTCTTGTTCTAATCGTTCTGCTTCTCGTCATCATACTCGTTCAAAGCGTTCATCCTCTGTCAAGAGTGATGACATGTACGACTATAGTGCCCCTGTAACTGATAATTCTGAAATCTTTGATTCCACCAATAGCGGTGATGATCGTCTCTATGATTTCAAAGTGAAGGATTATACCGGCGATAAATAAGTTGCCATATATGAAATGTAAACGAGCATGAACCTGTTTTTAATGATGGTTCTTGCTCGTTTTTGTATTCTCCGGTTCGAATTCAGCCATTTCGAAATCAATCTTAGGAAGTTTGCCGTCTTCTAGCTTATATGGCACTGGGTTATCCAACCTCTCCACCCTTACGGTTCCTACGCCTTGTGAAATCATGTCGATTTCCTTGGCAGCCGCCCATGAAAGATCAATGATTCTTCCTCTTCCGAAAGGCCCACGATCTATTACCTTCACGATTACGCTTTTATCATTTCTGAGATTGGTTACTTTCAGCATAGTGCCGAATGGATAGTAACGGTGTGCACACGTCAAACTGTCGTGATGTATCTTTTGCCCGCTTGCAGAGCGTGCGCCTGTGGCTCGCTTTGAATAATACGATGCCTTTCCGTGTTGATGCTTCTGTGCACAACATGGACTCATAAAAAACGTAGTCAATAATGCTATGATTAAGTATTTTATTTTCATAACTTCTCGATATTTTGGTTGCAAATATATAAAAAATAGATGAAAAATGCAAGGAAATATCAGAAAAATACTATCTTTGCAGTATAAATAGCGACAGATATGGAAAATAATGTACCTAATGAGTGGAATAAGTTCTACTTGAAAGACGTATCGTTTGTCAATCTGATGATGCGCCGTATCTACAATGTGTTGATTGTAGCCAACCCTTACGATGCGTTCATGCTTGAAGATGATGGACGCATCGAGGAGAAGATATATAATGAGTATATGGAGCTTGGTCTTCGTTATCCGCCTACCTTTACACAGGTTTCTACCACGGAAGAGGCTGCTCAGGTGTTGCGTTCTACGGTGATAGACCTGGTCATCTGTATGCCTGGTAATGCAGATAATGATGCCTTTGATGTGGCCCGTGATATCAAGGGCAAGTTCCCTAACATCCACTGTGTGGTTCTTACCCCTTTCTCACATGGTATCACCAAGCGAATGCAGAACGAGGATTTGAGCATCTTCGATTATGTATTCTGTTGGTTGGGAAATACCAACTTGATTCTTTCCATCATCAAGTTGATTGAGGATAAGATGAATCTGGAGCATGATATCCAGGAGGCGGGTGTGCAGATGATTCTTCTGGTCGAGGACTCTATTCGCTTCTACAGTTCCATCTTGCCCAACCTCTATAATTACATTCTGGAGCAGAGCAAGAACTTCTCCAAGGAAGCCCTGAACCGCCATGCCGCAACCATGCGTATGCGTGGCCGTCCTAAGGTGGTATTGGCTCGTACCTATGAGGAGGCGAAGAAACTGTATGATAAGTATTCCAATAATACCCTTGGAGTCATCAGCGATGCCCGGTTCCCTTTGAAGAGTGCCGCCAGGGCTTTTGGAAATGAGGTTGATGAAGATGTCAAGCCTGAGTATGGCACCGATACCTTCGGTCGTGAGAAATGTCCTGATGCAGGTTTGCAGCTCTTCCGTTACATCCGTAAGCATGACTCTTTCGTGCCCCTCATCCTCGAAAGTTCTGAGAGTGATAACCGTGCCAAGGCAGAAGCTGAGGGTTTCCGCTTCGTGGATAAGAATTCCAAGAAGATGAGTGTAGATCTCCGAAGATTGATGGAGGAGCACATGGGCTTTGGTGATTTCATCTTCCGTGATCCTAAGACCCACGAGGAGATCATGCGCATCAGAAGCCTGAAGGAGTTGCAGGATAATATCTTCAACATCCCTAACGATTCGATGCTCTATCATATCAGCCGCAACCACATGAGCCGCTGGCTTTGTGCCCGTGCCATCTTCCCAGTGTCGGCTTTCCTGAAGCATGTTACTTGGGAGAAGCTTCAGGATGTGGATGCCCACAGGCAGATTATCTTTGATGCCATCGTGCAGTACCGCCACATGAAGAACCTGGGTGTGGTAGCTGTGTTCGATAGAATGAAGTTCGATAAATATGCCCACTTTGCCCGCATTGGCGAGGGATCACTGGGCGGAAAGGGTAGAGGTCTTGCCTTCCTCGACAATATCATCAAGCGCCATCCGGAGTTCAATCAGTATGAGAATGCCACCGTGCAGATTCCGAAGACCGTGGTGCTCTGTACCGATATCTTCGATGAATTCATGATGAGCAACAATCTCTATCCGATAGCGTTGAGCGATGCCAGCGATGATGAGATATTGAAGCACTTCCTGCATGCGCAGTTGCCGGATTCCCTGATAGCCGACTTCTTCACCTTCTTTGAGGCAACGAAGAGTCCTATCGCCATCCGTTCCAGTTCGCTTCTTGAGGATGCGCACTATCAGCCTTTCGCCGGCATCTATTCTACCTATATGATTCCTTATCTTGAGGATAAATATCAGATGCTTCAGATGTTGGCTTGTGCCATCAAGGGCGTGTATGCCTCCGTGTTCTATCGTGATTCCAAGGCGTATATGACTGCCACCAGCAACGTCATCGACCAGGAGAAGATGGCGGTTATCCTGCAGCAGGTGGTGGGTAAGGATTATGGCACCCGTTTCTACCCAACGATGAGTGGTGTGCTCCGTTCGCTCAACTATTATCCTATCGGAGATGAAGAGGCAGAGGAAGGCATAGCTAGTCTCGCCCTCGGATTGGGTAAGTATATCGTGGATGGCGGTCAGACCCTGCGTGTCTGTCCTTATCATCCGCATCAGGTGCTCCAGACATCAGAGACTGAGATGGCTTTGCGTGATACGCAGACCCAGTTTTATGCCCTCGACATGAAGCATGTGGGCGAGGATTTCAAGGTAGATGATGGCTTCAACATCCTCAAACTTCGTGTGAAGGATGCCGTGGAAGACCAGAGCCTCACCTATATCGCCTCTACTTTCGACCCATACGACCAGGTTATCAATGATGGTGTATATGAAATGGGCAGAAAACTGATTACCTTTGCCAGTGTGCTCCAGCATGGAGTAGTACCTTTGCCAGAGTTGATGCAGATGTCTATGAAGTTTGGCTCCGAGGCGATGCGCCGTCCTGTGGAAATAGAGTTTGCCTGCAATATCAACGACGATAGAACCTGTGAGTTCTATCTGCTCCAGATTCGTCCGATAGTGGATGCCAAGGAGATGCTCGATGAGGATGTGAAGGCGATACCGGATGCCGACTGCCTGCTCCGTTCCCACAATTCGCTCGGTCATGGCATCTGCGAAGATGTGGTAGATGTGGTCTATGTGAAGTATGATGATCACTTCTCGGCGATGAACAATTTCTATGTGGCTGATGATATCGAACGAATCAATCGTAAGTTCCTTGCCGAAGGGAAGAATTATGTGCTGATAGGTCCGGGCCGTTGGGGTTCTAGCGACCATTATCTGGGTGTGCCGGTCAAGTGGCCGCATATCAGCGCCGCCCGAGTTATCGTGGAAGTAGCTTTGAAAAACTACAACATCGACCCGAGCCAAGGCACCCATTTCTTCCAGAACCTCACCTCTTTCGGTGTGGGTTACTTCACGGTAGATACCAACACCGAAGAAGGCGGTTTCGTGAACAAGGAGATATTGGATGCGATGCCGGCTGTGGAAGAGACGCAGTATGTACGCCATGTGCGCTTTGCGCATCCGATGAGGATACTGATGGATGGAAAGAAGCAGGAAGGAGCAGTCTTGATTCCGAAAGAGTAATCAAGACAGTTCCATCAAAGTACGTAAACAAGTTATAATCAAGCCTGCTCCATCAAGGTACGTATATAACTTCAGTAATGTACTTATACCAGCTCCAGCAGATAGTAATTGTAATCATGAAGGATAGTAGCAAGGAATTTTTCCTTGCTATTTCCTTTTTGTATAGAAGCCTTCAGCTTGTCTTCTATCCCCAGGAATTTCGCAACCTTGTCGGCAAGGGTGACTATCTGGTTTTCGTGTTCCCCATTGCCGCCATAAACCGCTTTCTCAATCACCTCAATTTGTGCCTGCGATAGATTCTTCGCCTCTTCATATACCGGGCGATAGTCTTTCTTGGCATAGTAGAATTCATCTAGTGATACATGGATTTTATCCAGGTTCACCTGCTTGATAACCATTGTTCCAGCAGCCAGATCGCCCAGGCGCTGCGCATTCTTGGTGAGCAGGATAAACAGGAGTCCGATGCCGCTTAATCCCACATCTATCGTGCTGAGCAGCCATCTCATGAAGAAAGAACCCATGGTGGGGCGGGAACCATCTTTGTTCACCACCCTTATCTTCATGATATATTTCCCTGGCGACTGACCTTCGTTGAAGGTTTCCCAGAGGAAGTCGTACAGCCAGAGTGGCAATATAATCAGAAAGAAAAACAAATAATTGAGTTGGTTTCTTGTTTCATAGTCGAGTTCAAAGTAGAAATACATGGCAGTGAAGCCGATGATGCCAGCTATAACCATGTCGATGATGCGTGCTATCACTCTTTCGGCAATGCTCGCAGGCGTCTGGTCTATTCTTACGAATTGGTTGGTTGTGATGTTAGAACTTGTCATAATTCCACGTTTTATAGATGATTGATGTTATTCTGTCTGCAAACTTACGGAAAAAACTACAAATACAAGAATCTTTTCCCCGAAAATTTGCATATATAAGAATATTTACTTACTTTTGCAACAAAAATAATAAGCAATCGTGAAAGAATTTACCTTTATACGTAACAATATCGATAAGTGGCAGCGTGCGGAAATCATCATTTCTGATGCCGACTCGCAATCGCCCGATCGTCTGGCTGAGGTCTATACCGACCTTACGTCCGACCTGGCTTTTGCGCAGACGCATTATCCCGATTCCCGCATCACCATCTATCTGAACAAACTTTCATCCGTGCTTCATAACTCCATTTATCGCAACAAGCGGGAGAAATGGACTCGCATCCTCACGTTCTGGACCCAAGAAGTTCCACTTGTCATGTACGATGCCCGCAAGCTGTTGCTTGCCTCCTTCCTTATCTTTCTCATCAGTATGCTCATTGGTGTGATGTCCCAATGCTTCGATCATGACTTCTGCCGCATCATCCTGGGCGATTATTATGTGGATATGACGCTTGATAACATAGCCAAGGGTAAGCCGATGGCGGTATATGATAGTGACGGAGAGCTAAACATGTTTCTGGGCATCACCTTCAATAATATCAGGGTTTCGTTCATGATGTTCGTTTCGGGCATCCTTACAAGCATAGCCACGGGTGCCTATCTCTTTCAGAATAGCGTGATGCTCGGTTGTTTCGAAACTTTCTTTGCGCAGCGCGGACTCCTTTATGAATCCTTCCTTGCAGTCTTCCTGCATGGCACGCTCGAAATATCAGCCATCATCATTGCAGCAGCAGGCGGTCTGGCTATAGGCAACGGCTGGCTTTTCCCCGGCACCTATTCCCGCCTGGTTTCCTTCCGTCGTGGAGCCAAGCGGGGCTTGAAGATAGTGGCAGGCACGGTGCCCGTGTTTATCCTGGCAGGTTTTATCGAAGGCTTTGTAACGAGGCACACCGAAGTTCCCGATGCCATACGCCTTGCCTTCATCCTCCTTTCCCTTGCCTTTGTCATCGGCTATTTCGTGATATTGCCCCAGATAAGGCATCGCCAGAGAAAAAAGGATTCTAAAGACTAACAATAAAAATTTTATGATATGAATAAAATCGTTTTTTATCAAGAGAGAACCTTCGGAGATAAGTTCAATGTTACCTTCGAGTTTATCAAGCAAAACTGGAAGCTGATGCTTCGTTATTTTGCTTATGTTGTTTTGCCATTGAGTTTTGTAGCTGAATTCTTCATGGAAGCTATGATGAAGAATGTCATGACTTTGGCTACAGATCCTGAAGAGCTGATGAATTTGATTCCTTCGTATGGCGGCTTTTTCCTGGTGAGCATTGCTGTTTACTTGTGGATGGGTGCGGTTTCCTTTTCCTTACTCCAGGTTTATAATGCCCGTCCCGATGGCTTGCAGAACATCGTCTTTGCCGATTTCAAGCCTCTTCTTGGGCGCAATGCCTGGCGATTGGTGAAGTCGGGATTGGCGCTCAGCCTCGTCCTCCTGGTTGTGATGATACTTGCAGGCTGTCTGTTCGCTTTGCAGATGCCTGTTATTGCCGCAGTCGTTTATCTTGTCTGCATGGCATTAATGATTCCGTTTGTACTCTTTGCACCGGTTTACATCTTCGAGGATATTCCCCTTTGGCAGGCTTTTGCCCGAAGCTTTCGTCTGGGTTGGCATACTTTGGGTGGCATCTTAGCCCTGGGCATTGTGTTGATGATTCTTACGGCTATCATCTCGTTTGTCTGCACTTTGCCATGGGAAATCTGCTATCTGTTGAAATCCTTTTTTGTTGTAAATCAGGGAAATGCCGATTCTGCTTTCAATGGTGTGCCTTTCATGCTGTTACAGTATCTGCTGGGTGTCCTGATGATGCTTGCCCGCTTCCTGTTGTTGACCATATTCTATGTCAGCATCAGCTATCTCTATAGCCATGCTGCCGAGAAGCTCGATCAGATGTCGGTAGCCGAGGGCGTTGACCATTTCGAGGAGATGGCCGATAAAAATCAGGATGCCGACGACTATCAACTGTAAATTATCAACTGTAAACTATCAATTGTAAACTGTAAACTATCAAAGTATGCCCTTTACTCCTTCCGATACATTGGTTCTCGATACTGCCAGGCTCCGTGTTTGGCAGCAGGATGACGATTATGCTTACAGTAGGGAATTGGTGCCTGCCCAGAAGAGTCTGATGGATTGGTTGGGCGAGCAGTTTGATCAGTTCTGGGAATCCGTTTTCGGCACCGCTTTCTATCAGGAGTATTCTTCGCTAATGTGGATATTGGTGGGGGTGATACTTATTCTTGGCATCCTGTTGTTCCTCTTCTACAAGCATCCCGAACTGTTCATGCGTTCCGGCAGGCAGGCTCCTTTGGAGTATGAGGTAACCGAGGATACCATCTATGGCGTTGATTTCGAAAGGGAGATAGCCAGGGCGATGGAGCGGAAGGATTATCGGGAAGCGATGCGACTCACTTATCTGCAAACCCTGAAGATGCTGAGCGATCATCAGCTTATCGACTGGCAACCTTTCAAGACGCCTACCCAATATACCCACGAGTGGAAAAATCGGGATTTCCGGCAGATTACGAACCTCTTTGTCCGTGTGCGTTATGGCGGATTCGAGGCAACGGAGCAAATGCTGAAAGATATCCACACCTGTAAGATGAGTGTGGATAACTCTGTAAGTAACTTAAAATCTGTGAAAGGAGGTGATGATGAAAAGTAGTTATAAGTTTTTCCTGAGCATGATGGCGCTTTTTATCCTCATGTTCCTGCTTCAGATGCAACTGCCCAAGAAGTTTGTGTGGAATCCTACCTTCTATCATGCCGACCGCCAGCCTTTCGGCTGCTACGTGTTCGATAGCATCATGCGCCAAAGCTTGCCTCAAGGTTATCAGGTTACCGCCAAAACCTTCAGGCAGCTTGATGAGGAAAACAGAAACCGGAAGATAGCCGTGGTGGTGCTGGATAATTCCCTGAGACTGAAGAAGGTGGATGTAGGTCACCTCCGGAAGATAGCCCAGCGTGGCGGAAAAGTGATGGTTGCCTATCATTGGGGAGGTTCAGATGAACTGGATAGCAGTTTTCATGTCGATATGTCGAGCGGGGCGTTTTATCTGGATAATATCATGCGAAGGATGGCGAGTCAGCAGGATGTGTATGATACCCTTACCTGGTGTGGCTATCCGTTGGCTTATCCCCAGCGGGAATATCGGTTGATAGACCAGCTGATAAGCGGCTCGATTTCTCTCGATTCAGCCAGCAAAGCCACGGTGCTGGCTTACAGTCTTCAGGCTAATCGCAAGTTTCCGTCAGCAGTTTCCTTGCCTTGCGGTAAGGGCGAGGTTATCTTTGTGGCCACTCCGTTGCTCTTTACCAATATGGGTGTGTTGGATGATGTTTCTTCGCAGTATGTCTTCCGAATCATGTCGCAGATGGCCGATTTGCCGGTTTACCGCACGGAAGCATATCTGGAATCGAAGGTGAAGCTCGAAGCAGAACAGTCGCCGCTCCGCGAGTTGCTGAAGCGCCCTCCTTTGCGGTGGGCAGTCTATCTCGTGATGCTGGGCGTAGTGCTCTTCATGATATTCACAGCCCGCCGGCGCCAGCGGGTTATCCCGATAGTGGAAAAGCCGAAGAACAGGTCGCTGGAGTTTATCCAGCTCATCGGTACGCTCTATTATCAGCGTCACGACCATGCCGATCTGGTGCGGAAGAAATTCAGGTTCTTTGCCGAAGAGGTAAGAAGGAATGCGGGCATTGATATCGGCGATGTGAACCAGGGAGATGCCGATTGCCGAGCCTTGGCAGAGATAACAGGCATGGATGTGAAAAAAATCAAGGAAACCATCCGAGAGATTCGGCTGGTGATACATTCAGATTTGAATATCCCAGCCAGGCAAATGAGGAAACTCATCGACGAGATGAATCGCATACTTGAGAATATTCAGTAAAATATAATAGGTGAAATATCGGTACATGATAGTATGCGGATATTCAATACATGATAGTATGCAAATATTCAATATAATATAGTAATGGAAATGGAAGAACAAAGATTAGACTTAACTCTTTTCTCAGAAAAGATAGAACGCCTTCGACAGGAGATAGCGAAGGTGATAGTGGGGCAGGATGAAGCCATCGAACTGGTGCTTACTTCTATCCTTGCCAATGGACACGTGCTTATCGAAGGAGTGCCGGGAGTGGCAAAGACCCTTTTGGCCCGGTTGATAGCCCGATTGGTAGATGCCGGGTTCAGCCGGGTGCAGTTTACCCCCGACTTGATGCCTAGCGATTTGCTAGGTATCAACATCTTCAATGTCAAGACCCAGGAGTTTGAGTTCCATCAGGGCCCCATCTTCTCCGACATTGTTCTGGTAGATGAAATCAACCGTGCACCCGCCAAGACGCAGGCGGCACTCTTCGAGGTGATGGAAGAGCGACAGGTGAGCATCGATGGCGTTACCCATAAGATGGGCGATTTCTATACCATCCTTGCCACCCAGAACCCCGTGGAGCAGGAAGGAACCTATCGCCTGCCCGAGGCTCAGCTCGACCGTTTCCTAATGAAGATAACGATGGGCTATCCTTCGCTGGATGATGAACTGGAGATTCTGAAGCGCCATCAGGAGCATAGCAATCTGGTGAAGCTTGCCGATATTCAGCCCGTTCTGAGCAAGGCAGAACTCCTGCAGTTGCGTAGCTATATAAATAAGGTGGTCATCGACGAGAGCCTGCTTTGCTATATAGCCCAGATAGTTCAGCAAACCCGCAGTACCCGTGCCGTTTATCTGGGAGCATCGCCCCGAGCTTCTGTGGCAATGCTCCAGGCTAGCAAGGCATACGCCCTGCTGCAAGGTCGCGATTTCGTAACGCCCGAAGATATCAAGCAGGTTACTCCATCCATTCTCCAGCACCGCCTGGTGCTCACCGCCGAGGCAGAGATGGAAGGATACACCGCCTATAAAGTGGCGCAGCGACTCATCGACAAAGTTGAAGTTCCGAAATAAATAAAGTGAAGAGTACATTGTTTCTTACCAGAAGATTTTATATCGTTTTAGCAGTCCTGGTCTTTATCACAGGTTTGGGCAGCTTTGTTCCCCCGATGTTCCTCATTGGGAGATGGCTGCTTGTTGCCCTGGGCGTTCTGCTCCTGCTGGAGGCTTTCCTGCTTTATCACGAGCGGGGCATTATGGCTAGGCGAACGATGGTAGATAGGTTTTCCAATGGCGATGACAACGAGGTGAACATCCGTGTGGAAAGTATTTATTCCTTTCCGGTTCTGCTTCATGTCATTGATGAGATTCCGCCCGTATTCCAGCGTCGTGATATCCACTTTCGTCTAAGGCTGGGCATGGGTGAGGGCAAGAATATCCGGTATTTTCTTCGTCCCACAGAGCGGGGTGAATATGATTTCGGCTTAATCCGCATCTTTGTCTCTTCGCCCATCTCGCTCTTGCAGCGCCGCTTCTCGCTGGGGCAGCCCCGTCAGGTGAAGGTATATCCTTCCTATCTGATGCTCACCCGATATGAGTTGCTTGCCATCAGCAATAATCTAACCGAACTCGGCATCAAGAAGATTCGCCGTGTGGGCAATCATACCGAGTTTGAACAGATCAGGGATTATGTGACGGGTGATGATTTCCGGCTCATCAACTGGAAGGCCACCGCCCGCACCTCCCGTCTGATGGTGAACGTGTATCAGGACGAGCGTTCGCAGCAGGTGTTCAGCATCATCGACAAGGGTAGGGTGATGCAGCAGGCTTTCCGGGGGATGACTTATCTAGATTATGCCATCAACGCCTCGCTGGTGCTTTCGTATATGGCGATGCGCAAGGAAGACAAGGCGGGCATCGTAACCTTCAGCTCCCGTTTCGAGGATTTCGTGCCAGCCTCCCGACACGCCGGCCACATGCAGAACATCTTGGAGATTCTCTATCGCCAGCAGACCCGCTTTGCCGAATCCGACTATTCTGCCCTGGTAGATGGGGTAAACCTGCACGTCAGCAAGCGTTCGCTCCTGGTGCTCTATACGAGTTTTGCCAATCGTGTCAGCATGGAGAGGCAGTTGCCTTATCTTCTTCAGCTCAACCGCCGCCACCGTCTTCTGGTGGTGTTCTTCGAGGATGATGAGGTGAAAGATTATCTTGCCACCCGTCCTGATAGCGATGAGGAATATTATCGCCATGTCATTGCCGAGCAGTTTGCCTACGAGCAGCGTCTCATCGTTTCCTCGCTCAAGCAGCGGGGCATCATGGCCTTGTTGACCACGCCCGAGAAGCTGTCGGTTGACGTACTTAACAAATATCTCGAGATCAAGGCTCGGGAATTGTTGTAAATAGTAAGAAGAATACTTCTTTATAGCAAGAAGAATACATTTTTCTTTAGCATAAGTAATAAAAAACGCAGGGAATGTTTGGAATTCTCATCAAAAAGTCTTACCTTTGTTCCCAATTAAAACGAATGCCTTATGAATAGACCAAACCTATTTGCACTTTTATGTGTGCTGATGCTGGCATGGCTGCCGGTTTCGGCTCTGGAGTTTCGTAATCCAGTGATGCCAGGTTATCATTCCGTCCCATCCGTGTGTCGGGCAGGGGATAAATGGGTTCATTTACAGAATTCCATTCCGGATAACTATCTTTGCAATGATACGATGGCTGTGGGGAAGAAGTATCTGATGCGTCTCTATCCTCATGGTTCCCTGACGGAGAATCAGCAGCCTACCTTTGCAGGACGTTTACAGGAAAGCACCAGCTTCATCCTGGAAACGGAGGTTGTTACGATAGGAAATGTGGAGGCGGGACTCTCGGTTTATCGTGTCAATGATGGGCATTTCGACCTTTTTGTATCCAAGAAGCAGGTGGCTTTGCGCTGCAAGCTGAAAAGCATCGACTATGTGGTGAAGAGCGTGCCTCGCCTGCGCAAGGGTTCGGTGAAACTGCGCATCAGAAGCAATGGCGAGATGTATTACTTCGACTATTCGCTCGATGGAAAGCGATACCACGAGTTGGCTTCCATGAACTGCAGCCTGATGAGCACCGAGGTGGCAGGCGGCTCTGCGGGCATTACGCTGGGCATGTTTGCCGATGGAAAGCCAAGGAGCGGTCATGCCGACTTCGCCTACTTCCATTATGAAGAAAAATAAGATTAAAATAAATAATGATGTCAAAAGCAACAAAGGAAACAACAGAAACAACTCAGATTGCCGACAAGAAATATCTTGTCCCATTCATTCTCATCACGTCGCTCTTCTTCTTGTGGGGCTTCGCACGTGCCATCCTCGATGTGCTCAACAAGCATTTCCAGAATGCACTTCATATCAGCATTACGCACTCTTCGCTCATTCAGGTTACCACCTATCTGGGCTATTTCCTCATGGCGATACCGGCGGGTATATTTATAAATAGGTATGGCTATCGCCGCGGAGTGGTGTTCGGACTCCTGCTCTTTGGCTTGGGAGCCATCCTCTTCATCCCCGGAGCATCGATGGGCAGTTTCTATGCCTTCCTGTTTTGCCTCTTCATCATCGGTTGCGGACTGGTGTTCCTGGAGACGGCAGCCAATCCTTACGTAACGGAGTTGGGTGCTAAGGAAACGGCTACCAGCCGACTGAACCTCTCGCAGTCGTTCAATGGTTTGGGCAGCATCTTCGCCACTTTCTGCATCGGTCAGTTTCTCTTCAATGGCACCCAGGAAGGTGGCAACGTGGTGATTCCCTACGGCATCCTGGGCGTATTGGTATTGCTGATAGCCTTCGTGTTTTCTCGTGTGGAATTGCCTGAGATTCAGCATGCTCAGACCCGGGAAGATAAGGCAAAGGGTAGCAATATCAGCAAGCTTTTTGCCAATCATAAGATGTTTGTGTTCGGTCTCTTCGCCTTGCTGAGTTATGAGGTGGCAGAGATTTCCATCAACTCATACTTCATCAATTTCGTAACGGGCATGCAGTGGATGGACGACCGCACGGCTTCTCTCGTGCTCACCCTGGCGCTAGCATTCTTCATGGTGGGCAGATTTCTGGGCAGCTGGATTATGCGCCACATCAAGGCAACCACCATGCTCCTGATCTGTGCCGTGGGCAGCGTCTGTTCCATCGGTTTGGTTCTCTGCAATTTAGGTACGGTATCGCTGGTAGCCTTGGTAGCCAACTATCTTTTTGAGGCCATCATGTTCCCAACCATCTTCAGTCTCGCCCTTACGGGATTGGGCAATCTTACGAAGACGGCATCCTCCCTCCTGATGATGACTCCGATAGGCGGATGCGGCTTCCTGCTGATGGGGCTGATAGCCGATACCACGCATGTGGTGATGCCTTTCATTGTGCCTTTCATCGGCTTTGTGGTGGTATTGGCGTATGCAGCTAGAGAGTACAGAATTGCAAAGTGCGTTTAGCAAAAAGGGTTAAGAAAAGATGAGAAGTGTAAATATTAACTTTTTTAACTTGATTGTAACCCGAAAAGTTTCGCCAACATTTTGCTATTTCAAATGAAAAAGTTAAATTTGCACTCGGAAAAATAAAAAGGTAGGCGTTCCCCTTAGGGAGAATGGCCTTCCGAAACAACGAGAATGTTTCATTAAAATATAAATTTTAAACAATTATGGCAGTAGATTACAAGAAAATCGGTCTTGTGAACACTAAGGACATGTTCGCAAGAGCTATCAAGGGCGGTTGGGCCGTTCCTGCTTTCAACTTCAACAACTTGGAGCAGCTTCAGGCTATCATCCAGGCTTCTTCAAACTTGAAGTCACCAGTTATCCTCCAGGTATCTAAGGGTGCTCGTAAGTATGCTAACCCTACATTGCTCCGTTACTTGGCAGAGGGTGCTGTAGAGTACGCTAAGGAGTTGGGCTGCAACCATCCAGAGATCGTTCTCCACCTCGATCACGGTGATAGCTTCGAGACATGTAAGAGCTGTGTAGATTTCGGCTTCTCTTCTGTAATGATCGACGGTTCTGCACTTCCATACGAGGAGAACATTGCATTGACAAAGAAGGTTGTTGACTACGCTCATCAGTTCGGTGTAACTGTAGAGGGTGAGCTCGGTGTCCTCGCTGGTGTTGAGGATGACGTAGTTGCTGAGGAGTCTCACTATACAAAGCCTGAGGAGGTTGTTGATTTCGCTACACGTACAGGTGTTGATTCATTGGCCATCTCTATCGGTACATCTCACGGTGCTTACAAGTTCAAGCCAGAGCAGTGCACACGTGACCCTAAGACAGGTCACCTCGTTCCTCCTCCATTGGCATTCGACGTATTGGCAGCAGTTGAGGAGCAGCTTCCTGGTTTCCCTATCGTTCTCCACGGTTCTTCTTCAGTTCCTCAGGAGTATGTTGATATCATCAACAAGTTCGGTGGCAAGTTGCCAGATGCAGTTGGTATCCCAGAGGAGCAGTTGACTAAGGCTTCTGAGAGCGCTGTTTGCAAGATCAACATCGACTCTGACTCTCGTCTTGCTTTCACAGCAGGTGTTCGTGAGACATTGGCTCTTCACCCAGAGTACTTCGACCCACGTCAGTACTGCGGTAAGGCTCGTGAGTACATGGTTGACCTCTATAGCCACAAGATCAAGGATGTTCTTCATTCTGACAACAAGTTGGCTAACCTCGACTAATCTTCGAGATTTTACAACAAAAGATATGAGCGGGAATCCGAAAGGGTTCCCGCTTTTTTGTTTCCTTGCTATTCCCTTTCTCCCTTCTTTCCCCCTCCTTTCTCCCTTCTTTTTTCATTCTCTTATTTTTGTTGTCGCACACATTTCTGCGGCATTAAATTGTGTGCGTTGACACGAAATAGTTTACAATATTTAACTCAATAAGTTTGGCATTTCTCTCTTTTTTTCTTAAATTTGCACTTGTGATATGATATAAATCACATTATATGTAAAGGAAACATATCCTGCATATCATTTAGTATAATTGTGAAAGATGAACCAGCTGAATGGTTGGTATTTGTTTTAACCAATGTCTTTGCTATTCCCCTTGCAGGGAAGCATGTGATATTCTTCATTGGTATATTAACAATTAGTAAATGATATAAATTATGAAAAAGGTTTTAATGATGGCGATAGCCACAATGATGATGGCTGTTGGAATGACAAGTTGCAGTGCATCTGGAGATGATTTTAGTGATAATTTAGCTGCTTCATCAGCTTCTTCTTCTGAGTTCTCTTTGCTCAGCTACAGCAAGTTGGTTGGAACTCCTATCAGCGGAGATGATTCGCAGAGCGCAGAGATGACAGAGAAGTTGGTTTGCAAGGTTCTTGCAGGTGGAGAGCTGAAGTTGACTCACAAGAATGTGATTTTCGATGAGAACACTGACATCAAGTTTTCAACAGAGTTGGTTGGCAATAAGTTGATCGTTTCTGAGACAGGCAACTATGGTAAGTCTGGCAAGTATGGTTACTATACACTTGTTGCTACAGTTGGAAAAATAAAGGATGGTGACTATGTGGTTGTAGTGAAGAGAAACAATCACGTCCGCGAAGAATTCAAAATGACTTACGATTCTTCAAAGGCAAAGTAAATGATAATTGGTAATTGATGTAAATGGTAATAGTTGCGATTGATCGATAAATAATAATAGATGGTTTACAGCGTCCAACGACACAGTCTAGTTTAAATTTTAAAAATGATTTCGCCTGATTTAAAGTCAGGCTTGATGCTTGATCTAATGCTTGGAGGAAACATACGCTATAAGTTCTTGGGCAGTACAGTCCTTTAGAACCACCAGATTCCTTTTATCCAGCAGGAATATCGTAGGCATGGCCCTGAGGCTGTAGATGTGGCTGATATGGTTGTCTGCGATGATTTTCAGCACCTTGATGTCGGCAGGGATGGTTTGCTGCTTGAGCCATGCAGACACCTTGTGACAGTTTTCGCAGTCGGGGTCGTAGAAGTAGAGGATTACCTTCTGATCTCTGTAATCGCTCAACTGATGGGACATTCCGTTTTCGTCTTTGAAGTTGAAGTTGATGGCGATATCGCCAGGCAAGTTCTTGTTGGTAGTCTTGATTTTGAAGGCAAGACGTTCCTTTTCCGCCTCGTCGAAACAAGGTGAATTCTTCATTTCTTCCAGGAAGTACAGGTAGACTCTGTCGTTGCGCAGGGGCGACTGCGGATTCTCGAAATAATGCTCTATCAGACTCTCGAATCTTTCTTTGGCGGCAGTATTCTTGAAAGCCCTTTGGGTGAAGCCGGCGATGCCCTTTTGGGCGATGGCAGGACTGAATCTGCCCAGGATGTCGATGAAGTTAACGAAGCCCTGCTCTGTCACCTCCTCGCTTTTCAGCATTAGGGTATCGGCAAAGTTGTAGTTGTCCCAGTAGTGCTCGCTCAGATAGCCGGCACGCTGCTCCACGCTGCGGAGTGTATCGGGAAGGGCAGGATAGGGAAACGACTGCTGAGGCTGGCTGGGTGCCTGAGCCTTTGTCTGCGTCTGTGCCTGTATGAGCATACAAGCCAGCAATATGAATAGAGAGAAGAGTCTTGCTTTCATTTCTGATTACTGATTACTGATTACTTTTTACTTTTTGATAAATTGCCAGGCTGCATCTTACGCCAGCTTACTATCGGGTGCAAAATTACAAATAATATTCGGGATGGCAAAGCGATTGGCATAAAAAAAGTCGCGGAACCATAGAAGGCGAGATCACCTCGGCAACTACAGCTCCAACGACCAGTCTAGTTATAATAAGTCTCCGCATGATATTTGTAATAGTAAATGATAATAATTCTTTCTATTTCTTACTTTGTTAATGATATTATACGAGAACTTTTCAATCTAATTTATTTGTATGTAAAAGTATAATTCTGTGCATTGCCTTGGTTGGCATTGTCCATCTTCACGTAATAGCTGCCGCTTGTTCCGGCATTCGCCTGACGGACATTCTTCAGCTTCACGGTGTATGTTGTGCCGGCTTTATTAGCCTTGAATACATACCAGCAGTCCCAGGTCTTGTTAATCTCACTTGTAGAACTGTACTCTATGTCACAGTCCTCTGGAACTACATCGCCCGATGCAAACTTCACGGTTACTGGCAGCAGCTCCTTCGGGTAGTTGGCGGGAACGGTAAACTTAAAGCTGTTTTCGTTTGCCTTTACCTGATAGTCTACCTTGCTGACGCTGTAGAGATGGATGTTTCTGTTCATTCCATGCTTCTTGTCGATGAGGTAGATGATACCCTGTCGCCAGATTTCATCTACCGTACCCAGCTTGTAGGTGATGGTACCCGTACCATTTTTTGAAGCTACATTGTAGGTATAGGCGGTAACCTGTGGAGCATCCACTGTTCCGAATGACAGGTTCTCAGTCCATAAAGCCTTGAAATCCGTAGGCTGCTTGTTGGCTGCATCATCGCCCTTATAGGTGAATTGGATGGTTTGTTCAGAACCGGAAGCTGCATTGGTGGTCTGATAAGTACCCTCGTTGATGGCGAGTTCATAATTACCATCCTTCACTCCCGGAATGTATTGTTCCACTCTAATCCAAGGATTATTGACAGGTGCGCTTTTCAGCGCTTCCTCCAAACTTCCCTTACCATAGCTTTCGTCCAGTTTGTCGATGATGATTTTATATTCGTAATTTCGCTTGATGGCATAAGGAACATTGTCCTGATTCTGCAAGTATATCAGGTAACATCTTTCGTTGTATTTCAGCAATACCTTTGCCGGTTCAGTAGGCAGGTTTCTTTCTTCGAAAGCTGCGGTAGGATTATACATCTGTCCTCTATCACCTTTCAACCTTTTGTTACTGATGGCAGGAGTTACATAATCCACGGTCCATTCCCAGTCCTTTCCACCTGTTGTCTTATTGAAGAGGAGGTTATTACGGTCGAAGGGAGCGAGGGTTCCGTATGCCATACCATTCACCACAGTCATCGTCAAGTCCTCGTCTTTGAGGTTTGAATTGGCTGCTTTGGCTTGATCACTCCATCTTGCCGAAATCTTGGCTCTGTCTCTGATAAGATGGATGATGTAATCCTGCTTGGTAGTATCCTGGCGGAGATATTCCTTGAGCTTCTCTGGCGAATCTTCCTTGATGTAGCCCCAGTATCGGGTCAGCGCAGCCTGATCCTCACCATACTCTGTCTCGAAGGTGGTCATCAGTATATTCTCGTGCATACCCACCCATTTTGACTGGTTATCCCAGTCGATGGTCTTGTACTGGCTTTCTGTATTTGCCACCAGATGGATGCGAGCCGTCTTGTTGGGAATCTGGGCAGAGAAATTTCGAGGGGTGGTTTGTCCATTATCGTCGATATCTTTGTCGCCGTTTTGTATGATGTTGCCGTTTGCGTCTCTTCTGAAACCTTTGATTTCACCGAATTCCCCGACTTTTCCAAAACCCACGAACTGCCCTTCCTCATCGAAGCAGAACAGCTTGACGCAGTTTTTCCCGATGCCTTCATTCGTAAACAGGGTGCTTCGGGTAACCTGCTGTTCGAAGCTGGGGATGGATACGTTGAAGCTTGCCGTATAGTAACCTTCTTCTGCTTCGTTTGCTTCGGTAGGAGAAGTGATATTGTCGGGTATATTGTCGGAACAGCCTGTCAACATTGCTGTTAACAGAACCGTCATGATTCCGATATATAATTTATATTTTTTCATCTTGCTTACCTTCTGTTATTCTATACCTTGGTTCTCAATTTTCTCAATTTCCTCTAGGGTGAGGTCGTGAACGCAGCGAACGTATGTGCTGTTTCCCTCCTGTGCGCCATTAAAGGCTGCCTTCTTGCCATCCAGGGTCCAATAGCATGCGTTGCTGAGAATCTGTCTGTCTACCACTTTGTCCTGGCTTGCCAGCTGGTTGATCAGCTTAACCTCGTCTGTTGTAGGCAGTCGCCATCCATTCATGGTCAGCGTTTCGCCTTTCAGCGTTGTTGCCGTCTCGCTGTAACTTTGGCAGTATGTTCTTGCAGCCTCGTTGCTTTCTGCCGTTTCGTTGCCATGTCCAGCAGATGCCATGATCAAGGCAGGGGAAACCGTCTTGTCTGTAGACTTGTTTTTGCTATCGAGTTGAGGCTTGGCTATCGTGTAATCGCTGATGCCCTGGTTGGTGGTAAACTGCAGCGTGTAAAGTCTGTTTTGCGTGTTCTGCTTGTCAGAAGCCTCTGCATTTGCCACATTGAGCGAATAGATGGCAGGGTACTTCCTGACATTCACTTTCTGAGATTTGGATCCGTCGTTAGTCTTTACGAGAAAGTTGATGTAGGCTATGGTATATTCCGGTTTGTTACCATGGACATCTATCTTTCCTCGGTTAGTGTCACCAACGTTTGTGTCAGACTGGCTGTTGATCTGACTAGCCAGGTTGATATCCTCTATTTTATTACCTTTCTTATCAAAGTAATATACTTTCTTTTCTGGTTGCTGAACGATAGGGCAGGATGCAAACCAGTCGATGCACCAGTTTTCTGTTCCCCAATTCATCGGATCCTTGAGGTCCAGCTGGGTAGGATATACCATCAGGAAGCTGGCTTTATCTCCCTTCACAAAAGTATCTTCACCCTGGGTCCATTTGGCAATCGCCCATTTCAGATAATCAGTATCTCCGTCGTAATCGATATCCGTATTGGTATCCAGATACTTGATGACGGCATTGACGGTATAGATATAGTTGCGGTCTAACTTCTTGTCACCCTGAGGGTCACGAACCGGTATCTTCAATTCCTTCAGGATATCAGTTTTAGAACCGTCCTTATATTTAAAGTTGACCTTTGCTACAATCTGTGGCATTGTTTTCTGAGTTTCCCATTGGGTGGAATAACTGTAGGTGGTTACCGTGAAGACATTATTTCCCTTCTCATCTTTTGCAGATGCTGCCGTGCTCCAGGTATTGTTGTCTGATATGATAGATGGAGTTGCGGTTTGATCAGCAAAGATGGTAGTATTGGTATTGTAGTTGATGAGTTTCCACTGAACGTCAGAAATATGGTAATCCTTCACCGTAGAAGAGATGTTGAGCTTGATCTTGGCTGCAGCTCTTACCAGTTTTACCGGGATATTCTGTTCTGCCTCTTCTGTAATCTTGTATGAACCATGACTGCTCATCAGTAACAGCTTCTTGCTGTTGTCTGTAGAGTAAGGCTTCCAGATATCCGCGTCCTGCAGGGTAGCATTCTGAAGTTCATTCAGGCTTTTGCCTTGCAGGCTCTGCTTGGTGTTGGCTGCTGCATAGAATGCATAACTTTGACCTGGCTGGAGGTCCTGGCTCTCCTTCCAGTTGTCGGAAGCCAGAACCTCTGCCTGGTTTTCTGCCGGACTTGTAAACTGGCGGTCGATTCTACAATCACCATTTGTCGGTTCGAACATTTTAAAGTCAAGAGAAGACAGAGTTTTTTCATGAAGATTCACTTCTTCCTTCACTCTTGTGGTCTGCAGGTCGTTGACCATGGGAGTGAGGCTCAGCTGTTGTGCAGCCGAACCGTTTCCCAGTTCGTCTTCAGCCGAGCATCCTGCCATGAGCCATCCTGCCGTAAGAGCCAAGATGCATTTTGCGAATCTTATGTCTTTATATAACTTCTTCATGATGAATATTGTTTTCTGTTGTCTTTATAATACTTGTTCAAAGTGAATATTCTTACCGGCGAATTTTCCCTCTTTACATCCTTTATATTTGAAACCTGGATTCAGGACAAACTTATCGTTTGGATATTTGGTCAGGAACACCTGCGCCTTTACATTGTGTGGCTTAGCCAGATCCAGTCTGTTTTTCGGAACCACATAGAAGTAAAGTGTTTTCTTCTCACCATTTTGGTTGATGATGAAATCCTCTATCTTGTAGGTTTTTCCTACCGGATTCTTGCCATCATTATTCTGTGTGATTTCGGGATTGTAGTAAGGCGTATCTTCCGGATAGTTGCCATACTCATTACAGATTACGAATCCGAACATCGGATTGTCTGTCTGAAGAATCCATGGCTTGCCTTTGGTGTCGATATCCTGGAGCGTAATCATCGGTCCGCGTTTTGGGAAACCATAATATACCTTGTAGCCCCAGTCTGTCTTTCCGCTGTCAGGGATTTCAACATTCGTAGAGGCATCGATGAAATCGAATGTTCCACCATCCTGCCATTCTTTAATGGTTGGAGTAACGGTGAGCATGCCCATCTGTCCGTTGAGGAAGTAACCGTAAACTACCAGCTCGCGGTTGCGGATGGCTTTACCGTCTGTTGGGATACTGAAGTCAACGCTTTTTTCTTCCGTGCCTAAAGAATAATGAATCTTTCCTTTGATTGCCTTGGTGGTTTCACGGAGATAGCACAGGTTGTGGGAAGCAATTCCTGCTTTTTTAAAGGCATCCAGATAATCCTGTGCAGTTTGAGTTTCGTTCTTCTTGAACTTCTCTGGATCTTCTACTTCCTTGATGTTATCAGTCTCAACACCATTCAGTTTCAAAACAGTTGATACATAGCCGGTACTGTTTACATCGTATTTGTTGCTGGTAACAACCTGGTTGTCATCATTTTCTTTGTATTCAGTCTCATCAGGGAAGATGTAGCTGGCGGTAGGAATGATGTTTCCTTCCACCTCGATACTGGTAACCTTTACATTTTCTATGCCCGTTTTTCGGGCAAAGTAGAAGTGGAGCTTGGAAACAGCGCGAACCAGAGGAATCTTGATGCCTTTGGCCTTTGCCTCTGCTTCGGTTGTTCCAACATGCTTCTCTACAGAAATGTTGGTAATGGCACGAGAGATAGGGAGACCTGTTTCTGGAACTTCCGTGTTCTGTGGATTGCCATTTTTCTGAATGCCAAAAGTAGAGTCAAAGCTGACATTCTGCAACTCCTTGCGGGTGATGCTGCTGAAATCCTTACCGTTCAACTTGCTTTCTATATTGGTACTTTCGGAATTCGCGAGGATGTAGAGGTCGATATTTTCCACCTCTTTACCTGCTATCTTTCTTAAGAAACGTAGCTGCAGATTGTAGCTGCTATTAATATCTTTCAATGCTTCTTCCTTATATGCGATAGGATTGGCATCTTCGTTTGTGCCAGATTGAAACACCCACACCTTGATGCTGTGAATGTCGCTCTCTGAGTTGGGGTCAGCTTTGCTCTCATTATTTGCGAGCACACCTTCCGTACGGCTTTCTCCAACTCGGGTGCTGTTAGCCGAATTGCTAGAGAAGCTGAGGCTGATATATGCGTCATGATTCTCAGCGGTCTCTGTATCTTGGTTCTCTGAACAAGATGCCATGGCGCCTACCATGAGCAAGGCAGCTAGTGCCGTAAGTGCCTGGCGCATCATCTTGGTCAAAGTAGTTTTATAGCTAGTCATCTTTTTCTTTCTTTTACTTATACTTATACTTGTTGTTGCTTTGGTGGAGTAGTATGGGTGGTACTACTTCTTTTCCGAACCTCCCAGGTCGGCGTCCTGCAGGTTCATCACCCAGCCGTTCACCTTTATCTTGGCGTTGAGGCTGTAGTGGTCGCTGGTGTTGTCGCTTGGCACGTAGAAGGTGAGCACATAGTGGTCTTGGCGGTCGAGGTATTCCTGCGAATCCCAATCCTTTCCGGCACGTTCGCCGCAGAGGGCGAGGAACCATGGCAGGGAGTGGTCGAAGATGACCTTGTTGTTGCGCTTGTCGGTGATGACGATGCGCTTGTCGTCATATTCGCTTCCGCTGCGGGTGGAAACCTGGTCGTCGTTGCGCTCGAACATTCGGGATGATGACAGGTCGTAAACCAGTGCCTTGTCTATCTTTTCGCCTTCCACCTCGGTTTCGCCGCTCTTGTTGGTCACCATCTTCTCGCTGAAGGGTACGTAGGTGATGGCTTTGTTCATCACCTTGTCGCCCTTATAGTCGAGCAGGGCAGCAGACCCCTTGATTTTTACGTCGAAGTTGTCGGGGGTGAAACCAGGCTGGTCGTTTTCGTATGGCAGCATCACGATGCGATAGGTTTTGGTACATTTCATCAGACTCAATTCTGATGTCACGTCCTTGCCTTCGTAGTTGAGGGATGTCTGTGCGGTATAGAGTGCAGAGAACTTTCTGTTGTTCTCGTAGTTCTCGCCTTCGTTCTTTCCCATCACCTCCTGCAGGTCGTCGATGGTTGATACGCCTGGGGTAAGCTGGGTGAAGGTGAATTCCATCTCGTCATCCTCGCCGTCAGCACGGGCAGAGATGTTCTGCTTGTCACGGGCCAGGCAGACGAAGGTGTACTTGCCTTCGTTGAGGTCGGTGATTTCCATTCTATGCCCGTTTTCAAACTTATCAGCCGACTCCACGTAGGTATCGAAATACTTTCCGTTCTTGTCGAACACATATACGTTGATGTTTTTTACCTCAGCCGAGAAAGCGTCTGCTTCCTTCACGTTGTAGGTATAGTCAAAACCGAGCGATATTTTGGGTGTAGGACAGCCCATCAGGTCGTCTTTCATGCAGGATGAAAGCGAGGTGAGTGCGATGGCTGAGATACAGACCGCTTTGCAACAGTTATGGGTGAAGAAATGTGCCATATTGTTATTGTTGTTAATATTATTCTTTTACTTATACCTTATTATATATAGAGTGCCAGACTTGTGATGTTGGGTGACATCTGATGGTCTTGGCATCTTCGTTTTCTGCTAGAAGTGGTGCCTGGTGAAGAATCTTTCTTCCTGTAAGCACGGTGTGAATCCCGTCATTTTGTTGACGGCATGGGGTGGGGTGATGTCGTTTTTAGGTAATCTCTCGGAGGAACTGAGTCCTCCGAGAGATTGGAGTTATTTTATTTCAAGCGATATGATAATTCTTGATTCCAGGAATTCTGTGTTGTTATGAAATCGTATTGGAATCCGGAATGGGATTACTGCAAATCAACATCCTGGTTGTTGAGAACCCAAGGGTTAACGGTTACAGTAACGTTGAGATAATAGAATTCATTCTCTGTTGGATTACCATTAGGAACCTGTGCACCTACGTTGAAGATATTGTTAACTTTGAGACGATAGATGCTGTTACGCTGGATAATGCCGGCGATGTGCTTATCCTTGATAACCTGCTTGTAGTATGTCTTACCTCCCTTGAACACCTCAATGTTGTATGTATGACGGAACTCAGCCAACTTATCTTCGTCATTGATGACCTTCATCAATTCTTCCTTCATCTTTTTAGCATCCATGCCTTCGCCGAAAAGGTTTGCAACATCAGCATAATCTTTGAAGATCTGATAGAAAGAGGTGTAGATTACGTTGTTGTAACGATAGAATGTACCTGCATTTTTTGCATCATCCTTGAAATCAGCATCACCTTCAAACTTCTCGTTCTTCAAAGTAACCTTGTACTCGAAGTACATAGATGTTGGATTATCTGTTGAATTGTTCTCGAATACGTAATTTACTTTAGTTGCTGTAGTAGTGAAACCGCCATTCTTGTAATCGTAATCTCCACCGAAAGCAGTTTTTGGCTGGATGTAGCTGAAGCCTTCTTTGTCACTAGGAATGACAAGTGCAGAAGAATTCCAAGTCTGCATTACGTAAGACTTGTTGGCCAAGTTTGAAATTGCATAGTTTGTCAATTCTATCTTCTCTACCTTTTCCTTAGCATCCTTCATTGCTACCTTCAAAGCCGCTGATGCATTAGCTGGAGCCTCTGCAAGAACTGTTGAATTGCTAGTTGGAGCATCGATACGAGCTACTACACGCTCAACCTTGATAGCTGCATCTTTTTGTGTAGTATTTCCATCTGCTGATGTATAAGTTACCTTTGCAGGGTTCTGCTTGTTGTTGTTAGCCTTGATGAATTCTACAGAATAACCATTTCCATTCACATCTGCATCGTTCTGGTTGAACATAGCAAAGTTGTTATCGTCTGCAAATGGAGATGCAAAGCTCTTTGTAGCAGTGAAGAAGTTGTTGCTAGTAGCAGCAAAGTTCATACCACCTGCTGGCTTGTTGCTACCAGCCAGGAAATATACACGGTATGTCTGACCTGCTTCAACATTCTCAACCTTGATTTCGAAAGTCTTGTTACCATCCTGCTGTGTTGTTGAACCATTTTCACCATTAACGGCTCCTGACCAATTCAGGTTCTTAAGATCCTCAGAGAAAACAATCTTATTATCCTTATCTACCAAGTAGAATGTACCAGTCTTGATCGCAGCTTCTACTGCTGTGGCATTCTCTGTAGGATCAATAACTGCTGTTCTGGTACCATCTGCCTTTGGAGTCTGTACGTTCAATGTCATGTAGAAACCATCTACCTTCTCCTGACCTGCGTTGTCACCAGCCAAATCATCATTACTGCTGCAGCTAGTGAAAGACAAAGCTGCGGCTGAAACCAAGCTCATTACGAGCAAATTCATTTTTTTCATAATCTTGTTACTTATTACTTTAGTTAAAACTATATTTATTAATACTTTCTTTACTTATTCTTTTCTTTATTTCGTTCCTTCTATTCCAGAACCTTGTTTACCTTGTCCAGGTTTTCCTGGGCCTTCTTCAAGCCACCCTTTACAGCCTTCTCGAAATATTCCTTGGCAGCCTGGTAATCCTCTTTCTGGACAGCGAGGCAACCGCGGGCATTGTTGGCTTCTGGGGTATCGCCCACCTTCTTCAGATATTTCTCTGCACTCACCTTGTCACCACGTTCAATGGCGATGTAGGCAGCGTTGAGGTTGGCAAGCTTGTCTTCTGGGAACAGCTTTACGGCAGTCTCGAATACATTGTTGTATTCATCGCTGCCCTTAGGCAAACTGTTGGCTACCATGTACATCTCCTGAAGAGAAAGCTTCTGCGGACGGGTCTTGATAACCTTCTTTGCCTCTTCCAGGTTGAATGCCTTTACGTCATATTCTATGGTGTAGTCGGTGCGGCGCAAGCCTGGCCAAACGTTCTGCAACAGGAAGCGGTGAGCCTCCGGAGCCTTTCTCTTCAAATCCTTCTCCTTTGCATCAGGCAGCAAACTGCTGTTGATGATGCCGAGGGCGATGTCCTTTTGAGGAATATCGTTGTGGGCGATGTATTCTGCCGTTCCTTCCCAGTCCTCTGCGGTAGCTGCCACCTTGATCAGCTTCTGGTCGATAGGATAAACCGACGTGAGATAATCTTTCAGCGCCTGCGTTCTGTTGCGTGAAAGCTTGTCGTTGTTGGCATATCCACCATCAGGAGAAGCATAACCGTGCAGGGTGATCTGGGTGATGGTAACATCCGAATCGTTCTTCACCAGCTCCAGGGTTTCAATCATCTTAGCCAGTTCCTTGGCGTTGTTGCCCAGGTTTACCACGATGTCCCACTTGTTCACCCTGAAGTTGAGTCGTGCCGAACCGTTTTCCTGTCTTGTCTTCACTGCTTCCGCCTTAGGCTGCTGGTAAGCGTAGAAGAGTTTCTGAGGCGTGCTGAGGATATCGCCAGCCGGAAGCAGTCCTTCTGCCAGGATTACCTGGTTGCATCCGCAGGTATCGTTGCCGATAACCAGTTGCGAGTTGCTCATCCAATCCTGAAATGGAGTGGTATATATATAATGTAGGGTCTGTTTTTTCTTGTTCTGTCGCTGCTCCACGATGAGCGGGTTCTTGGAGGCAGTGGCATTGTTGCGCTGATAATAGATGTATCTCTTGCGTCCCATCACCTCAACAGCTGGCAGTTTCAGGGTGTCCTCATCGTTCACAATCATGGGGGTATAGATGAGTCCACGGTTGCTGCCCAGGATGATGTCGTCGAGCTTGAAGTCCATCTTCACGTTCACGTCATCTCCATCTCTCTTCACTTCTTTCTTCGAAATCTTCAGCTTTCCGGCTGTCTCTTTCTTCTCTTTCTTCTCAGCTTTCTCTTTCTTTTCTTTTTTCTCTGCTGAGGCTATGGGCTTGCTTTCTGCTGAGGCTGTGAGCGATAACAGCAGGAGGGCAGCGCCCAGTGTACTATAGAAGTTATATTTTGTATTCATGAATTGTTTCCTTTCCAAATGAATGATCAAATGAATAATGATGTATAAATATACAATTTAAATAGGTATGTCCGTATGGAGGCGATTAGAACACATAGACGAGGTTGAGTGCCGCCTTGGTGGGTCCCACATAGTGGTGACTCTTGTCGTCTTCCAGTTTTTCGCCGCATTCCGCACATTCAAACTTGTCAGAACGGCTGTAGGTGTAACCCAGTCCCAGTTCTGCCTCGAAGTTCCAATGCTTGGAAAGGGTCCAGGCATATCCGTATGCCACACCCGTTCCCACGAACCATCCTTCGTAGCGATAATCTTTCAGTTTGGAAAAGTCTGTTCCTAATAACTTGAAATCAGCATTCACGTTACCGATGTTGTAGGATCCTGCAATAGCATGGAATCCCACAAAATGTCCCATCATCTTGTTGCAGAACCAGTATCTTGCTTCTGGCTGCACAAGCCAATGTTGCCATTTCCTGTTATTAGAAAATGTCCAAGGATTGTAGTTGCCTGCTACATCCAAGGTCCACTTGGGGGTGAGTGCGAACTCTACTCCCAAGTTTATGGTGCTGGTCGCATCATAAAGAAGGTTGGTTTTCACCGCAACCTTTTGGGCTGATGCATCGAGTGCTAAGAAACACAGTGCGATCATCAGTGCCATTTTAATCCTTTTCATCATCTTTTTCTTATACTTTATATACTTAATACAATATCTTTTTATCTACCGGTTTACAACTAATACATAAGAAATCTAATATCCATTCCCTTCCTGTTAATCTACTTTGTCTTTACTTTCAATTTACTTTTCAGTTAGGAATCTTACATTCTCGTATTAAAAACCTTGCAGCTGAGTTCCTGGCTCAGCGCATCATCTTTTTTCGGCTGCAAAATTATAAAGAAAAGCAATACCATGCAAGTTTTTTAGCACTGAAAAATACTGAAAAGTGCCTTTTTTAATTAAAAACAACACTGAAAACTACTTAAAGTTGTTAATTCTGGCATTTTTTCATCATCTTCTCATCACTATTTCTAATTATTTTTGTAAATTTGCAGCCGTTATCAGTTAGATGGAAATTCCAGCATTTTGCTGTTGAAAAGTCTGCTGATGATAAGAAGATATAAGCTAAAAGATAGAATTTATAAGTAAACAATGGAACCAAAACTTAACTTAATGAAGGCAATTTTAGGCTTGGAGCATTACTTTTGCCCCAAGTATTGTGGTATCGTAGACCGCAGAAGAGTGATAGGCTATCTACTTTTCTCGGTTTCCGAGGTACTTATTATTTTGTACCATTTTATCCTTATCCTCCGATTAGGAGAACCTCATGGGGTGGTGGCTGATGTGGTGAATGCCGTTTTGTTTGCCAGTCTGCAGCTGGCTATCTGGACCAAGAAACTTACTTTTACCAAGGGTCTCACCTTTTTATATATATTGGCTTTTGCCAAATTGGCTGCCAATTGTATACTTTCCTCTGTGTTTGGCGAGTTGCCCGACGAGTTGAGTAGCATCAGCAATGTGTTTCTGGTGTTCCTGCTGGTGTTGATGGCGTTGACGCAACTGATGTATAAGACCGCATTGGCTCTTATTGCCGGCTTGGTTCCGATGGTTGTCTTCTATTTCATAGAGCATCCTGCTGTTTCATCCTTCTTTGGGATGAAGGCATTCTTTGTGGGTTTTATGATGATTATCTATGTGTATATCTATAATACGAACTATGTGCTGAAGGGGCTTCGCCAGCCTCAGAAGGTTACCCACGTAGAGAGAAAGGCGCTGGATATGCTTGCCAAATTGAAGGAAAAGGATAATGATAATGCCGGAAATCTGATGGAAAGGCTGGATCCGGAATTGCGCCAGAACATTATCAATAATGCTTCGGAACATCTGAAAAGGGAGGAACTGAATAATCTGATGTGGAATGAACTGTGTGCTGATTTGACCAATAGTGAAATACAGATCTGCAAGCTGGTGTTGCAGGATAAGAGCTTGAAGGAAATCTGCATCCTGCTTGATAAGACCGAATCCAACATCACAAGCCAGCGCAGTCATATCCGAAAGAAACTGAATATGGATCGTAAGGATGATTTAAAGCGCACCCTGGAATTGCGATTTGCGGAAATCAGAAAGAAAAAACTTAATACTAGTTTATAGTTAAAAGTTTATAGTTTATAGCAGAATGTTGAAAACTTGCATAATTATGCGTTTCCCAGTCTAGCTATAAACTATAAACTATAAACTAAATATCAATCTTCCATTCTCAGGAATGCTTTAGGGAGATACTGTATCAGATCGCTGGCGATGAGGCTCTCTTTGCCGATATCCTTGATGGCTAGGTCGCCTGCCAATCCGTGCAGGTGCATGCCTATTCGGCAGGCGTCTGCCTGGTTGTAGCCACGAGATAGAAGCGAGGTGATGATACCCGTCAATACATCGCCGCTGCCGGCTGTAGCCATGCCGCTGTTGCCGGTAGAGCAGAACTCCACCTTTCCGTTAGGATGGCAGAGGGCAGAATAGTGACCCTTTAATATAATGTAGCCTTGCAGGCGCTCTGCCAGTTCGATGGCCTTGTCAAGGCGCTCCATGCAGTTGCTGCTGGTGTTGCCAGCCAGTCTGTCCAGTTCTCTTGGATGAGGAGTGAAGATGATGTCCTTAGGCAACTGCTGCATCCAGGCACGATGACTCGCCAGGATGTTCAGCGCATCGGCATCTACCACGGTAGGACAGGTGGATCTTCTCAGCTGGGCTATCAGGGCGATGGCGGTGGATTCGTTGGTGCCCAAGCCTGGACCTATGCCCATGGCGCTATAGTAGTCGGTGTCCACCGGTTCGCTGAAGATGGTTTCCTCAGAATCCATCTGGAGCACCGCTTCCGGCACGCTTATCTGCATAATCTCGTAGTTGCGCTTCGGCGTATGGGTAATCACCTTTCCCGTTCCCGCTCTCAGACACGCCTTGGTAGCCAGCACGGACGCACCGCTCATGCCGTAGCTTCCGGCAATGATCAGTGCCGTGCCCATAGTGCCCTTGTGGGCAAAGTCGCCACGGGGCTTCATCAGCAGGCGGATGTCGTTCTCTTCCAGGATGCTGAATTTGCTTTCCGTCTTCTGGATGAATTCCGGCGAGAGTCGGATATCCAATACCTTCAGTCTTCCCAGGTATATCTGGTTGTCTGCCAGCATCATCGCCAGCTTCTTCTGCTGCAAGGTCAGCGTCAGGTCGGCACGGATGATGTTGGCTGCGATGTTGTAGGAGTTGTCTTCCGCCATCAGACCCGATGGCAGGTCGATGCTCACCACCTTGGCTGCACTCTGGTTGATGTATTTTACCAGGGACGCAAAACCGCCTGCCAGCGGTTTGTTCAAGCCGCTGCCAAAGAGTCCGTCTACTACAAGCATGCCGGCTTCCAGCTGCGGAGGGTCGAAGTTGACGGTGACCTCAGTAAACTGCTTGGCGCGTTTGCTCTCGATGAGTCGCTTCTTGTTGCTGGCACAGTCGGCAGAGAGCTTGTTGTGGATGTTAAACAAGAAAACGTTAACCTGATAACCATCTTCTCCCAACATTCTTGCCACGGCAAGCGCATCGCCTCCGTTGTTGCCTGGTCCTGCGAAAACGACCACCGGAGTACGGTTAGACCATTCCTCCTTGATGGCACGTGTCAGCGCCTTAGCGGCACGTTCCATGAGGTTGAGCGAAGTGATAGGTTCATGCTCAATGGTGTATTTATCCAACTCATGTATCTGAGTACTAGTGAAAATCTTCATGTCTTTGTCCGATTATCTGATTATTTTCATGCAAAAGTACTAAAAAAAGTCGATGAAAGCATGAAGTTTCACGATTTTTTCGTAATTTTGCAGAAAATATTATATAATATGACTATGAGCATAGTAAAAATTAAGGATAAGACCTTCAAAACCTCCATTCCAGAGGCCGAAATACTCAAGAAGGTTCAGGTCGTAGCAGACCGTCTGAACAAGGACTATGAAGGCAAGACCCCCGTGTTCTTGGCAGTATTGAACGGCGCATTTATCTTCGCAGCCGACTTGATGCGAATGATTACCGTGCCAAGCGAGATCTCATTCGTGAAGTATGCTTCTTACGAGGGCACTTCCTCTACGGGCAGCATGAAGACCCTGATGGGTTTGAACCAGGATTTGGCAGGTCGCCACGTGGTTATCGTAGAAGACATCGTAGATTCCGGTTTCACCATGGCCCACATGATAGAAGACCTGAAGAAGATGAACCCAGCCAGCGTTGAGGTTTGTTCCCTCCTCGTGAAGCCAGGCAACCTGAAGGTTGACCTTGATATCAACTATGCTGTTATGGAAATCCCTAACGATTTCATCGTGGGATATGGATTGGATTACGACCAAGAAGGCAGAAACCTCCGCGATATCTACACCATTGTAGAAGAATAGGAGGTGAAGCATGTGGGAGAAACTGAGTGATTATTTTATAGATATTTCCAAATATCTTATAACAGCTGCGTTTATTACGACTTTTGTTGGAGATATGGGGGAAGAACTTCATTGGCTTATTTATCTGGTTAGCTTTATCTTGGCAGTGGCCCTTTTGGGGTTTGCTCTGTATTTTGATAAGAAAGGTAAAAAAGAAAAAGAAGCAAAGCGTAAAAAATATAATAAGTTTAACAATAAAAATAGGAGGATGTAAGATGAACACTTTAATATTTTTAGGCATGTTTACCGTTTTCTTTGGCATAACTATTGCTGTACTTTTGTCTCCTTGGGGACAGAAATGGATGAATGAATATTAGTTTCTGACACAACATAAAACAATTTATATATATTTAAGGTAAAAATGAAGAATATTGTAATTTTCGGCGCTCCTGGTGCAGGTAAGGGCACACAGAGCGACAAGATGATCGAGAAGTATGGTCTCGGTCACATTTCAACAGGTGACGTACTTCGTAACGAAATCAAGAACGGTACTGAGCTTGGTAAGACTGCTAAGGGTTATATCGACAATGGTCAGTTGATTCCTGACGAGTTGATGATCGACATCCTCGCTAGCGTATACGACAGCTTCGGTAAGGATCACGCAGGTGTCATCTTCGATGGTTTCCCACGTACCACACCACAGGCTGAGGCTTTGAAGAAGATGCTCTCAGAGCGTGGCCACAAGATTGCTGCCATGATCGAGCTCGCTGTTCCTGAGGATGAGCTGATGGCTCGTTTGCTCAACCGCGGTAAGTTGAGCGGCCGTTCTGATGATAACGAGGAGACTATCAAGAAGCGTCTCAACGTATATCACACTCAGACTGCACCTCTCATCGACTGGTATGAGAAGGAAGGTATCCACCACCACATCGAGGGTCTCGGTACTGTGGATGAGATCTTCGCCCGCGTTTGCAATGTTATCGACAACTTGTAATCAAGATAAAAAATCTTCCCCACAACTGAGTGGGGAAGATTTATTCGTTAAATATAAAAAGAAAATATAAATGGCTGAATCCAATTTCGTAGATTATGTAAAGATCAACTGCCGCTCTGGTAAGGGTGGTAAAGGCTCCATGCACCTGCGCCACGTGAAGTACCAACCTAATGGCGGTCCTGACGGTGGCGATGGCGGACGTGGAGGAAGCATCTATCTTCGCGGCAACCACAACTACTGGACCCTGCTGCATCTGAAGTATCAGCGCCACTTCTTCGCCGAGCATGGTGGCAATGGAGGACGTGACAAGTGTCATGGCACCGACGGTAAGGACATCTATATCGATGTGCCTTGCGGTACCGTGGTTTATAATGCCGAAACCGGAAAGTTCGTTTGCGATGTGGCTTACGACGGACAGGAGGTGCTGCTCCTCAAGGGCGGCCGCGGCGGATTGGGCAACTTCCAGTTCCGTACCTCAACCAACCAGGCTCCACGCTATGCGCAGCCAGGTGAGCCTATGCAGGAGATGACCATCATCATGGAGCTGAAGCTCCTTGCCGATGTGGGTCTCGTGGGTTTCCCTAACGCCGGAAAGTCAACCCTGCTCAGCGCCGTATCCAGTGCGCGCCCAAAGATTGCCAACTATCCATTTACTACGCTCGAGCCATCGCTGGGCATCGTGGACTACCGCGACCACCAGAGCTTTGTCATGGCTGATATTCCTGGCATCATCGAGGGTGCGAGCGAAGGAAAGGGATTAGGTTTGCGATTCCTGCGCCACATAGAGCGCAACTCGCTGCTCCTCTTCATGGTTCCCGGCGATACCGACGATATCAAGAAGGAATACGAGGTGCTGCTGGGCGAGCTGAAGAACTTCAACCCAGAGATGCTCGACAAGCACCGTGTGCTCGCCATCACCAAGTGCGACCTTCTCGATGATGAGCTTATCGAGATGCTCCGCGAAACGCTGCCTACTGATCTGCCGGTGGTCTTCATCTCTTCTGTCACCGGACAGGGAATCCAGGAACTCAAGGATGTGCTCTGGAAGGAGCTGAATTCCGAGAGCAACAAATTGCAGGAGATTACTGCCGAAGATACCCTCGTGCATCGTGACAAGGATATGTCACGTTTCCAGCAGGAACTCGAGGCTGAGGGTGAGGACATCGTGGAATACATCGATGAGGATGAAATTGAGGACGTAGATGACCTCGATGATTTCGAATATGAGTAGATTTAAGTGAAGAGTGAAGAACGAAGAGTGAAGAATTCATTTGTTTCGTGGGTGCAAGCCTAATTTAACATTTAACACTTAACATTTAACATTAAATGATAAAGGAATATAATATTGCTTCAGGTGTCAAGGCTTTCTCCACCACCCGCAAGGGCGGAGTGAGCCAGGGCAACTACAGCGAATTCAATATCAATGAGTATTGCGGCGACAATGCCGAGCATGTGGCTGAAAACCGCAGGCGTCTGGCTGCTGAACTGGGCGTAGAGCCTGGTCACATCATCATGCCCCATCAGGTGCATGGGGTAGAGGTGCGCCAGATAGCCGGAGAATATTTCAGCATGCCGGAGAATATCCGCAAGATGATTCTCGAGGGAGTTGATGCCGTGATGACGAATCAGGCAGGTGTGTGCATAGGCGTTTCCACTGCCGATTGCATCCCGGTGCTTCTTTATGATGAGGAGCATCATGCCGTGGCAGCCATCCATGCCGGATGGCGTGGCACCCTGGCACGCATCGTTCACAAAACCATCCAGGAGATGGCGTTCACCTATCATACCGACCCTAAGAAGCTGAAGGCTGTGATAGGTCCGGGCATCTCGATCGACAGTTTCGAGGTGGGCGATGAGGTGTATGAGGCTTTCGAGCAGGCTGCCTTCCCGATGGAGGAGATTGCCGAGCAGCGTCCTAATGCTGCCTTCTCTGCCGACCCAGCAGAGCGTGAACGTCTGGCTGCCGAGGGCAACATCGTTCAGCCGCTGAAGTGGCACCTCAATCTTCCGCTCTGCAACAAGCAGATTCTTCTGCATTGCGGGGTAGCCGAAGAGAATATCCAGGATTGCGGCATCTGTACCTTCCAGCATAGCGACGAGTATTTCTCTGCTCGCAAGTTGGGCACAGAGAGCGGCAGAATCTATACTGCCATCCTTCTGGAGAAATAAATAAGATTTTTCATGATAACATCCATTTCTGTCTTTTCTATGAACGAAGAGGGAGAAGTGGATGTTTTTCAGTTTATAGTTAATAGTTTATAGTAAATAATTTGTAGTTTACTGAAGTTTCGCAAGTAGCATTCTGCCGTCCCCGAAGGGGGCGAATGTGAATAACCGCAGGTGGAATGACCGAAGGGAATGGAACCTGCGGATAGTGACAAATACTCTCTTATCGTCCCCGAAGGGGGCGAACAGGAGCAAGACTGGATGTGGTTCGCCCCCTTTGGGGACGCTTTCTCCCTACTATTGGTTGTCCGCAGGTTCCATGACCTTCGGTCATTCCACCAGCGGTTATTGAAAGTTGGCCCCCTTCGGGGACCGGAGGTTATTTGCGAAACTTGAATAATTTATAATTAATTTTCGGAAAGATAAAGATAACGACAAAAGATAGAGATAATGAGTAGATTAAGACAGAGATTGGGGCTTGTAGCCGTCTCGGGCATGCTGATGCTATCCCTGAGCAGTTTCATGCCCGCCAAAAATGAGTTTACTGCCGCCGAGCAACAGCAGGTGAGCATCGCAACGCCAGGCCTCTTTGCCCAGAGTCAAGCCTTCAATGTTGACTTTGAGATATTCCGTGCCAAGGAATATTCCTTCCCGCTTCCTGTGGGCAAGGCTAGCCTTACCAATGGCAATAGCGTGATGCGCATCGAAACCTCGAAGGGCGACGCCGTCAAGGCGATGTTTGATGGTTATGTGCGACTCTCGCGCAAAACCGAGTCGATGGGTAATGTCATCGTCATCCGTCACGACAATGGTCTGGAAACCGTGTATGCCAACAATGCCGAGAATCTGATGAAGGTGGGACAGCATGTGGATGCCGGACAAACCATCGCCATCGTGGGTACCAAGGAGGGTGAGACCTACTGCGATTTCTCCATCATGGTGAATGGTGCACGCATCAATCCGGAAACCATCATCGAACTGAAGAGCCATAAGCTCCGCCGACAGACCGTGCAGTTCCGCAAGATAGGAAGCCGCATCAATATCACGGTGATAGGCGGCAAGGATTCCTCTGTTTCCAAGAACGATAAGAATGATAGAAATGATAAGGGGGCAAATAAGAAGTCGGGAAGCAGCCGTGGCGATCACGCCATGACTCTCGACCCTGACGAGGTGTACGACCCGTTTACCATCACTAACACCTTCCGTCTCGATTTGGAGAAGATAGAGGAGCATGCATGGGCATATCCATTGCCTGATGCCCGTGTCATCAGTCCATACGGAGGTGCCCGCCGTCACTCGGGTGTGGATTTGAAGACCAAGCCTAACGACGAGATTTATGCCGCCTTCGATGGCGAGGTGGTTGCCTCGGGACCTTACTACGGCTATGGCAACTGTATCCGCATCAAGCATGCCTACGGTTTGGAAACGCTCTATAGCCATCAGAGCAAGAACATGGTGAAGAAGGGGGATAAGGTGAAAGCAGGACAGGTAATCGGTCTTACGGGCCGCACCGGCAGAGCCACTACCGAGCATCTCCATTTCGAGGTGTCTTTCGGCGGCAAGCGCCTGGATCCAGCCATCATCTTCGACCACAGCAACCATAAGCTGAAAGCCGTTACCTTGCATCTTACCAAGGGAAAGGGTGTGAAGAGCGTCAAGAACTGATAGATAAGCAGCAATATCTTATCATGATTTCACTTGCTGCAAAATAAAGGAAAGAGGGTGTGTCATAAGTCCCATGACACACCCTCTCTTATTTTTTCCCTTAAGGCTAAATTTATTTTCCCTTAAGGCTAAATATATTTACCCTTAAGGCTAATTATATTTTTCCTTCTTATTATTTCTTCTTCTGCGATTTACGGTTAGCTCTCTGTTGGCGATACTTTGCCTTCTGACGGGCAGAGCCGCTGCCGTGAGCACCCGTAATATACTTCTTCTTCTTGGCTTTGGTCTTCACCTTGTCGTCGTCGTCCTTCTTAGGTCCGCCGCCGCCTTTGAAGACCATACCGCCCATGATAATATCGTCAATATCGCTCATATACCTTTTATATTATATAAATTAATGATGGAAGAGGCGAACGTGAGTAAACGCCATGGCGATGCCGTACTTGTCGCAAGTGTCGATAACATTATCGTCACGGATGCTACCGCCTGCTTCTGCTATGTATTCCACACCGCTCTTGTGAGCACGCTCGATGTTGTCGCCGAATGGGAAGAAAGCATCGCTACCAACGCTCACACCCTTGTTCTGCGCAATCCACGCCTTCTTCTCCTCGCGGGTCAATGGCTCAGGCTTCTCTGTGAAGAACTGCTCCCAAACGCCATCCTGCAATACATCCTCCCACTCGTCAGAGATATAGACGTTGATGGTATTGTCGCGGTCGGCACGGCGAATCTTCTCCTTGAAAGGCAGGTTCATCACCTTTGGACACTGGCGCAACCACCACTCATCAGCCTTGGAACCGGCAAGACGGGTGCAGTGGATACGGCTCTGCTGACCGGCACCGATACCGATGGCCTGACCGTCCTTCACATAGCATACAGAGTTACTCTGGGTATACTTCAAGGTGATGAGCGAGATAATCAGGTCGCGCTTAGCCTCGTCGGTGAAAGTCTTGTTCTTGGTAGGGATATCCTCGAAGAGAGCTGGGTCGTCGAGCTTCACCTCGTTGCGTCCCTGCTCAAAGGTAACACCAAACACCTGCTTGTGCTCAATAGGAGCAGGCACATAGTCAGGGTCAATCTTGATAACGCAGTAAGTACCCTTGCGCTTCTCCTTCAGCACCTCGATAGCCTCAGGAGTATAGCCTGGAGCAATCACGCCGTCGCTCACTTCACGCTTGATGAGCAGGGCTGTAGCCTCGTCGCATACATCGCTCAGGGCAACGAAGTCACCGTAAGAGCACATACGGTCGGCACCGCGTGCACGAGCATAGGCACAAGCCAGCGGAGAGAGCTCAAACTTCACGTCGTCCACGAAGTAGATCTTCTTCAAGGTGTCGCTCAGCGGCAAGCCGATGGCAGCACCGGCAGGAGAAACGTGTTTGAAACTAGCGGCAGCAGGCATACCTGTAGCAGCCTTCAGTTCCTTGACCAATTGCCAAGAGTTGAAAGCATCCAGGAAGTTGATGTAGCCAGGTCGGCCGTTGATAACTTCGATAGGCAGTTCCCTTCCGTCATCCATATAGATGCGCGAAGGCTTCTGATTCGGATTACATCCGTACTTAAGTGCTAATTCTTTCATCTTAATTAAGAAATGTATTTAGAATTTGGTGCAAAATTACAAAAAAAATATGAGAATCCCATTTTTTTTATGGGAAATTCAAAAATAATCTTCCAAACATTACTCCAATTCAAAAATAATATGTATTTTTGCGCCCAGTTAGATAAAAAGAGTTTGTGAATTTGAGAAATTGAAATTTTGAGGAAGGGAAAATCAGAATGAAGAATGATTTGAAAATCCTCGCCGCAGCTTTGGAGAAGAAGCTCGGCAAGGCACACGTTGAACAGGATAAGAAGGAGGAGCCTCATAAGGCGAAAGTGCTGCACAAGGTGTGGGATATTTTGAAAGGAAAGGAGAAACCATCTATTCAGACGCTCAACCGTCTGGCATTGCTTGCCGGCTTCCAGAGCTGGGCAGATTTCCAGGGCGCATTACACGGCACCGACGACGGGCTGGTGAACTATAGCGCCGGGGAATAGATGGAAAAACATAGATTAAAAAGATATTAGGCATTAAAGTGTGGTTTTTATGTAAAGGAAAGGGCATCCAGTCGTGAGACCGGATGCCCTTCTTCTTCTAATTCTAATTTTTAATAGGTAACCAAGAAAATTACTCGGCGCCCTTTGTGATGGTCTTCTTCTCAGCGATACGAGCCTTCTTACCGGTGAGCTTACGCAAGTAATACAACTTAGCGCGACGTACCTTACCGTGCTTGTTCACCTCGATAGAATCGATAGCTGGTGACTCGATAGGGAAGATACGCTCAACACCTACAGTACCAGACATCTTGCGAACAGTGAAACGCTTCTTGTCACCATGACCAGAGATCTTGATAACAACACCACGATAGAGCTGGATACGCTCCTTTGTACCCTCGACGATTTTGTAAGCGACTGTGATAGTATCACCTGCCTTGAACTCAGGGAACTTCTTGCCGGTTGCAAATGCTTCTTCAGCAACTTTAATCAAATCCATTTTTTGTATAAAATTAAAAATTGTTTGTCGTTCCAACGCAACATGGCCGGGTAACACTTCTACCCAGACAACAGCGGTTACGCCGAAAAGCGGGTGCAAAGTTACGACTTTTTCTCGTATCTTGCAAATTTTCAGCCACTTTCTTTCTTTTTTCTCGCAGATTTAACTATTTTTCTTTCTTGTCAGCGTCTTTTCCCACAGATTTCACGGATTTCACAGATTTATTTTGTATTTTTGCACTCCAAAACATTAAGATAACAATAAATATGAAGAAAAAGAACGGTATGAAGGTGGCACTTGCATCAACGGTGATGCTGCTGATGGCAAGTCCTGCTTTTGCTCAGAAATTCAAGGTTGCGAAGGTGGAACGCACTCGCATCCTTATCGACAAACGTTGGGATGCCCAGCCCGATGCTGAGGCGGCTGCGTTCATCGCGCCTTACAAGCACAAGGTGGATAGCATCATGGGGCCTGTGGTGGGCAGCATTGCACACGATATGACGCGCCATCGCCCTGAGAGCGAACTCAGTAACCTGCTCAGCGACATCCTGGTATGGGGTGGCAGCCAGTTTGACGAGAAGCCCGTCTTCTCGGTATATAATATGGGCGGTATCCGAAGCAATCTTGCCAAGGGAAAGATCACCGTGGGCGATGTAAACGATATGGCTCCTTTTGAGAACAAAATCTGTTTCCTCACCCTCAAGGGCGATAAGGTGCTCGAACTCTTTCAGCAGATAGCCCATCGTGGCGGAGAGGGACTGAGCCATGCCGTGAGAATGGTTATCACCAAGGATGGCAAACTGAAGAGTGTCACCCTGAACGGCGAGCCTGTAGATCCAGAGAAGAGCTATCGCATCGCCACCCTCGATTATCTGGCTGAAGGCAACGACCAGATGGTAGCCTTCAAGAGCGGCACCGATGTATTCGCCCCTAAGCAGAAGGAGAATAATGTGCGCTACATCATCATGAACTACTTCCGCGAGATGAAGGCGCAGGGCAAGGTGGTGGAATCCAAGATAGAAGGCAGATGCTCAGTTGATAGTTTATAGTTTACAGTTTATAGTTGATAGTTCTGATGAAACATACATTATTATATATAGGTCTGCTCCTGGCATCTTTCGTGATGCAGCCAGCTACTGTTCAGGCTAAAGCCCAGAAAGAGGCAAAGGTAGTTAAGCAGCTCGTGGTGCTCCATACCAACGACACCCATTCGTGCGTGATGCCCATCAATCCCAATCTTGCCGATACGGCGATGGCAAACCGTGGCGGCTATCTCCGCCGCGTAGCCATGATTAAGCAGGAGCGCAAGGCGAATCCCGACCTGCTGCTCTTCGACAGTGGCGATTTCTCGCAGGGATCCCCTTATTATTCACTCTTCAAGGGCGATGTAGAGGTAGGGTTGATGAACGAGATGAAGTATGATGCCGCCACCATCGGCAACCACGAGTTTGATTTCGGCATCGACAACATGGTTCGCATCTTCAAGATGGCAAAGTTCCCTATCGTCTGCTCCAACTACGATTTCGCGGGCACCGAATTGGCTTCCATCGTGAAGCCTTACGTGGTGCTGAAGCGCAAGGGGCTGAATATAGGCGTCTTCGGACTGGGTCCGGAACTAGCCGGCTTGGTTACCGAAGCCAACTACGGTCCTATCAAATATCTCGACCCCATCGCCAAAGCGAAGGAGATGACGGAGATATTGAAGGAGAAGGAGAAGTGTGATGTCATCATCTGCATCTCCCATCTGGGCTGGAAGATAGATGGCATCGATGATTCCGAGGTAGCCCCAGCCACCCGCGACATTGACCTGATACTGGGTGGTCATAGCCACACCTACTTCAAGCAGCTGGAATATCTGAACAATCTCGATGGCAAGCCAGTGCCTGTAGACCAGAACGGCAAGAGTGCCATCTGGGTAGGCAAGATGACATTGGATATTGTGAAGAATAAATAAAACTTATACAAAGACAAAAAACAAAAAGACTCCCCGAAAAGCACGGGGAGTCTTTTTGTTTTTTTATATCTTATCAGGAAAACTGTTATTCCTTGTTGGAAGAAGCATAGAGTCCGATGCAGGCTCCGAGGAAGCCGCCGCTCTTCTGGGTGCTCAGGTTAGAGGCATCCACGCCCTTGGCAAGCAGCTGCCAGCTGCCGCCTTCCTCGGCATAATAGAAATCATAATATCTGTCGTGACCTTCTACCTTCAGCTTCAGCTTGCCTGCCTTGATAGGGGCTGAGGCGATGGTGACGTTGTTCTTCTCGGCACGGGTCAGGGTAATCATCAGCTTGCCCTTCTTCATGGTCTTGCCCAACACGAAGTTGTGGTCTTCCTTCTGGAGAAGTGCCAAACCTGCTATCTCCTTGTCGTTGCGAGGAGTGAAGTTGATTTCTGTCTCGGCAGAGAAGGTGCCGTGCTGCTGGCGTGCCCAGATGGCAGACATCGGTTCACGCTTGTAGATATTGCCTGGCAGCAGATTCATGTTCAGCTTGCCGTTTTCTACCTTATAGCAATCTGTAAAGTCGCGGAGGAACATCCAGCGTGGGTTCAAATCCTTCAGACCAACACCGTTGTCGGCTGCATCGAAGTTATCCACATAGCTGAAGTTGCCCGAGAAGTCATTCTTTGCGGCTGGCTTCAAACCTGCCTTTTCGCCTACTGTAGAAATAGGTGTGTTCTTGGCGAGAATCTCTGGCCATCCGTTTTTCCATGTTACTGGCAGGAGATAGGTGTCGCGACCTGTGTTGTACATATCTTCCTCGTAAGGGCGGCAAGCCAGGAACACTGCCCACCAGTTGCCCCTGCCATCTTCTACGATGTCGGCATGGCCGGCACTTGATACAGGGTCCTTGCGGTTTGGATCCAAGCCTGTGCGCTGGGTGAGGATAGGGTTGTTAGGGCATTCCTCCCATGGACCCATCGGATTCTTGGCACGCAGGATTACCTCGCTGTGCCATCCGCCCGTACCGCCTTCTGCACACATCAGATAATAGAACTTGCCCTTCTTGAAGAGGTGTGGACCCTCAATCCAGATAGGACGAGCCTCAACATGGGTTCCGCCACGCAGAATCTCCTTGAAGTCGCCCTTGATGCTGTCGCCCTTCACGTCGAATTCGAAGCAGCGGATAGCACGCTGGCCCTCATAGTCGGCACCGCCTACCACCGGACCGTTGTGCACGATATAGCCCTTGCCGTTGTCATCGAAGAAGAAACTAGGGTCGATGCCGTCAATCTTCTTCAGATAGATAGGCTCGCTCCAGCCCTTGGATGGGTCCTTGGACTTGACGAAGAAGTTTCCGGCTCCCACGTTGGTGGTGATCATATAGAAGGTCTTGTTCTTCTTGTTATAGCTGATGGCTGGTGCGAAGATACCGCCTGATACATGCTGTCCCTTCAGAGGCACCTGCGATTGGCGGGTGAGCACATGTCCGGCAGGAGTCCAGTTTACCAAATCCTTGCTGGTAGAGAGAGGCACACCTGGGAAGAAGGTGAAGGATGAGTTCACCAGATAATAGGTGTCGCCCACGCGGCAGAGCGATGGGTCAGGATAGAAACCTGCCAGCACAGGGTTGTAATACTGATGAGTCTTGTCGATGGGCACGTTGAATCGTGCATCGTTGCCTGCATACTTGAAGTAGTCGAACTGAGCGTTCTGCGCCTGAGCTCCGGCAGCAAGCATCATCGAAAGCGATAAGATTGCTAATTTCTTCATTATGTCCGTTAATTTTTAAAGATTATATATTTCAAAGATTATATTTCAAAAGCTGCTGATTTTCTGTTCTTTTGATAAAAACAAAGCAGCGGAAAACCAAGAGGGTGATAAGCCTTTGGATTTTCCGCTGCAAAGTTACTGCTTTCTTTATAATCTTTCTTTTTGAAATGTAACCAAAACTTTTCGCTATGTTTCTTAGCCAGTCTGTATTGTTACATATAATTTTTATCTATCCTTTTTAGAAATGTTTCTACTCCTTTATGGCATTCTGCATGTATTCTCTAGGAGAACAGCCGTAGAGATTCTTGAACATGGTGCTGAAGCTTGCCGAATTGGAGAAACCGCAGATGTACATTACGTCGGTGATGCTCTGCTTGCCATCCTTCAGCAACTTGGCTGCCTGCTGCAGTCGGATGTTGCGGATGAAGCTGTGAGGAGTCTGGTTGGTCAGCTCCTTCATCTTGCGATGCAGGTGCACTCGGCTGATGCCCACCTTCTGGGCTATCATATCGACACTCAGGTCGGAATCACCGATGTTCTCGTTAATCACCTCCATCACGCGCTGCATCAGTGCATCATCTGGAGTCTGAATCTTCCTTTGTTCCACCTTCTCCTCCTGACTCTCTTTGCCCGTAAACTTATTTTTCAGCGTGCGGCGCATGGTGAGCAGGTTGATGATGGTGCGGCGCAGGATGTCCATGTTGAATGGTTTCAGAATGTAGGCATCTGCTCCGGTCTGCAAACCTTCCAGCTGGTCTTCTTCTCGGCTCTTGGCGGTGAGCAGGATGATAGGCACATCGTTGGTATTGATATTTGCCTTCAGCTTGGTGCAGAGGGTGGTTCCGTCCATTTCCGGCATCATCACGTCGCTGATGATGAGGTCTGGCTTGTTCTTCAGAATCTCGTTCAGTGCCACCTTGCCGTTAGGATAGGTGCGTATCTTGAAGTCGCTGGCGAGCTGTGCCTTCAGATAGTCCTGGATATCCTCCTCGTCTTCCACAATCACGATTTCAGCCTTGTTTCCCCTTGCTGAGGCTGGCAGCTTGCTCTGCATATCCGTTGTTATGGCTGCGCTTTCGGATTTTTCGGCATTTTCCGTCTCCTTCACCTCCTGTTCCAGCTGTTTCACCTCGGCAAGTTCCAGGTTCTGTTTTTCCTTCACCTCTTCTTCGTCGATGAGTTCTTCGGGTTTCAGATGGTCCTTGCCCAGCGGAATGCGGATGATGAACTCGCTGCCGTGCTCAAACTTGCTTCCCTTCTCGCCCTCGTTGTTGCGGGCAGAGATGGAGCCGTAGTGCAGTTCCACGAGCGAGCGGGTGAGGTCGAGACCGATGCCTGTGCCTATGTTGCGGTCGTTAGGGTCGGAAGGACTCTGGTAGAAGCGCTGGAAGATGGTTTCCAGCTTATCCTTCGGGATGCCGATGCCGCTGTCCTTGATGCTGATGTAGGCATGGTGGTCGGTGTGGGTGAGCGAGAGGAGGATGTGGCCTGCCGTAGGGGTGAACTTGAAGGCGTTCGAAAGGATGTTGATAATCACCTTGTCGAAGTTGTTTCGGTCTATCCATACGGGCAGTTCTTCGCTGTCATGCTGATATTCGAAGTCGATGTTCTTGGCCAGAGCCTGCTGCTTGAAGAGTTCGTATTCCTCGTTGATGAACGCCACCATATCGGTCTGGCACATGCGCATCATCATCTGTCCCTTGTCTATCTTTCTCAGGTCCATCATCTGGTTGATGAGGTGGAGGATACGTTCCGAGTTCTTTCGGATAATCTCGTAGATGCCCTGACGGTGAGGCTCCTTGTCTTCCTTGATGAGCGAGAGCAGCGGCGTGATGATGAGCGTGAGCGGCGTACGGATTTCATGACTGATGTTCATGAAGAACTTGATCTTCGCCTCGCCCATCTCTTCGGCGTGGATGTGCTGCTGCAGGATGAGCTGGTCTTCCATCTGGTGCTTGCGGTGGCGCAGGTAGAGCATGATGGCTGCTATGAGAAGCAGCAGATAGAAGAGCTTTGCCCAGATGCTGGCATACCAGGCTGGGTGAATGGTGATGGTGAACTCCTTCACCGGTGTTTCGTAGCCGTTGCAGATGGCCTTGATGCGGTATTTGTATCTGCCTGGAGCCATGTGAGAGAAGGCAAGTTCGTTCTGTCCGGCTGGCACGGTGCGCCAGGCATCGCCGTTGATGCTGTACACATAGCTTATCTGCTCCACATCATTATAGGTGAGGGTAGAGAGCTGCAGGGTAAAGGTGTTGTCTTCGTGAGAAAGCTGGAAATCACGGGACAAGGTTGACCAGTTGTCCGTGATGGTATAGCTGCCCGACTTCATGCCCGGAGTCACCATCTTGTTGTTCAAGATGAAACCCGAGATAACTACCTTTGCCTGCCATGGGTGCTGTCTTACTTGGTCTGCCTGGAACCAGTTGAGTCCGCCCGAACCGCCCATCAGGATGGTTTTTCCATCCTGTGTGGTGCATACGGAAGCGTCGCTGAACTCGTTGCTCTGCAGTCCGCTTTCGGCATAGAACTTGGTGATTGTTCCGCTCTTGAGAGCCAGTTTGTTGAGTCCCTTGATGGTTCCTAACCATATATTGCCCTGGTAGTCCTCGGTAATGCTTGCCACGCAGTTGTCGGTGAGTCCGTTGGCTGTGGTATACAGTTTTGGCTTGATGCCTTTCCTGAAGTCGAAGCAGAAGGCTCCATCCTCGGTGCCATACCATACGTGGTCTTTGCTATCTACAAACACGCAGTGCGAAAAACTGTTTTTGTTCAGGCAGTTGATGCCCTTGAAGGTGGAAACCCAGCTGTTTCGCTTGCGGTCGAGGCACGCCAGTCCCACAGAGGTGGCTATATACACGTGGCTGCCATCCTTTGATAAGGCCATCTTGATGAGGTAATCGTTGGGCAGGCTGTTGACCTTGATGTTGTTATCTGCACCATATTTAGCCTTGTAGTTCCTTCGGCTTCCGTCTTTCTGCAGGCAGAAGAGACCTTCGCCCATGGTGGCTATCCAGATGTTGCCCTGTGGGTCTTGCTTGATATCGAAGATGCCCACCGACTTGCTGATGCCCAAATCAACGGGGTGGAAGCTTCCGGCTGCATCCATATAGCCCAGACCGTCGGTATAGGTTCCCACCCAGGTCCTGCCCTGTTGGTCCTTACAGAGGGTGAGCACGGTGTTCTGGTTCAGGAAATGTCCCTCTACGCTGCGGGTTGCTATATTAAATAGGTATAGGCCATCCTTGTCGGTACCCACCCACACCTGGTTGCCCTGGTTGATGCTGAGGCTGGTAACGCAGTTTTCGCCAATCACGTTGCGGTTGCCCAGGCGGAAGCCCATATAGTTGAAGTCGTTCTGTATGTTGCGCTGCATGAACACGCCTTTCTGCAGCATGCTCACCCAGATGTTGCCCTGGTTGTCTTCTATGATGCTGGTTATCTTGCTTTTTGCCAGGTTCACCAGTCGGCTGAAGAGCGGGTTATCCTGCAGGAATCCGGTCTGAGGGTCATATACATAGATGCCCAGTCCGTCGCAGCCGATATAGAGTTTGTTGTTGCGGCTGATATAGATGTTCTCGATGGGCAGGTTTCCGATGTTGCTGATTCGGGTAAAGGCGTTGCTTCCTGCCCTGAGCAGATATACGCCCTGGTTCTTGCTGGCGAGATAGATGTTGCCCAGGGCATCCTGCAGGATATCCTGTGCGCCCACGCCTTCGGTACCGGAAAAGTGGGAGGTGACTCTGCCGTTAGTTTCCTTGCGGTAGAGTTTTCCGTCTTCGGTGATGATCCAGAGTCTGCCCCGTTTGTCTTCCAGGAGTTTGAGGATATATTTCAGTTTTTCCACCTCTCCCTTCATGGCATGGCATTTTTGTTCATCCTGCTTTTTGAGCATGATGCCATAACCGGATGTAGCCACGGCTACGTCTTTATTCTTCAGGGGATATACCTGCTTTACGTAGGTGGCGAGTTCTCCGCCTTTGGAATCGAGCATAGGGATTTTTAGGAATTCGCTTCCCGTAAATTCCAATAGAGAGTTGTTGGTACCTAGCAGGATATGTTCCTTCTCGTCTTGAGCAATGCTATTGATGTAGTTGCTGTTGAGACCTAAAAAATTTGACATATCCTTCTTTATTACGGTGATGTGGTAACCATCGTAGGTGTTCAAACCGTTGCGGGTGGCTATCCAGATGAATCCGCTCTTGTCCTGGAACACCTGCGTGGCGAAGTTACTCGAGAGCTGATTGTCTGTGTTAAAGAGTTTGCCGCTCTGTGCCCATGCCTGGATGGAGAAGAGGCAAATCATCATCGTGATGATTAATTGGTTTATAGTTTTCATGTTTCTTGTTTATATTTAGAGTGTTATTTTTTGGTTGCAAAAGTACGATTTTTAGTTGGAATATCCCAATAATTCTTTCTTTTTTTGATTACAGGAAACAAATAATATGCCTTTTGGCGTTCATTATCGGTTGATGTTACATGACGGAAAGTATATGTTACACGACTAAACTCCTCATAAACTATCGGTTACGCAGGATAAAGCCTGTTTCCCGATTTTTTCATACCTTTGCCCCGTCAAACAGAGCCAATTTTGCATTGGCATTAGGTTAGGTTTATTGTGAAATATGCGAAACAGCAGTTTTTTGAATGATTTTAGTTAGAATGGTTTTAGTTAGTTTAATATAGGTTTATAGCATTTGAGTTCAATTTTAAATGAACATATTATGATTGAAAAGATCATGATTAATTGGTTTTCTAGGAATGGTGCGTAGGGATACGCGCCATTCTCTTTAAAGGTAACTAAGATTGTTTTTCGGGCTTAACAATTAATTGACAATTTGGAAAAGTGATAAAATCTAAAAATAAGATAACATGAACAGAACGAAATTTTTCATGTCCCTGGCTCTTGCGATGTTTGCAATGGTGGGGAATGCGGCTGCCAATCCAGCCCAGACGACTGACGGAAATTTGCCGGCTCTGCGTGTAGAAGGCAAGAATCTGGTTGATGCCAACGGCAAGACCGTGGTGCTGCATGGTGTGATGGATACCCCCAACCGCTACTTCAACGGCTGGCGATGGCAACAGTGGAAGGCTGACTATTCGGAAGCCGACATCAAGCCTTGCCTGGAATATTTCTCCAAGCAGTTTGCTGCCATCACCGACAAGGAGCAGGGCGCTTACTGCACTGTGTTCCGTCTGCACATGGATCCTTGCTGGACCAACGATCCTACGAAGAAGGCAGAGAACGAGGCTGATATCTCGGCATTCAAAATGGCGCGCTATCGCCTCTATCTCCAGAAACTTTATATCCCATTGATCAAGGATGCCATTGCTCATGGGCTTTATGTCATCGTTCGTCCACCGGGAGTCTGTCCTCAGGACATTAGTGTAGGCGATAAGTACAACCGCTACCTGAAGGCAGTGTGGAAGGCCTTTGCTGCCGATGAGTATATCCGGCAGAATTCGGGTATTATCTCTATCGAACTTGCCAACGAGCCGGTGAGGGTTCATCTGAGTGATGGCTCTAATTCGGATAAAGCACTGCATGATTACTTCCAGCCGGTGGTTGACGAGATTCGCGCGCAGGGCTTCAAGGGAATCATCTGGGTGCCGGGTGCGGGCTATCAGAGCCAGTATCAGAATTACGCCAAGCATCCTATCACCGACAGCGAGGATAATTTCTCGTATGCCGTACATGTATATTCCGGCTGGTATGGCAACATGACCGACAAGAATTGCAATCACGATACCTTTATCCGCAACTTCAAGAGTCAGGTGCCGATGGTAGAGACAAAGCCTATCATGGTAACGGAGATAGACTGGAGTCCGGAAGACCCTGACAAGGCGAACGAAGGCCACTACAACGAATGGGGCCAGTGGACTCAGCCTAACCTGGGCAGCTGGGCAACGGCATCCACCTCGAAATGGGGAATGGCATGGAAGGCAGTTCACGACCATTTCGGCAACATCGGTATGACCATCACCCATCCGCAGGAGTATTACGACATAGACGAGTATCTGAAGACGGGCAAGGTGATTCCGGGCTTCCAGAATGCCAAGAAGCACAATCTCTTTGAAGAGTGCTGCGGCTATGCCTGCATGAACTGGTACAAGGAATGGTACATGAAACAGACGGATACGGGAATTGAGCAGAAAGTGAACGATGCTGAGGTTGTCGCCACCTATTATTATAATATAGCTGGTGTAAAAGTGAATAAACCTGAAAAAGGTATTTATGTAGTAAAACAATTGTTAAAGGACGGAAAAGCCCGTTCTTACAAAGTATGTTATTAACGGCAAAGTATCTGTTACAAGAGACAAAGTGCATCTGAACTGAAATAAGTATCTTTGCACCCGTGAAACTGAAAAAATAACGTGAACATAAAATATTAAGCATAAATCAAAAATGAATAGAACATGATTGAACAAGTCTTAACAATGAAACGGACAGCAGCCTTATGCTTGGTGGGAGCTTTCTGTAGCCTGAATGCTCAGGCGCAGAAGATCCAGGTCAAGGGTAATCTTGTTGACGGTACAGGTGAGCCTCTGATAGGTGCCACTGTAAAGGTAAAGGGAAATGCCGGTGTCGGTGCTGTCACCGACTTAGATGGTAATTTCAGCATCAGTGTTCCTTCAGAGAATTCTACCCTCGTATTTACATACGTAGGTATGAAGACCAAGGAAGTAAAGATTGGTAAGAAGAGAGAGTTCAAACTTACCCTCGAAGATGACAACGCCATCGGCGAAGTGGTAGTCGTTGGTTATGGTCAGCAGAAGAAAGCTTCTGTGGTGGGTGCCATTACCCAGACTACAGGTAAGGTGTTGGAGCGTGCCGCCGGTATCAGCGACATCGGTGCAGCCCTGACAGGTAACCTTCCGGGTGTTGTTACTACTGCATCTAGCGGTATGCCGGGTGAGGAGGAACCACAGATTGTGATTCGTGGTACTTCTTCTTGGAACAACTCTTCTCCTCTCGTCCTCGTGGATGGTATCGAGCGTCCTATGTCGAGCGTGGATATGCAGTCTGTTGCCACTATCTCTGTATTGAAGGATGCATCTGCCACTGCCGTTTATGGTGTGAAGGGTGCCAATGGTGTTATCTTGATTACTACCAAACGTGGTTCCGAAGGTAAGGCGCAGATTAGTGTTACTGCCAATGCCGTGATGAAGATTCCTTCTAAGCTCCCTGATAAATATGATTCATACGATGCGCTGAGAGCTAGAAATACAGCCATCGAGCATGAGTTGAACATCTCTCCTGGTAGTTTTGACAAGATGAAACCAATGAGCTTCATCGAGAACTATCGCAACCAGGCTACCTTGGAGCAGCAGGAGCGTTATCCTAATGTGGATTGGCAGAAGTATTTGTTCAAGGACTATACAATGTCTTACAATGCCAATGTCAATGTAGCAGGTGGTACCAAGTTTGTGAAGTATTTCGCTGGTGTTGACTTTGTGTCAGAGGGTGACCTTTACAGGGATTTCGGTAATGGACGTAATTATAACACAGGTTATAGCTACAATCGTGTGAACGTTCGTTCTAACCTCGACTTTAGCATCACCAAGTCTACGGTGTTCAAGGTTAACCTCGCTGGTTCCAATGGTGTGCGCAAGGCTCCTTGGGTAAATAGTAGCGACGGCTATAGCGATTGGCAAGTCAGCCAGCAGTGGTCTGGAGCCTATAATATCTCTCCAGATGCTTTCTTGCCAAGATACAGCGATGGATCTTGGGGATATTTGCCAGGTTCTACTAATGTAACTAACTCTGCTCAGCAGGTGGCTCTTGGCGGTACGATGAATTCTACGACCACTCGTATCACTACCGACTTCGTGTTGGAGCAGAAACTTGACTTCATTACCAAGGGACTTTCTGCTCGTGGTATGATTTCTTGGGACAATACCTTTGTTGAGAAGAATCGTGGTATCGATGATATGAACCATGATCCACAGCTCAAATGGATTGATCCAGAGACCGGTGCTGTATCTTATAAGAAAGCATACGAGGATTATGATAAGTTCGATTATACGGTAGGTAACAAGTGGACCACCAAAGGTGGTGAGGTTAACAACTGGGCTACTCAGCGCAACCTCAACTATCAGGCTCAGCTCAACTGGGCTCGCACATTTGGCAAACACAGTATTTCTGCCATGGGTCTTTTCGGACGTCAGGAGTATGCTACGGGACCTATGATTCCTTCTTATCGTGAGGACTGGGTGTTCCGTACCACATACGATTGGAACTCTCGTTACTTCTTCGAGTACAATGGTGCTTACAATGGTTCTGAGAAGTTCTCTTCCGACAACCGATTCGCATTCTTCAGTTCTGGTGCGCTGGGATGGATGATCTCAGAGGAACCATTCATGAAGTATCTTCGTGAGCATAAGATTGTGGATATGATGAAGCTTCGTGCTTCATACGGTGAGATAGGTGATGACAACGTAGGCGACCGCTTCCTCTATATGAGCCAGTGGGCATACGGTGGCAAGACCTTTATGGGTAACACAGATAGTGACAAGGAGTCTATCTATACTTGGTACCGTGAGTCATCCGTAGGTAATCCTAATGTACACTGGGAGAAAGTGAAGAAGGTAAACTTCGGTCTTGACTATGGCTTCTTGGGCGGCTTGATTACTGGTGCCGTGGATTTCTTCCATGATACTCGTACCGACATTTTGGTTTTAGGCAATTCTCGCTCTATGCCATCTTATTTTGGTCAGACAGCTCCAGCTGCCAACTTGGGTAAGGTGACTACCAGTGGTTATGAGTTAGAAGTGAAGTTCAATAAGGTATTTGCCAACCAGATGCGTCTTTGGGCTAACTTCAACATGACCCATGCTACCAATGAGATCAAGATTAAGGATGATGCAGCATTGCTTCCTTCTTATCGCAAGCAGGCAGGTCACTCTATCGGTCAGACCTATACTTATCTGGACAAGGGTTTCATCCAGAACTATGATGAACTCTATGGCTCACCAAAGATGGATTCAAATGATGGCAATCGCCTTCCAGGTGACTACTATATCGTAGACTTCAATGGAGATGGTAAGGTAGATAATGTGAACGATATTGTGCCTTACGGCTATACAAGCAGTCCACAGAATACATACAATGCCACTATCGGTTTCGAGTATAAGGGCTTCAGTTGTTTCGCACAGTTCTATGGTGTAACCAATGTAACTCGTGATGTAACGATGATCAGCCTTGTTGATCCTATGTTGGCTAACGTTTACAACCAAGGTACATGGTGGAGCGATGATCACATTAATGCAGATGTGTTAACACCTCGCTATAATTCCAAGCCAATGAGCAATTCGGCTTACTATGGCACACAGTATCTCTGTGATGGTTCATATATTCGTCTGAAGAACGTGGAGATTGCTTATACATGGAATGGTGGATGGATCAAAAAACTGGGTCTGAACAATCTCAAGGTCTATGTAAGTGGTAACAACCTCTGGCTTTGGACCAGACTGCCAGACGACCGTGAGTCAAACTTCTCAAGTAATGGTGGTGCCTATGGTGCTTATCCTACCATGAAGCGTGTGAACTTCGGTGTCAAGTTTAATATTTAAACAAGCATAAATAAAATGAAACAAAATATAGTAAAACTTTTTTGTGCGCTGAGTCTCATGGGTGGATTCGCTTCTTGTACAGATTATCTGGACAAGAGTCCTGATTCTACCGTGAGTGCTGACCAGGCGTTCAAGAACTTCACCAATTTCCAGGGTTATGTAGAGGAAATGTACAACTGTATCCCTAACAAGGAGTCAAACGGATGGTGTACTACTTTTAACTGGGGTGAAGATGAAATTATGAATACAGGTTTGGGTGATAGCCATGTAACAGCCCATTTTGATTTGGGAGACTATCGTAACTGGTACACCAATAACCAGAGTTTCTTGTTCCGACCAAAGAGTGGTGATCCAGGTACCTTTCTAGACCCAACTTCTACCAACAAGTTTGCACATTCTTTGGAGCATGCATGGTATTGCATTCGTAAGTGTAATCTAGGTCTTGCGAATCTGGACAAGATGACAGACTGTACTCAGGAAGAGAAGAACATCATCAAGGGTCAATTGCTCTTCTTCCGTGCTTGGTGGCATGAGGAGATGATGGAATTCTTTGGTGGTATGCCATACGTAGATACCGTATTGGATGGTAGCCAGACATTGACATTGCCTCGTCTCTCTTTCCAAGAGTGTGCTAAGAGATGTGCTGAAGACTTTAGAGCTGCAGCCGATCTTCTGCCAAACGATTGGGATAAGACCACAACTGGTAAGAAAACATTAGGCAAAAACGACCTTCGCATCACCAAGGTTTGTGCCTTAGGCTATATGGGCAAGGTGCTTCTTTGGGCTGCTTCTCCATTGAATAACCTTGGTGCAGAGTTAGGTGCTTCTAAGAATGGCGATACCTATAAGTATAATGTAGAGTTGGCTGCTCAGGCTGCCGATGCTTTGGGTGAGGCTCTTTCTGAGGTAAACTCAGGAAAGACTCCTTATGCTTTGGCTGAGTATAAATATTCTAATATTTATGATCATGAGGCTGCCGATGGTTCTTCTTCCAACTTCTCTGACATCTTCCGTACAACAGGACAGGGTTGGAAACAGCCTGGTTCTACCGAGGCCATCCTGCGTGCTCCTTATATTGGTGCGAATGGTTCTAACTGGAACTTTACCAAGCTTTGGGGTATCAAGATGAATGGTATTGTGGAGCATGATGCTTTGATTCATCAGCCTACCGCCAACTATGTTAATTATTATGGTATGGCAAATGGTCTTCCATTGGATGACCCAGAGTCTGGTTTCGATCCAAAGCATCCGTTCAAGAATCGTGATCCACGTTTCTATCACGACATCGTGTTTGATGGATTCCAATACATCAATACAACGATTGCCAAGGAGGATCCTGATTATCAGTTCAAGTATGTTCAGATGTATTCTGGCAGTAATTTGCGCAGTTCTTCTGCTAATGGTTGCCGTACTGGTTATTACTGCCAGAAGTTGGTTCCTCATCAGGCTAACAAATATGATGGTATGTACAACTGGGGTGGTGCTTTGCAGTGCGATTTGCCTTATATGCGTCTTGCCGACATCTACTTGATGTATGCTGAGGCTGGTGCAGCCGCTCAGGGTGCAACCTATAAGAGCAGCAAATGTAATCTGACAGCAGAAGATGCCATCAATGTACTTCGTGATCGTGTAGAGGCAGGTCATGTGGCTGCTAAATTTGCTGCTGATCAGCATAAGTTTATGGACGAGGTTCGTCGTGAGCGTGCCGTTGAGCTGGCTTTCGAGGGCTTCCGTTGGAACGACTTGCAGCGTTGGTTGCTCCTTACCGAATATCCTTACAACATCAAGACTTCACAGGAGTTTAAGCGTGTAGGCGATTATGACTTCACCAAGAACGACCCACGTGACGCTGAGGTAACAGGATGGAGTGAGAAGACCATCGTAACTCGTGATTTCACAGAGAAGCATTATCTCTTGCCACTCAAGGAAGACGATGTCTACTTGTATCCAGAGTTCGGACAGAATCCAGGATGGTAATTCGTCAGCTTAGTGTTTTTCTAAAACATAAACTTCGAAATAATCATATCATATATGAAAAGTAATAAGAAAACAATATACTCTGCCTTGACAGTAGTGACGGCTCTACTTGCCCAGTTGCCAGCAACTGCACAGGAGACTGCTGACAGCGCAATGGTCAACGTAGCCTTTAAGAAGGCTCAGAAGAGTGACGTGCTTGGTGGTGTCAGCACCGTCGATGTCAGAGAATTGACAGAGAAAAACTATAATACCTATAGCCTTGACAATATGCAAGGCTATGTGTCAGGTTACAATGGCAACGGCATGTGGGGATATTCTAACGCACTTGTCCTCATTGATGGTGTGCCACGTGAGGCAAGCAACGTAACCCCTGCCGAGATAGAGAGCATCTCTTTCCTCAAGGGTGCACAGGCTTCTGTGCTTTATGGCAGCCGTGCTGCCAATGGTGTAATCATGATTACCACCAAGCGTGGTCGAGTAAGCGATGGCTTGAAGGTAAAGGTGAATGCCAATACGGGTTGGAATGTGGCTAAGGCTTATCCTGAGTATCTCGGTTCTGCCGAGTACATGAGCCTTTACAACGAGGCTTTCCTCAACGATGGAGGTAATCCAAACAACTTGCCATACAGCCCAGAGAGCATCTATAATTATGCTTCTGGTCAGAACCCTTATCGCTACCCTAGCGTAGATTTCTATTCTTCTGATTATATCAAGAAGGCTTTCAATCGCTCTGAGGTGTCTGCAGAGATAGAAGGTGGTAACCAGCGTGCGCGCTTCTATGCCAATATCAGTTATAACCGTGCAGGCGACAACTTGAACTTTGGTGAGGCTAAGAATGACTATACCGATCGCTTTAACGTGAGAGGTAACGTGGACATCGAGTTGAGCAAAACCATCAGTGCATACGTCAATGCCAATGCTACCTATTATAGCTCTAAGTCTGCCAACAATAGTTATAAGTATTGGGAGTTGGCTCGTACCTTCCGTCCTAACCGTGTGGCTCCGCTGATTCCTGTCGATATGATAGATCCGAATGCCAAGTCTGCCTTGACCATGATCGGTGCTACAAGCAACCTCATTGATGGCAAGTATTTCTTGGGTGGAACCAACTTGGACCAGAGCAATGTCTTTGGTGATATCTATGCTTCTGGTACCAATGTATATCATAGCCGTCAGTTCCAGTTTGATGTAGGTCTTAATTTCGACCTTTCTTCTGTACTCAAGGGCTTGAGCTTCCACACCATGGTGGCTATCGACTATGCTACGCTCTACACCACATCATTTAATAATACTTACGCTACATTCCAGCCAACATGGGCTAACTATAATGGCAAGGATGTTATCGTAGGTCTTAACAACAATGGTACAGTGGATAAAAAGTCGGGTGTGCAGAACATCTCTGGCTCTGCCGATAATCAGACTATCGCTTTCAATGCTCACTTCGATTACGACCGCACCTTCAATGATGTGCACAATGTAAGTGCTATGTTGGTGGCTAATGGTTATCAGCAGACTAAGTCGGGTGAGTATCATAAGACCAGCAATGCCAACATGGGCTTGCAGCTCTCTTACAACTACGACCATAAGTACTATGCCGACTTTGCGTTGGCTACACCATGGTCAGCCAAGTTGCCTTCTGCCAAGCGTTTGGGCTTGTCTCCATCCGCTACATTGGGTTGGCGCTTGTCTAAGGAGAAGTTCATGGAGAATTCTTTCTTCGATGACTTGACACTCAGCGCAAGCTACACCGATATGAAGACCGACCTGGGTATTGATAATTACTACATGTACTTGGGCACCTATCAGAATGGTGGCTGGTGGGACTGGAATGGTGGTTCTGGCCATCCAGCAGTTCAGGCTAAGCGAGGTGGAAATGATGACTTCAACTACTTGCATCGCAAGGAATTCTCGGTCAATCTGCATGCAGAGGTGCTCGATAAGTCTTTGAGTTTTGATGCATCTTACTTCCTCTCTAAACTGACCAATGGTATCATCCAGGCTCGCAATCAGATGCCAAGCTATTTGTTTAGCTATTATCCAGAGTCTTCATTCGTACCATATATGAACTACAATGAGGATAAGCGTACAGGTTTTGACTTGGGTGTGAACTACAAGAAGCAGATTGGCGAGTTTGGTGTTGGTGTCGGTGCTAACTTGACTTACTACACCACCAAGGCAACCAAGCGTGATGACTCACAGTATGCTGATGCTTATCAGTATCGTCAGGGACAACCTCTGGATGCCATCTGGGGTTATGAGTGCGAAGGCTTCTTCAAGGATGATGACGATATCGCAAATTCTCCTAAGCAGATTATCGGTGGTACCATCCGTCCTGGTGACTTGAAGTACAAGGACCAGAATGGTGATAACGTTATCGATAGCAAGGACCAAGTTTACTTGGGCAAGGGAGGCTGGTATGGTACTCCTACCACACTCGGTATCAACGTAACATTGAAGTACAAGAACTTCACGCTCTTCTTGCTCGGTACAGGCAACTTCGGTGCCAAGGCAGTGAAGAACTCTACCTACTACTGGGTGGGCGGTGACGCTAAGTACACAGCAGAAATGCGTGGCAGATGGACTCCAGAGACAGCAGCTACTGCTACCTATCCACGTCTGACAACAGAGGCTGGTACAAACAACTACCAGACATCAGACTTCTGGATGTACTCTACAGACCGCTTCGACCTGCAGAAGGTACAGCTTACATACGACTTCCCTAAGTCAATGTTCATGAAGAGCTTCGTTCGTGGTCTCCAACTCTTTGTAAATGGTAACAGCTTGCTGACCATCGCCAAGGAGCGCAAGATACTGGAGATGAATGTTAACAATTCAGGTGCAGCACCTTTGAATCGCTTCTATAGCATCGGTGCTAAGGTATCATTCTAAGATTTATAAAAAGAATAAAATTATGAAATTATCAAGATTATTATTGATAAGTGCAGTCGCAATCTCACTCACATCTTGTGATGACTTGTTTGAACCTGCCTTGGAAAATAACCAAGATATCAGCCAGATGTACAAGGATCCACAGTTTGCTCGTGGCATTCTTGACAATGCTTACTTGGCTTTGCCATATAGCACTACTCCATCTACCGATGTGGCTACCGATGATGCTGTCACCAACGACAACTCTGGCGACCTCTTCAATTACAGAAAGATGGCTACAGGTTCTTGGGCTGCAAATATGAACCCTGTATCACAGTGGGATGGTCGTTATCACGCCATCCAGTACTGTAACTTGATGTTGGAGAACTGTGATAAGGTGGAGTGGTCTTACTCTAGTAAGGTGCTCAATAAGATGTATGCCGACAACTATAAGGGCAATGCCTATGCACTGCGTGGCTTGCACCTCTTCTACCTGCTCCGTGCACATGCCGGAATGGTAGATGGACAGTTGATGGGTGTGCCTCTCCATCTCGCATCAGAGACTTCTTCATCTGATTTCAATCTGCCTCGTAATACCTTCAAGGAGTGCATCGACCAGATTATTTCCGACTTTGACGAGGCTTTGAAGTATCTCCCAGAGCAGTATGGTGATGTGGATGAGGACAAGGTTCCTGCCAAGTATGCACAGGAAGGTGCTTCTAATGCAGAGTATAACCGTGCCTTTGGTTCTATCCATCGTGGTAAGATTGATGGCAGAATCATCTCTGCCTTCAAGGCTCAGGTTGCCATCATGGCTGCTTCTCCAGCCTACGCTTCTGCTGGGACTTTCACATACGAGGATGCAGCCAAGCTTGCTGCTGACTGTTTGAATAAGTTTGGTGGCTTGACAGCTTGTGACCCTGATGGATGGAAGTGGTTCAACAATAAGAGCGTAATCGATAAGTTGGGTGCTACTACAGATAATCCTAAGGAGATTATTTGGCGTGGTGCCATTGACGAGAACAACTCATTGGAAGGCGACAACTATCCTCCTTCTCTCTATGGTAAGGGTCGTATCAACCCAACCCAGAACTTAGTGGATGCTTTCCCTATGGCTAATGGTTATCCTATCTCTGATGCCAACTCTGAGTATAATGCCAATGATCCATTCGCCAACCGTGACCCTCGTTTGAAGGCTTACATCCTGGTAAATGGCGATAAGATGGGGTCTACTGATGGTGTGGTTAACTCAGCAGCTGACTCTAAGACCACTGATGGTCTGAACAAGGAGAATGGTAAGTCAACCAAGACGGGTTACTATCTCCGTAAGTTGCTCCGCTCAGACATCAACCTCAACCCTAACTCAACCACCAAGCAGAAGCACTTGAACGCTCGCATTCGTTCTACCGAGATTTTGCTTGACTATGCAGAGGCTGCCAATGAGGCTCAGGGACCAAAGGCTAATGTAGGTGGAGCCAACTATTCTGCTTACGATGTCATCAAGGCTATCCGTGAGCGTGCAGGCATTGGTGAGTTTGGTGAAGACCCATACTTGGAAGAGTGCGCACAGAGCAAGGAGAAAATGCGTGAGTTGATTCGCAATGAGCGTCGCCTGGAACTCTGCTTCGAGAATCATCGTTTCTGGGACTTGCGTCGCTGGAAGGCTAATCTCAATGAGGCTGCCAAGGGTATCAACATCACAACAGACGAGGCAACTGGTGCTTTCGTCTATAAGACCTTCGATGCAGAGGAGCGTAAGTATGATGACTATATGTTCTATGGTCCTATTCCTTACTCTGAGATTTTGAAGTATAGCAATCTCAAGCAGAACGAGGGATGGAAATAATAAACGACTAATATAAAAACGACTAATGATTATGAAACGTTATATCAAAATGGTAGCTGTCCTCTTGGGACTGATGGCTTCTTTCACCGCATGTGAGAATGGAGACCAGTCTTTCGATGATTACGAGGGCGGAACTACAGCTTACTTTGCTTATCAGTCACCAGTAAGAACTATCGTGCTGGGTGATGATGAGTACGATACAACATTGGACAAGGCGCACAAGTGCAAAATCTTGGCTACCTTCGGAGGCTCATACAATGGCAGAAAAGCTGCGGTTAATGTTGCCGTTGACAACAGCTTGTGTGATCACTTGACATTTGCCGATGGAACTCCTGTGAAGGCTATGCCTGCTGAGTATTATCAGCTCGCAACCACTACTTTCAATTTCAATGGTGGTATGTGGGGCGGTACAGAGGTACAGCTTACAGATGCTTTCTTCAATGATCCTGAAGCTGTCAAGAATACATACGTGATTCCTTTGGTCATGCAGAATCAGACAGGTTTCGATAGAATCGCTACCGGTACTTTGAAGGAGGGAAGAGAAGGCTCTCGTACCAATGCTTCTGTTTGGGAGAAAGCTCCTCTGGATTATGTGATGTATTGTGTGAAGTTCCAGAACAAGTATAGTGGCTGGTGGTTGACCAATCATAATACAAGCACTGACAACATCGAGAAGGCTTCACAAGTTCAGATTACCACTCGCAGCTTGAACAGCTCTGTTTATTCTGTAGAGTTCCAGGAAGGTGACAAAATCTTGAAGGCTGACCTCTTGCTTACATTCGATGCCAATGAGAAGTGTACCATCACTTCATTGACAGATGGTGTTACTGCTACGGGTTCTGGTTCATGGGCTGACGATGCTTTGTTGTCTTGGAACAACAAGAATCGTGACTTGATGGAGCTGAATGCTGAGATTACTTTCGCCGGTGGCGTAAAGAAGAATCTCAACGAGAAACTCGTTTGGTGGCGTAGTGGAGTAACCAAGGAGGAATTCTCATTTACCTATAATAATTAATTATCGTATAAGTTATGAAAAAACAAATCATAGTATCTGCATTTGGGGCCATGCTTTTGGCCTCATGTGCAGACCACTTCGACCAGAACTTCGAGACTGTGCGTCCTGACAAGTTGGCTGAATATGGCTATTTGGAAAAGTATGATGCTCTCAAGGATTACATTGCTGACAAGCCAAACTTCCATCTCGGTATTGGAACTACGGTTGATGAGTATAACAAACAAGAGTTAGTATATGCTTTGACCAATAGCAACTTCAATGAGACCGTGGCAGGTAATGCCATGAAGATGGCTTCTTGTGTGGCTGATGATGGAAGCATGGATTTCGAAAAAGTCAGCACATACGTGAATAATGCCACTGATGCAGGTCTCTCCGTGTATGGACATACTTTGGCATGGCATTCACAGCAGCCTTTGAAGTATCTGAATGGTTTGATCGCAGATAGACCTGCTCCAGAGGTTCCTGGTGGTGATAACAAGTATATTCGCTACACAACGGCAGCAGCTGGAGCCAATTTGTGGGATAACCAAGCCAACTTTAAACTTTCTGAACCATTGGAAAAGGGAGCTAGTTATACGCTTACTATGAAAGTGAAGGCTTCTGCTGATTGCGACCTCGCATTCTGGCCTATTTGGAATGCTAGTCCTAACAAGAACCAGTGGGGTGGTAGTAATGACGTTCAGTATTGCGAGGCTCAAAAAGCTACTACTGAATGGGCTACTCTTACTTGGAAGTTTGATGCTTTGTTTACTCATGATATGTTGCAGTTCTGCTTCGGTAAGTTGGGTGGCACCATTGACTTTGATGATATCAAACTTGTTAAGGATGGTTCTGATGCTAATTTGGTAGCCAACGGTGATTTCGCTACAGATGACATCTCTGCTTGGGGCAACAACTGGCAGGGTCCTGCTTATGCTATCAAGCAAGGTTCTGGAGCTAGTGCTGGAGGTAATTTCTGCATCAAGTATACTACTACTAAGGATGGTGCTAACCTTTGGGATCATCAGGCTACTTACAAACTGGCTAAGCCTTTGGTACAGGGTGCTAAGTATGTGCTAACCATGAAGGTGAAGTCTACTTCTAAGACCAAGTTTGCTTTCTGGCCTATCTGGAACGCCAGCCCTAACAAGAACCAGTGGGGTGGCAGTAATGATGTCCAGTATTGTGAGGACAAAGAAATCTCTACCAAATGGACTACTCTTACATGGGAGTTTGAGGCTCAGTTTACTCATGATCTGTTGCAGTTCTGCTTCGGTAACTTGAAAGATGGCGAGAGCGTAAGCATGGATGATATTACTCTCGTTAAAGAAGGCACTGAGGACAATCTTGTAGAAAATGGTGACTTCGCCCAGAATGCAACCGCAGGTTGGGGCAGCAACTGGCAGGGTCCTACCTTCAAGTGTGAGAAGATTGGTAGTGGCATTCCTTTGACAGACAAGGAAAAGAAGGAAGTTCTGACTACTGCCTTGGACAAGTGGATTGCTGGTATGATGGAGGCAACAGAAGGCAAGGTAAAGGCTTGGGATGTTGTCAACGAGGCTCTTTCTGGAGCGGACAAGGACGGTGACGGTAAGTATGACCTTCAGTCTGCAACTCGTGGTACAGCCCTAGAAGCTGATATTCCTAACAGCTTCTACTGGCAGGATTACCTAGGCGACCTCGACTATGTTCGCACAGCAGTAGCTTCTGCTCGCAAGCATTTTGAGGAAAATGGTGGCAACCCAGAGGAACTCAAACTCTTCATCAATGATTACAATTTGGAGAGCGATTGGGACAACAATGGCAAGCTCAAGAGCTTGATTCAGTGGATCAAGGATTGGGAGGCTGATGGTGTTACCAAGATTGATGGTATCGGTAGCCAGATGCACATCTCTTGCTATGGTAATCCTCAGACTCAGGAGTCAAAGAAGAATGCTATTGTCAACATGTTGAAGTTGATGGCTGAGTCTGGCAAGTTGGTTCGTATCTCTGAGTTGGATATGGCATACGTTGATGAAACTGGCAAGAGTGTAAACACCAACGATATGACTGAGGAGCAGCACAAGCAGATGCGTGAGCTTTATGAGTTCGTCATCAAGAAGTACTTCGAAATCATCCCTGAGGCTCAGCAGTGGGGTATCTGTCAGTGGTGTCCTACTGACTCTCCTGCTAACAGCGGATGGCGTGCTGGTGCTCCTACCGGTCTTTGGGACAAGGACTACTACCGCAAGCACACCTATGGTGGCTTCGCTGCTGGTCTCGGTGCTCCTGAGTACTGGAATGATGCTAAGTAATATTTGTGGTGTGAGCCTATCCTATGGCTCACGCCATCTAATATAAAGAAACATTAGTTTAGGTTTTATCATATACAGATTAACCGAAATGATGTTAGTCGTGATAGGTCGGTTGTGTCGTGAAGACACGACCGACCTTTTTACTTAAAATGGCACGAAAACGCACTTTTAAAGTATTTCATTTGGTTGCATAATTTGTGGACAGAGGATGTACTTGCTCTCGATGTATTAGGCTAATCTAGCTTATCTTTCACATAGGCTCTGGCTGCATAGAGGGGAACGTTTTCCATCCAGTCTTGCTCTCTGAAGCCTAACATGGAGAAGCGGATGCCTTTCAGGTGATAGGAAGCGAAATCGTGGGTTATGAATGCTGCTAATGACTTGGCTTTTACATTATCTTCTGCCTTTACCTCTATTGGCAATATTTTGCTGCCAGCCTGGGCTATGAAGTCTACTTCTTGGGTGGAATTGTCCTTGCTATAATAATATATAGGTAGATTGACCAGTGTTTTCAGTTGTTGGAGGACAAAGTTCTCGGTGAATGCTCCCTTGTATTCGCTGAATACGTTGTCGCCTATGAGAATCTGGTCGGATGGGGTCTGTGTAAGTGCTCCTAAGAGACCTATATCTAGCAAATATAGCTTGAATGCGTCTATGTCGGCATAGAATTTCAAAGGCACTTTGACATCTCTAGTTCGCTCTACCTTGTGTACGAGCCCTGCGTCTATGAGCCATTGTATCGCTATCTCAAAGTCTTTGGCTCTTGCTCCCTTTCTCACTGCGCCATAGATGAACTTTTTGTTCTCCTTTGCCAACTGAGCAGGTATGGATTCCCAGACCATTCTCACTCTTTGAGTTTGCTCTGCAGTATGTTTGCTGATGTCGGCTTCGTATGCAGCCAAGATGTTCTGTTGTATTTGCCTTGTGGCTACAGGGTTATGATGCTGTGTGAATTGCAATACGGCTTCGGGCATGCCACCTACGAAATAATATTGCCTGAGATACTCGATATATCTTGTAGCGAAGGTATCAATGAGTTCTTTATCTCCATTTTGAAGTATGTCTAAGAGCTGCTTTTCATCATTGGCAAGTAGGTACTCTTCGTAAGTCATGGGGTAGAGATGCATGATGTCTACCTTACCTACGGGAAAAGATTCTCCCTTCATGTTCATGACTCCGAGAAGTGAGCCTGCTACGATAATGTGTAGTTCGGGCTTGTTCTCGCAGAAATATTTTAGCGAAGACAATACGGGAGGTATCTCTTGTATTTCGTCGAGGAACACAAGGGTCTTGCCTGGCGTGATGCCTTGTTTGGCAAAAGCGGAAAGTCCTATCAATAGGCGATCTGGGTTGGCATCGCCTTCAAAGAGTTTTTCCATCATCTTGTTTTTGTAACAGTTGATGTAAACCATGTTTTCAAATTCATGGTTTCCAAACTCTTTGATGATGTACGTCTTGCCTACTTGTCTTGCTCCGTACATAATGAGTGGTTTTCTATTGCTAGATAACTGCCACTCTTTTAGTTTGTTATATATTTCTCTTTTCATGCTGTTTACATTTTTATGAGGGAATATTGTTGCTTTCTCTACATTTTTATGAGGGAATCAGCTTGCTGTCCATACATTTTTATGAGGGAATGCGCTGCAAAATTACTAAAAAAATTGCTTAAACGTGCGGGATGTGATTAAAAAAGACACATTCCGCACGTTTAAATGTTGTTTTTAACGTTTGTTTGTTGTTTTTCTCGTTTCTTACTATACTTTTATGAGGGAATATTCCATAAATTATGTAAACGCTGCTCAAACGTAATGATGTTGTTAAATCTGTATATTTTTCCTCTGTTTTGACCAAACATTTGGGGAATCTGGAACATTTTGGGCAAAAACATTTGGGGAATCTGGAATATTCGTTTATTTGACTTTTCCTGATTTCCTCTTCAAATAGGTTTGATGGTGTATCATTTTCGTTATAATGTTGACTATCAAATCTATTTGGTGCTTCTCACAAAGTATTTGTTACACCACGCAAGGTCTTTTTCTGTCTTTTCTGTTACTTTTGCAAGCGGAAATGAGAATCATTTCTCGTTCCCAGAATGAACAATTATTATCAATAAACTTAAAATCAGAAACGTATGAAAAAGATTTTTACTTTGATGGCAGCAGCCCTGATGGCTGTAAGTGTGAATGCTCAGACAGAGACTCCTCTTGTTTTGGGTGGTGGTTGGAATGCAGGTTTTGCTGGTGATGCTGATGTTTATGACTTCACTATCTCCAAGCAGTGGGGTGCAGCAGAGTTTGCCTGCAACGTCAACTCTGCAGATTATCCTAAGTATATCCTCGAGTTCGAAGAGCCGCTTCCTGCCAACTGCCAGGTAAACTATACTTGGAAGGCTTCTGCTGATGCCGAAGGCGATCCAACTCCTGCCTACGGAAGAGCTGTGGGTGATGGAGCAACCAAGAAGTTTGAACTTGCTTTCGATGCTGCGCATCCTTACATCGTAGGTGTATCCGTGCAGCATACAGATGCTGAGGAAGTGAACCTGAAGGTGAAGAAGATGATTCTGGTTGCTGCTGATGGTACAGAAAAGAAGGTTGATGCCACCTTTACAGGTTGGGCTGGTACAAATAACACCGTTTCTTATAAGGGTGTAGTTTCTTTCGATAAACAGTGGCATCAGCTCGCCATCAACGGTTTGGCTGGCAAGAGTAATGTTACCGTGAAGGTGAAACTGGCTGAGCCAACCCCAAATGTCCAAATGTGTGTAGATTACGAGGAGGGAGTGAAATCTGAGTGGCCTTCATTCAACGGCAGCGATGAGACAACCTTCACCACTAAGGAAGATGCTGTCATCAAGACCATGGGTATCCAGTATACCGACCCAGAAAATAATCCTGCAAAGGTTTCTGTGCTCGGTGCCTGGTTGATTAATACAACCACAGGCATCTCTAACATCGAGAATGTCAAGCTGCAGGATGGCAAGGCTTTCAATCTTGCCGGTCAGCAGGTAGCCAAGGGTTACAAGGGCATCGTGATCAAGAATGGTAAAAAGATGGTTATCAAGTAACAGATGAAGCGACTTTCAATGCTCGCATCTCTCCTCATGGTTCTGTGCCTCCAGATGGCGGCACAGACCTGGGAAGAGGTGAAAGTGGGGACTTCTACCCGCAAGACTCTCACTTATGTTCCTAAGAATGTGGAGAAATCACCAGCCTTGGTGATTTCTCTTCATGGTATGAATCAAGACCCGGAGTATCAGCAGAAACAGACGCAATGGAATGCGCTGGCCGATACCGAGGGTTTTATTGTTACCTATCCGCTGGGTAATAACAGAATGTGGGATACCGGCGGTACGGGTGATGTGAAGTTTGTGGAGGCTATCATGAAGGATATGGAGCTGAAGCACAATGTGGATAAGAACCGCATCTATCTCTCGGGCTTCTCCATGGGTAGCTGGCTGGGTTACCACTGTCTGGAAACGCTTGGCGATAAGATTGCTGCCTTCGGACCTGTGAGCGGTGTGGATATCGGTAAGCAACCTAGAGCTAACCGCATGGTGCCTATCATGCATATTCACGGAACCGCTGATGATGTGTTCAAATATACGGGCGATCCTTATCACATGGCTGGCGGCTATCCTAGCATCGAGGAATATGTAAAGAAGTGGGCTGCCTACGAAGGTTGCGATGTAAGCAATCCGCAGGTAATCCGTCCTTATCCTGCCGGCAGCACAGGTCCCAAAGCTACACGTACTATATATAATAATGTGAACGATGGAGTAGAGGTGAACTTGATTGCCATCGACGGCAAGGGACATTGGCATTCTAATGAACCTAACGGGGTAAATTCTACCAAGGAACTCTGGACCTTCTTCAAGCGCCATCAGCTGAATCAGGCTTCTGTGCCTGTGGAAAACCGCAACTATTACATCCGTTACGAGAGTACTGCGGGCGAGAATCTCTGGGACCGTCAGGCTATCTACACCTTGCCAAAGGCTTTGGAGAAGGATGCCAAGTATACGCTGACCATGAAGGTGAGAACTTCTGCAGATTGCGCTGAACTGGCATTCTGGCCTATCTGGAATGCAAGCAACAACAAGAACCAGTGGGGTGGCAGTGATGATGTGCAGTATCTGGCAGCCTATCCTGTAGAGGCTGGTGACTGGAAGACGCTGACCTGGAATTTCACAACCAACTTCACCTTGGATACCTTCCAGTTTGTATTTGGCAAATACGGTGGAACACTCGATATTGACGACATGATGTTGGTGAAGGAAGGAACATCAGAAAATCTGATAGCCAACGCCGATTTCTCAGCCCGCAATATTCAGGGCTGGAGCACCAACTGGAATGGTCCAAGCTATTATCTTGCCAACGATGCCTATGCATCAACAGGCATCGAGAAGCCAGTTATGGCAACCATGATGAAATCTGCGGATAAGGCATACTACACTCTTCAAGGTGTGAAGGTTATTCGTCCTACCAAGGGTATTTATATCCATGGTGGTAAGAAAATCGTGATTAAATAATAAACAATTATAAATTTTAAAAACTTAACGAAAGGATTAATCTAAATTATATAATGAATAAATTATCATTCGTAGCATCAATGCTGATGATGTGCCTCCCAATGACGATGGTGGCACAGAAAAACGGGGCGAAGGCGCAGGATAAGCCCGACCCTAACTTTCAGATTTATCTCTGCTTCGGACAGTCGAACATGGAGGGAAATGCCGCCATTGAAGACATCGACCGAACAGGTGTGAATCCAAGATTCATGGCAATGTATGCCGTGGATGATGAGAAGGCAGGATGGAAAAAGGGACAGTGGCATACCGCTGTCCCTCCGCAGGCAAGACCAACCACTGGCCTCACTCCTGTAGATTATTTCGGAAGAAAGATGGTGGACAATCTGCCCGACAGCATCAAGGTGGGAACCATCACCGTGGCTGTGGGCGGTGCCAGCATCGACCTCTTCGACAAGCGTACCTACAAGGCTTACCTGAAGAAGCAGCCCGACTGGATGAAGAACTTCGCATCGCAGTATCACGGCAATCCATACGCCCGACTCATCGAGCTTGCCAAGATTGCCCAGAAGCAGGGTGTCATCAAGGGAATCCTGCTGCATCAGGGAGAAACCAACAATGGTGATGCCAACTGGCCTAACCGTGTGAAGAGCGTGTATAACGATATTCTGAAAGAGTTGCACCTGAAGGCAGAAGATGTACCTTTGCTCGTGGGCGAAACCGTTCAGAAAGACCAGGGCGGCAGCTGCTGGCAGCATATCGCCATTGTGGATGATATCGCCAAGACCATTCCTACAGCCCATGTCATCTCTTCCAAGGGATGTCCGCAGCGTGGTGATGGTTTGCATTTCATTGCAGAAAGCTATCGCACCATGGGTAAGCGTTATGCCAACATGATGCTTTCTCTGCTCGGTATCATTCCCGATGCCAATTATCCACGTGTAGATAAAGACCACCGTGCCTACGTCAAGCTTCATGCTCCTGAGGCAAAGCAGGTTATCTTCGATATCTGCGGAAAGAAGTATCCGATGAAGAAGGATTTCGACGGCGACTGGTATGGTGTTTCAGACCCATTGGTAGTGGGCTTCCACTATTATTTCCTGAACGTGGATGGTGTACAGGTAGTAGATCCTGCAAGCGAAACTTATTTCGGCTGCTGCCGAGAGGCGAGTGGTCTGGAGGTTCCTGAGGGAGCCGAAGGCAATTACTATCGTCCTCAGCAGGGAGTAGCACAGGGTCAGGTTCGTTCGGTATCTTACTATGCTGCATCTCAGGGCAAGTTCCGCAGAGCCATGGTTTATACGCCTGCAGAATATGAAACCAATCAGAACAAGCGCTATCCTGTGCTCTATCTGCAGCACGGAATGGGTGAGGACGAGACGGGCTGGAGCCATCAGGGCTATATGCAGCACATCATGGACAATCTCATTGCCGAAGGCAAGGCAGAGCCTATGATTGTGGTGATGGAGAGCGGTGATGTGAAGCAGCCTTTCGTGCCACGTCCTGGCAAGGATGTAGATGAGGAGCGCAAGCATTATGGAGAATCTTTCTACGATGTCATCATCAAAGATCTGATTCCGATGGTAGACCAAAAGTTCCGAACCTATACCGACAGAGAGCATCGTGCGATGGCTGGCTTGTCATGGGGCGGTTGCCAGACTTTCAACACCGTGTTGCCGAACTTGGATAAGTTCTCAGCCCTGGGAACTTTCAGCGGTGCACTTTTCGGTGTGGATGTCAAGACCTGCTTCAACGGTGTCTTTGCCGATGCAGAGAAGTTCAACAGCCAGATAAACTATATGTTCATGGGCTGCGGTTCTGAAGAGAACTTCGGCACGGAGAAGATGGCGAAGGAATTGAAGGACCTGGGCATCAAGCTTGATGTCTATGTTTCACCTGGTACTCATCATGAGTGGCTCACCTGGCGCCGCTGCCTGAAGGAATTTGTGCCACATCTGTTCAAGTAACAAGACATGAAATCAATAAGATAATATAAAGAAATCCCGACACTGCCTGGCAGTTTCGGGATTTCTTTTTGTTATATTTCTAATATCTTATGTTTCTTTTTGCTTTTTTTTATGTTTCGCAAAGTAATTGTAACATAAAAGAAAGTCATTTTACGAAATAGTTGTTAATTTTGCAGCGTGCTTTGCAAAAAGTAAGTTTGGTTCTTCTCAAATTTTAGTACAAAGCCCCAATTTTTATATGAAGGAGCAATATTTTTGAGAAAGTTTAATATAAAAAATTAGCGATTGTCTCCAAAAATATGTAAGTTTAAAGTGATCATAAAATATGACTTACAATGGATACAATCGCTAACAGATGCAAAATTATAAAAAAGATAAGGAACAACCAAATAAAATCCGATATAAATGCTTCTATGGCCGGAGAAAAACTTCTTATGGACATTTTTCCTGCCATAGATGGCTTTTTTATCACAAGTTGTGACTTCTCTTCCACGGAACTCAAAATGGTTCTCGTGAGTACGGCTACCCATGCCTTCTGCGACCGTTGTGGCCAGAAAACCACTCATACCCGTGGCTGGCAAAAGAGAACGGTCACGATGTGTCCTTTAGGGTGTAAACGGTTTGTTCTCACCCTTTACATGCGCCGTTTTTACTGCCAGTCTGATAAACATATATTTGTAGAGCAACAGACGAAGTGGCTAAACAAATATGCAAGATTCAGTGTAAGATGCATAGAGTTGATGAACCAGCTTCATATACATATGTCATCTGTGTCGACCTCCAAGGTCATGAGAAAGATGGGAATCACCTGCTGTCCAAATACTTGCATAAATCATTTGAAAAAGATCCAAAGACTTCCAGACAGGACTGCCAGGAATATAGGCATAGATGACTTTGCCAAGAGAAAGGGACATACCTATGGCAGTGTTATCGTAGACCATGACACAGGCGAGATTTTGGAACTGATAGACTCTAGAGATTCTTCGATTGTGGCAAATGTCTTGAAACAATACAAGAAAGTCGATACTATCACTCGTGATAGGGGACGATGCTTCATTAAGGCTATCAAGCAAGGAGCCCCATCAGCACATGCTATCACAGACAAATTCCATGTCATTGAAGACTTGACGAGCGCAGTCTTTCCAAAGATTCTGCAGGAGTTTTTGCATAAGAGAATGGAGTTGCTGACTCAAGGTCTAGTTGGTCCCATTAAGCCACAAATAAGTAGAGGTTGGCTTTATACCAGCATATATGCAGTCTTGGAATCGATGTGCAAGGATACAAGAAGAATCAAGAAAATGGCTGAATGGAACACTTTCATGGATCTTTATGCAAGGCAAGGACTGACTTTGAGTGAAATCCATGACAAAACAGGGTTTGATGGATTTAAGATGGGAAAGCTAAGGAACACCAAATATGAGGACTTGCTCAACCCAACGCAACTAAGGGCTTACAAAGCCATAGAATCTATTACAAACAGGATTCTCTGTAAAAAGTCATTGGATTACTCTGTGGTTACCAAGGGGTTACATTCTACAGAGAAGAAAGAAATACTGAAAAGACTTCTTTTTCTACTGAGAGAAAAATGGAAGGAAGACTGGAAGGCATACGATGATGCCTACAAGGCATTTCTTGCAAAGGCAACTATCAGGAGCGAAGAGTATGACCTTTGGAATTCAATAGTTCACTTCAACTGGAAAACCAAGACTGATACAGTCAGATTGTTTCTGCAGGACTTGCATATTACCGATTTAGCCTATTATATAACAACATTTCAAGGCATTTTGAGCGGAGAGGTCAAAATGAACTTGTACAAATGGATTAACATGGTCATAGGATGTGGTAATGAGAAAATGGAAAAGTTTGCCAAAGGACTGATTAAGGACTATTCCGCCATCAATAATTCTATTGCTAGCAAATTGAACAATGGAATCCTTGAAGGTTCGGTCAACAAGATAAAGACCGCAAAGCGAATTATGGGTGGAAGAGCATCGATTTCTCTTTTGCAGATAAAGGTCTCCTCAAACTTAGATACATAAATGTACCAAAATTTGAGAAGAACCGTAAGTTTTTACTGAACACGTACAATCATGAACTAATAAAATAACAATTTTAATCTATTCTCTTATGAGGAACTTAAGAAAGATTGAAAAGCCGTTAGCATTGCTATCCTTTCTCTGTTTATTCCCTGCTGGAATGTCGGCTCAGAGTATTGTAAAAGGAGTAGTTACAGATCCAAGTGGTGAACCTGTCATTGGTGCTACAGTGAAAGCTGCAGGCAGCAAGCTGGGTGTGATTACTGATTTGGATGGTAAGTTTAGCATTGATGCTGCACCTGATGCAACATTGACTATTACTTATGTGGGTATGGAGCCTAAGACCGTGAAAGCTCAGGCTGGTAAAACGCTTACCATTACCTTGAAGGATGATGCTAAAGTTCTGAATGATGTCGTTGTCATCGGTTATGGCGTTCAGAAGAAGAGCGACCTGACAGGTGCAGTTGCATCTATCAAGAGCGATGACATCAAGGGCTTGTCAGCTACCGATGCCGGTGCTGCCCTCCAGGGTAAGGCTGCCGGTGTACAGATTATCAACTCGGGTGGTCCGGGTGAGGCTGCCGATATCCGTGTGCGTGGTTATTCTTCCAATAGTGGAAATATCAGTCCGTTGCTCATCGTCGATGGTCTGAAGGTGGATAACATCCAGTATCTTGATCCATCTATGATTCAGAGCATAGAGGTATTGAAGGATGCCGCTTCTGCTGCCATCTATGGTGCGCAGGCAGGTAATGGTGTCGTTATCATCACAACCAAGACGGGTGCTGCCAATGGCGGTAAGGCTGAGATTTCTTATAGCAGCAAGTTTACCATCCAGTCTATTGGTAGAAAGGCTAAGCTCTTCGATGCTCCAGAGTATATTTCATACCATAAGTACTTGGGCGACTTGACGGATGATAAGTTGAAGACTGAGGGATATAATGGAGAGAACACCGACTGGTATGATGAGGCTTTTGAACATAGTTTGGCTCATCAGCACAGCCTTACCATCCAGGCTAGCAATGGTAAGGGTCGTTTCCTTGCCAACTTGAATATCCTCAATAATAATGGTATCGTCAAGGGAGATAAGGATGTTTACAAGCGTTTTACAGGTCAGATTAATGCAGACTACGATGTATATAAGTGGTTGAACATTTCGACAAACACCTCTTTCGAGAAGTGGAAGACCAAGGGTGTGAACAAAGGTTATGGTTCTGTGTTGAATTCTGTTGTTTCTGTAGATCCATTGACACCTTGCTACGTAAGCGACCCTGCTAAGTTGCCAACCAATATTTATAACGCTTATCTGAATGGCGCCCCTTTGATGAGAGATGCTGACCATAATAATGATTTCTATGGTACATCCCACTATGCAGAGGATGCTACTGGTAACCCATTGGCACAGCGCGACCGCGTGGGCTCCTACAACCAGGGTATCAATGTACGTGGTACCGTTGCTGCCAACCTCAAGCCGTTCAAGGGCTTTACCTATACATCTCGTTTGGGTTACCGCATCACGCAGAGCAACTACCACAACTATGAGCAGCCATATTTCATCAATACACTCTCCAACTCCACACAGTACAAGATTGAGGCTCGTACCAACAATGGTCTTTACTATCAGTGGGAGAACTTTGCAAACTATTTGAATACATTTGGCAAGCATACTGTAGGAGCCATGGTGGGTATGTCGTTCACCAAGAACCATTGGGACAACGCTTCCATAGGATCTGAGGGTACGAATATTCTTTCAAACTATGCTCCTAACTATCGTTACATCGACTATTTGCTCGCTGATGCTACAAAGAGCGTAGGCAATGCTCCTAACGACGCTACAGAACTTTCATACTTCGGTCGTTTGTCTTATAGCTACGACAACCGTTATTTCTTGCAGTTCAACTTCCGTCGTGATGCATTTGATTCTTCCAAGCTTTCAAAAGATGCTAGATGGGGTAACTTCCCTTCTGTTTCTGCCGGTTGGAGCATTAGTAACGAAAAGTTCTTTAAAGACCATATCAGCCGTGATGCTGTTTCCTTCTTGAAGCTTCGTGGATCTTGGGGTAAGAATGGTAACGTCAATGTATTGAGCAACTACCCGTATACTTCTCCTATTGCCATGAACCAGAGCTTCTATCAGTACAATCCATCTAGCGGTGATGGTAAGTTGTCTTATGGTTCTAAGCCAACTGGTCTTGCTAACCCAGATTTGACTTGGGAGACTTCAGAACAGGTAGACTTGGGTCTTGATGCCCGTTTCTTGAACGATCGTTTGACATTCTCTCTCGACTGGTATCGCAAGAACACCAAGGACCTCTTGGTAGAGATAAATCTTCTTCCGGAAATTGGTGTAAGCAAGTATATCGTCAACTCTGGTAAGGTGCTTAACACAGGTTTAGACTTCGAGTTGGGTTGGAGAGATCATATCCGTGATTTCAAGTACTCTGTTTCAGTCAACGGTTCTACCTTGAAGAATGAGGTAAAGGATCTTTCTTCAAACATCAGCCGTATCGAGGGTATAGGTATCGATGGCTTCAACAGCCGTTTGAAGCCAACATTCGAGGTGGGGCACTCTATCTGGTACTTCCGTGGTTACAAGTATGCAGGTGTAGCTGAGGATGGAAGTGCGTTGTATTATGACAAGGATGGTAATACCACCAATGCGCCTACAGATAATGATAAGCAGGATTTGGGTGTAGGTATTCCTAAGTTTACTTATGGTATCACCCTCAATGCAGAGTACAAGGGCTTCGACTTGACCGTCTTTGGTACAGGTGCAGCCGGCAACAAGATTTATAACTTGATGGTATCTGCCGACCGACCACTCTTGAATGGTATCGATGAATATTGGAAAAATTCTTGGACAGAGGGCAATACTGGCGCAAAGTATCCTGATATGAAGAAGGTGGCAACAGACTGGACATTCTTCAGTTCTAGCGCAGCAGTCTTCAGCGGTTCTTATTTCAAGATCAAGCAGATTCAGTTGGGTTACACATTGCCACGTCTCATTACGAGCAAGATTGGCCTGAATGGTGTGCGCGTATACTGCTCATTGGATGACTTCTTCACAATCACCAAGTATCCTGGAGCCGATCCGGAGACAGCTTCTATGAACAGCGCTCAGTCTCGTGGTTTTGATAATGGTACTTATCCTACTTCTAAGAAGATGGTATTTGGTATCAATGTAACATTCTAATTATTAAATGATACAGCAATGAAAAAGTATTTATTATATTCTAGTATATTAGCCCTTGCGTTGACAGGAACAGTATCCTTTACTTCCTGTGAGAGTCAGCTCGATATTGAGCAGAAGGGTACTACTTATGAGGAACAGTTCTATAAGACTGATGCCGATGCAGAGGCTGCTTTGGTGGCAGCATACGAAGGCTTTATGTGTAATGTAGTAGGACGTCAGCCAGACATCCAGGGAAGTTTGGGTATCTATACTCCTCACAAGTTGATTTTGAACATGTGTGGTGATGATGTTTACTATGCCAGTGGTAACTATGGAGACCATGAGGACGCTGGTTGCCTCAATGAGTTCCGCTATGATACTGATGCCTTGGTTCCAAAGTTGATGTACTCAGGCCTCTATTCTTCTGTATATACTTGCAACTTGGTCATTAACAATTTTGCTAATCCAGATACACCAGTCAAGAAGCGTTGTGTGGCTGAGGCTCGTGTGCTTCGTGCTTACGACTACTTCTTGTTGGCAAACTTCTGGGGCACTCCTCCATTCGTCTTAAAGAAGTTGACAGCTGATGCGCTTCCATACAACAGCGATAAGGATCCTGAGAATCCTAAGACCCACGAACAGTTGATAGAGTGGGTTGCTTCTGAATGTGAGGCAGCTGCGGCCGATCTCGATGAGCGCAAGAGCAAGGAAGACAAGGATGGAGCTGTAAAGGTAACCAAGGGCTTCGCTAATGCTTTAGCAGGCAAAGCTTATCTCTTTGCAGGCAAGTATGATCAGGCAAAGACCGCTCTCAAGAAGGTTATTGACTCTGGCAAGTATGCCCTTGTTCCTGGAGACAAGTACATGGACAACTTCCACATTGAGGGTGATGGTGACGAGGAGAAGGTCTTCGAAATCAACTTTGAGTATAATGCAGGTAAAGGCGCTTGGAGCGGTATGATTCAGCGTTCTTCTTGGATGGAATCCAATGCCATGAACTGGCGTGCAGGTAACTTCGTGAAGTCTCCACAGTCTGTTTATAGCGGTATTGATGGTTGGGGTGGCTTAGGTGTGCCTCAGTGGTTTGGAGATGAGTTCCATGAGAATGATGGTGACTCTTATCGTTTCAAGGCTACGTTGAAGCATATTGATGATGCTGTATACAACATGGAGTATGCTGATGCTAAAATAAATGCGATGACGCAGGCGCAGAAGGATACAGCTCATGCTATTGGTATCAAGGATGTGGTACAGGGACTCTATGGTAACTCTACATGGTTGGCATTCAAGACTGTAATGCGTGCAGCAGATACTCAAGGCAAGAAATATGGTGCCAACATCCGCTTGAATAACTATCTCGTGATGCGTTATGCGGAAGTGCTATTGAACTATGCTGAGGCTTGCCTTCAGACAGGTGACAATGCAGAGGCTAAGAAGTATATCAATATGATACAGGAACGTGCTGGCTCAAAGACAATCAGTAGTACTGTAGATATGGATGTACTGAAAAAGGAAAAGTCATACGAGTTATGGATGGAGGGTTGTCGTTGGTTTGATATCATGAGATGGAAGGATGCAAAGGCTATCGAGCGTCTCAAGAATGCAGGTAGTGATGTACCTCACCTCTTTGACAAGTTGTTCCGCGCACCTCAGGCTTCTGACGAGAAGTTGCACTGGGAGCATGGTACAGAGGCAAATAGCCGCTTCTATACAGTTTCTTCTCATGCAGCAAAGGATGCTGGTTTCACTGTTGGTTACCAAGAGGGAAAACATGATTACTTCCCTTATCCACAAACAGTGAAGAACATGAACCCTAACCTGGTTCAGAATCCTGGTTGGAAATAATGAAGTTGTTTTGTAAATAAAACGTTTTAAGTTTAAAGAACTATAGATTAGTTTGATAATTAGGGGGTGTTTTGAAAAGAAGCACCCCCTTTTTCTTCTTTAAAGGAATTTGCGTATGAAAACATGGATGTGTGCCTTGATGCTGGCGTTATCGACAGGAGCTTCGGCTCAGAACCCGATTATCAGCGGACAGTATTCTGCTGATCCTACGGCTCGCGTATTCAATGGGAAGGTATATCTTTATCCTTCTCATGATATTCCGAGTCCTATCGAGAAACTGAAGGAATGGTTCTGCATGGCAGATTATCACGTTTTCTCTTCCACTAATCTTACGGAGTGGCAGGATCATGGAGTCATCGTTTCGCAGGACAAAGTACCTTGGGTACAGGACGGCAGTTATACGATGTGGGCTCCTGACTGTGTAGAGAAAGACGGGAAATATTATTTCTATTTCCCTGCCGCTCCGAAAGGGGAGGAGAAGGGATTCGGAATAGGTGTGGCGGTTGCCGACCATCCGGAAGGACCATTTATGCCGATGTGGAAACCTATAGAGGGTGTGCACGGCATAGATCCTTGTGTGTTGATAGATAAGGACGGACAGGCTTATATCTATTGGGCTGGCATGGGGCTGCACATGGCTAAGTTGAAACCCAATATGATGGAGCTCGCCTCTGAGCCGCAGGCTGTGGAGGGATTGCCAGATGGTTTCAAGGAAGGACCGTTTGCCTTCGAGCGTAACGGCAAGTATTATTTCACCTTCCCATGGGTACGTGAAAAGAATGGAACAGAAACACTGGCTTATGCCATGGCTGACCATCCGATGGGACCTTTCACGTTCAAGGGCATCATCATGGATGAGTCGCCTACGAAGTGCTGGACCAATCATCATAGCGTCGTGGAATATCAGGGACAGTGGTATCTCTTCTATCATCATAATGATTATTCGCCTAAGTTCGACAAGAACCGCTCGGTCCGAATCGACTCTCTGAACTTCAATCCTGACGGAACGATACAGAAGGTGATACCTACGCTAAGAGGTGTGGGATTGACGAAGGCACGTTCGCATATTCAGATTGACCGTTATTCTGCGCTGCAAGGCAAGGGTATTGGTATTGAATATCTGGATAAGAACAACTGTTTCGCCGGATGGAAGACTCTCTTCTCTAAATCGAATTCAGCTCTTATATATAATAAGGTGGATTTCGGTAACGAGAAGGTGGAAGAAATCACCGTTCGTGCCAAGTCGGTTAAGGGCGGTGTGCTCGTAGTCAGAGCCGATGGCAAGAAGGGTAATATCATCGCTAAGGTGAAGATTCCGAAGTCGGCAGCCTGGAAGAATGTCCGTGCCCAGGTGCTCCATGCTCCTCAGGGCGTTCATGCTCTCCATGTATCCTTGCAGAGTGGAGCCGATGTAGAGGTAGACTGGCTGGGCTTTATCTGATTATCGAACCTCAATAATAATGAATAGTCTATGTACAACTTATTTTATAAAATAGTTAGATTGTTTTGTTTATGTGTATTCCTTTTTGGGCATTCCTCTGCGGATGCCCAAAATAAGGAATTACCTGTAGACATTAATCCTTATTTCGGACCTGTCGGCAAGCAGCCCGTCGTGCCCAATGCGGCTGGCTTTATTCAGAGATGGTTGCTTCTGGAGCCAATCTCTGTGCCGGTTAAGAGCAATGTCGTTTTTACAGATTCTTATCTGAAGGAGATATTCCATACGCAGTATTTCTCTAAACAGATGGAAACAGTTCCTAAGGATGGAGCCTTCGTGAAGGTGGGCAAGGAAAAACTGAAATGGCATGCGCTGGATAGTAAACTGTTTAATGTCAAGCTCTTCCGTTTCGCTACTTCGTTTAAGAAGTCCAAGTATGGTGTCTTGTTCTGGGCGGTTACCATTATCGATTGCCCTGAGGAGATGAAAGACGTCCGCTTGTCTGTTGGCTCGAATGGTGCTTCCATGTGGTGGCTCAATGGTGAGGAGGCGGTGATGCTCGAAGGCGACCGAAGAATGGTTCGCGATGATGTGGTTTCTAAGAAGCTTACCTTGAAGAAAGGTAGAAATATCCTTCGTGGTGCAGTCATCAATGGCCCTGGCATGAGTGACTTCTGTGTCCGATTCATCGACGGACAGGGCAAGCCTGTCAGAAACCTGTCTATTCACGTGAAGTAGTGCAATCAATAAAGAAAGTTATGAAACAGAACAATATATTTTTCAGATATTTTAGCCCGGTTGCTGCTCAGCAGAAACTTTATGCCGCTGCTTTGGTTGCCTTGTTGTCTTCCTCTGCTTACGAGGCTGAAGCCCAGGTGGGCGAACCTTTCATTCATGATCCTTCTACCATTGCCCTGTGTGATGGAAAGTATTATACCTTTGGAACGGGTGAAGGCGGAATCTGGTCGGAGGATGGCTGGACCTGGCAGGGTGGTGCAGTTCGTCCCGGCAGAGGAGCGGCTCCTGATGTGTTGAAGATTGGCGACCGTTATCTTGTAGCCTACAGTGCTACGGGTGGTGGATTGGGAGGCAGTCATCGCGGTGATGTCCTGACGATGTGGAACAAAACGCTCGATCCGAAATCGCCTGATTTCAAATATTCAGAACCGGTGGTGGTAGCATCTTCATTGGATGATGAAGACTGTGATGCCATTGATGCGGGCTTGTTGCTCGACCCTACTACCGGCAGACTCTGGCTCAGTTATGGTACCTATTTCGGATTTATCCGTCTGGTAGAACTCGATCCGAAGACGGGTAAGCGGATGGAAGGTAACGAACCCGTCAATATCGCCATCGACTGCGAAGCTACTGATTTGATTTACCGCAACGGCTGGTATTATCTTCTCGGCACTCATGGCACCTGTTGCGATGGTCCTAATTCTACCTACAATATCGTGGTGGGACGTTCGCGAAAGATAACCGGTCCATACGTAGATAATGTGGGCAGAGAGATGTTGCAGGGCGGTGGAAAGATGGTGATTGCTGCCAATAATCTGAAGACGGGTCCCGGTCACTTCGGACGCTATATTGAGGAAGAAGGTGTGGAAAAGATGTCGTTCCACTATGAGTCTGATTTCAGACAGGGAGGACGAAGCGTATTGGCTATCCGTCCTTTGTTGTGGAAGAACGACTGGCCAGTGGCTGGTGATGAATTTCATGCCGGAACCTACGAGATAGAATCGGAACGAAGAGGCTATGCCCTGGAGATTGCCGTAGATTTCGTGAGAATGCAGCGGGATATCGAACCTTTCTGGATCAAGCCGACCAAGCCTCTGAAGAATATCGAACCTCAGACCTTGAAGGAGGTAGAGGCAGAATGGCCTAAGGGCGAGGTGAAGGTGAGAATGAACGATTACATGTTCCGTCCTCATCAGAAGTGGAGTATCATGCCTGCCGGAAAGGGTGGTTATCTGGGTGGTCCTTATTATAAAATCTGCATAGAGGGCACTTCTCGCTATCTTACCGCAACCGCTCAGCATGATGTCATTGCCAAACCTGAGTTTACGGGTGAAGATGCCCAGCTTTGGCGCATCGAACAGCTTACCGATGGTACCTATCGCATTATGCCTAAGGCAGTGCCAGGCACAGAAGAGAAACTGGCATTGGTTTCACTCGGCGACTGTACCCCAGGTCTGGCTCCCTTCGATTTCAACAGCGATAATTCTAAATGGAATTTCAGACAACAATAAATTCATGATGAATCCCAATTTAATATACTAATAGCTTAATAGTAATTACAATGAACAAGAAAGTTATATACGCAGTTTTGATGTTTGTGCTGACTATGTCCTCCGGCAATGCCTCTGCACAGCAGTTTCCTTATCAGAATCCTGCTCTCTCAGCTCATGAGAGAGCGGTAGATTTATGTGGACGACTCACACTGGAAGAGAAAGCCTCTTTGATGCTGGATGATTCGCCGGCTATCCCACGATTGGGAATCAAGAGATTCCAGTGGTGGAGCGAAGCACTGCATGGTGTGGCGAACATGGGAGATGTAACCGTTTTTCCGGAACCTATCGGAATGGCAGCTTCGTTTAACGACAGAATGGTGTATAGAGTCTTTGATGCAACATCTGATGAGATGCGTGCCAAATGGAATGAACTGCAGCAGAAGGGAGGAGATGTAACCCGTTTTCATGCCCTCTCGGTCTGGACTCCAAACGTGAATATCTTCCGTGATCCTCGCTGGGGACGTGGACAGGAAACCTATGGTGAGGATCCTTATCTTACCAGTAGGATGGGATGTGCCGTGGTGCGCGGATTGCAGGGACCTGAAGATACGAAATACCGCAAACTCTGGGCTTGTGCCAAGCACTATGCAATTCATAGCGGACCAGAATGGGCTCGCCATACAGACAATATTACCGATGTTACACCGCGCGACCTTTGGGAAACTTATATGCCTGCCTTCAAATCGCTGGTGCAGGATGCCAAGGTGCGCGAGGTGATGTGTGCCTATCAGCGTTGGGATGATGAACCATGCTGCGGTAACACCCGATTGCTGCAGCAGATTTTGAGAGATGAGTGGGGATTCAAGTACCTGGTAGTTTCCGACTGTGGCGCTGTTACTGATTTCTGGTCCAGCCATAAAGTTTCTAGTAATGCCAGAAATGCGGCTGCCAAGGGCGTGCTGGCTGGTACAGATGTGGAGTGTGGATATAATTATGCATATAAGTCTGTGCCTGAGGCTGTGAAGTATGGTGCCTTGACTGAAGATGAAGTTGATAAGCATGTGATTCGTCTGCTCGAAGGTCGTTTCGATTTGGGCGAGATGGATGACAACAAGATCGTATCATGGTCGAAGATTCCTGTATCTGTGCTTTGCAGCAAGGCACATCGCCAGCTCTCGCTCGATATGGCTCTGCAGACCATGACGCTGCTCCAAAACAAGAATGAGGTTTTGCCTCTCAATAAAAAAGTAAAGAAGATTGCTTTCATCGGACCGAATGTGGATAACGAACCGATGATGTGGGGAAACTATAATGGTACTCCACGACAGACAATTACCATCCTGGATGGTATCAGAAGTCGTTTGAAGAAAAACCAGGTTGTCACCTTTAATGGATGCGACTTGGTGAACGACCAAGTTTTGAATTCTTACTTCGACCAGTGTAGCATGGATGGCAAGATGGGCTTTAAGGGCACTTTCTGGAACAATCGCAAGATGGAAGGCAAGCCTGTTGTCATCACCCAGGAGAAGAATCCTGTGCAGGTAACGACCTATGGTCAGCACTCCTTCGCTCCTAATGTGAAGCTGGTGGGCTTCTCTGCAAAATATGAAACCGTGTTCCGTCCTAAGCAGACAGACAAGGTGTTGCTCGACGTGGCTGGTTGCGGTCACTATGAGGTTTATCTGAATGGTGAGAAGAAGGCAGAGCATTCCATCTGGCGCACTACCGAGAGTCGTATCGAGTTCCAAGCTGAGAAGGGCAAGGTGTATAAGATAGAGATTCGCTATCACGAGATGCCTAACTATAATGCGGACATGAAGTTCAATATCGGGCATGAGAATCCTATCGACTATCAGGCTTCGCTCAAGCAGTTGAAGGATTGCGAGACTGTAGTCTTCGTAGGTGGCATCTCTCCACAGTTGGAAGGTGAGGAAATGCCTATCGAGATTTCTGGCTTCAAGGGTGGTGACCGCACCAACATCGAATTGCCTAAGGTTCAGCGCAATTTCCTGAAGGCTTTGAAGGAGGCGGGCAAAAAGGTTGTCTTTGTCAACTGCTCGGGTTCGGCTATCGCCTTGACTCCAGAGACAGAGAGTTGCGATGCCATTCTCCAGGCCTGGTATCCTGGTCAGGAAGGTGGTGAGGCTGTAGCTCGTGTACTCTTCGGGGAGTATAATCCTGCCAGAAAGTTGCCTGTTACGTTCTATAAGAATTCAGAGCAGTTGCCTGATTTCAAGGATTACAGCATGAAGGGCAGAACCTATCGTTATATGAACGATGCGCTCTTCCCATTCGGATATGGTTTAAGCTACACTTCTTTCCGTATGGGTGATGCTACACTTTCCAACTCTATTTTGAAGAAGGGTGAGAAAATTACGCTGAAGGTACCGGTAAGCAATGTTGGAAAGAAGGATGGAACTGAGGTGGTGCAGGTGTATGTGAAGGATCCTGCCGATACCGAAGGACCATTGAAGAGCTTGAAGGCTTTCGAGAGAGTGGAGGTGAAGGCAGGAAAGACTGCTGAGGCTGTCATTACGCTGGATAGCAGAAACTTCGAACTCTTCGATGCTGCAACCAATACCGTCCGTGCCAAGGCAGGAAAGTATGAGGTTTATTACGGCAGCAGTTCGGCTGATAAGGATTTGAAGAAACTGGATGTTTCTATTGAATATTAAGTAACTTGAGAAAATCATCAAGGAGCTGAGTAAATATGGAAAGAGGGTGTGTCATAAGTCCATGACACACCCTCTTCTTACTTGTTACATCATATAAGCTCTTTAATAGACGTTGATAGAGTGATAAAATTCCCTTCAAGGTATTGGGTACACAGTTCTATACTGAATAAATCCCGAAATCGCTTGGCGGTTTCGGGATTTTTGCTTATCTTTGCCAACGTTAATAGTAAATAGTTGATAATATGGCAACGAAGTTATATCCAATAGGCATGCAGACCTTCTCTGAGATTCGAGAGGAGGACTTTCTCTATGTAGATAAGACGGAGTACATCTATCGTATGACTCATACGAGTGGAAAGTATTTCTTCTTGAGTCGTCCACGTCGTTTTGGCAAATCACTTTTGGTTTCGACTTTTGAGAGTTACTTCGAGGGAAAGAAGGAACTCTTTAAGGGGCTTGCCATCGAAAAGCTAGAAAAAGATTGGACGAAATATCCTGTGCTTCATTTTAGTTTGGCAGGTGGAAAGCACATGGAGAAAGACCAATTAGTGCGCTATCTCTTGTATATATTAGAGAAAAATGAGAAAAAGTTTGGAGTTATAAAGGATTCTCCAGACCCGAATGTCCGTATGCTTAATTTAATAGAAACAGTATATGAACAGACTGGGCAGAAGGTCGTTGTGCTCATCGATGAATACGATGCTCCTTTGCTTGATGTGGTGCATGAAGATACTAGCTTGGATATATTGAGAGAGGTGATGCGCAATTTCTATAGTCCCCTAAAGGATAGCGACCGTATGCTGCGTTTCGTCTTCTTGACAGGCATCACCAAGTTCTCGCAACTTAGTATATTCAGTGAACTCAATAATATTACTAATGTGAGTATGGATACAGAATATGCTGGCATTTGCGGCATTACCAAGGAGGAACTTGTGACAGAAATGCATGAAGATATTCAGCAGATGGCAGATGTGTTGGGCTTGTCGTATGATAAAACTTTGGAAAAGTTGAAGGAAAATTATGATGGCTATCATTTCGCTTGGCCTTCTTCTGACATATTCAATCCATACAGCTTGCTCACTTGCTTTTCAAAGCGAAAGGTTGATTCCTATTGGTTTGGCTCAGGCACTCCTACTTATCTCCTTAATATGATGCGGAAATATGACTTTACACCGATTGACCTGGGTGAACAGATGGATGCATCAAAGGATGATTTCGATGCAGCCACTGAGACGATGACTACTATCATGCCTTTGCTTTATCAGAGTGGTTATATTACTATCAAGAATTATGATCCGGAAACGGAACTCTATACCTTGGCTCTGCCTAACAAAGAGGTGAGGATAGGTTTGTATCGCAGTATGTTGCCGCATTATTTGGCGGCAAAGTCTGCAATGTGCAATACGACCGTGGCCAAGATGTCGGCTCTTATCAATAAGGGTAACATGGATGGTGCTCTTCAGCTATTGAAAACGTTCTGGGAGACGGTACCTTATTGCGATAATACCGATTATGAGGGGCATTATCAGCAGACAATGTATATCATCTTTGCCCTGCTTACGAATTTCCGAATATTGGTGGAACAGCATACTTTCCGGGGAAGAACAAACATTACGATGGAAACAAAGGATACCATCTATGTGATAGAACTGAAATTTAATAAGTCGGCACAAGAGGCTCTTGACCAAATCAACAACAAGCATTACGCTGATGCTTTTGCCCTAAGAGGCAAAACCGTGGAAAAGATTGGTATGAACTTTATGATTGATGAAGATAAGACGATCGTATTGGATTGGTGGAAGTTTGGGGAGTAGCAACAGAAAAGATGTCCTAGCAAAAGATGCGAGGGCATCTTTTTCTGTGTTATAAAACAGACACTTTTAGATAATTATTCGACATGATAGCCATCACAAAGCATTTGTTACATGAAATAAAGTTATGAATCGAATAAATCGCTACTTTTGCGGTGTTTTAACAACTTAAATAACAAAAGCCGGTGAAAATCATCGGTATCATAACAATTTTAAACTTTTATATTTCAACCTAAAAACAAATGAAAAAGAGATTTTTGGCGATATTGGCGGCTGCGTTGCTACCGTCATGTCTGTTCGCCCAGTTTGGAGTGGTTTCGCCGCTTCATGTGAATGGCAATCAGTTGAATGATGCCTATGGCAACAAAGTGGTTTTGCATGGTGTGATGGATACACCGAGTCCTTACTTCAACAAATACCGTTGGGGTAATACTTGTACTGATAACAATATTCAGCCATGCATTAGCTATTACGACAAGATTTTCGGAGCACTCCAAAATCCTGCTAAAGGCACTTATTGTAATATCTTCCGTCTTCATCTCGAACCAGGCTGGACCAATGATCCCAACAAGAAGTCAACGGGTTCTGATACTGGAGAGGCTAATATATCGCGTTTCAGTGCTACCCGTTTGCAGAAGTATCTTGATGCCCTTTATCTGCCTATTGCGCAGAAGGCCATCAATCATGGCTTGTATGTAGTGATTCGTCCTCCAGGCGTATGTCCTAAGGATTTGAAGGTAGGCGATGCTTATCAGAATTATCTTAAAACGGTGTGGAACATCGTTTCCAGCAGCAGTTGGGTGAAGAATAATTCTGGCATCGTATCCCTGGAACTTGCCAACGAGCCTGTTCATATATATAATAGGTATGGTCAGAGTTCTGCCACAGCCATGCGAGATTATTTCCAGCCAGTGGTTGATGTGATTCGCAAGAATGGATTCAAGGGTATTATCTGGATTCCTGGCACGGGCTACCAGAGCCAGTATGAGAATTATGCCTCTTATCCTGTTTCCGACAGCAACTTCGGCTATGCCGTTCATGTGTATCCAGGATGGTATGGTGCAAGTGATAAGAACTATGATTCCAATGCTTTCATCTATAATTTCCAGAAGCAGGTGCCTGTGGTAAAGAATAAACCGATTCTTGTTTCTGAGATAGACTGGAGTCCGGAGAGGCCTGGTGCAGGTAAGTATAATGAGTTTGGACAGTGGGTGGCCAGCAACCTGGGTTCATGGGGAACTGCCACTACCAGCAAATGGGGTAATGCCTGGAAGAAGGTGATGGATCATTTCGGAAACATCAGCATGACGCTGACCAGTACTGATGATTATCTTGATATTGACAACTTCCTGAAAACTGGTCAAATCAAGGCTGGATTGGAGGCTAATCCGGAGGCTTGCGGTCAGACCTGCTTCTACTGGTATTATGAGTATTCCAAGAAAGACTATGCTCATAAGTCTGCTGGTACGTCTTCTTCTAACCAGAATACTCAGCCTTCTACCGGTTCCTCAACTTCTGGCAATACCCAGGGCGAGAACATCATCAAGTCGTGGGGCGATGGCAGCGGATTCGTTCCTTCGGGCTGGACGGTGGCAGACAACGGTAGCCAGGTTTATGCCGGCAATAAGTCGAGCGGTCCACGCATCATGAACTTCTCAGGTGATTTCAAGAATGCTTTCTATGTGAGAAGTATTTCTGCCGATAAGGCTGGCTATATGGAATATGGTAATACCAACGGTTATACCCTGCCTCTGGTATATGGCGAGTATGAGCTGAGCTGCAATGTGGCTGCCTGGAAGGGTGCTCCATATATGAAGGTAGAGGTGTTCGACCCTCAGAATGCTGTTCTTGCTTCTACCATCGTCAAGGCAAATGGCAATGCGAATGGCAAGGCGGGTGCTTATCTCTCGGGTACCACCAGGGTTTCTCTCTCGTTCTATTCCATGATTAAGGGCAATTACCGTGTACGTTTCACCCCTGTGGCAGATGCCAAGGGCACAGGTGGTGCCTGGGTTGAGGCTCTGGTAGGCAATGTGGCTCTTTACTTCAAGGGAAATCCGCTGGCACTGAATGCCGTGGGACAGGTTCCTGCCGGATGGAAGATTGTTGATGCTGGAGAGCAGAAAGCGGCTGGTGCAGCTGGCAGCGGTCCACGCATCTTCCAGTTTGCCGGTGGTGATTTTTCTACGGGTCTTTACATCCGTCAGAGCGATGCCAGCAAGGCAGGCTACGCTGAGTTTGGTTCTACTTGGGGCTATGGCTTCTCGTTGAAGCAGGGCAGCTATGTATTCTCTTATAATGCCGTGGCGTGGTCGGGGTCTCCTTATCTGAAGTGTGAGGTTCTCGACGAGAGCAACAACGTGCTTGGTTCTCAGATTATCCAGTGTACCAAGAATGTGAACAAGAACACCGGTGCAAATACTTATGGCAGCAATAGTGGTCAGGTACGATTCACCGCTTCCCGCACGGGTTACTATCACTTCCGCTTCACTCCTGTGGCAAACAGCTGGGGTGGCAGTGGTTCATGGCTTGAGGTAGTGGTAGGTCATTTGAAGATTTCCATGACCAGTGCTTCCCGTTCAAGAAGCATCGATGGTGGTTGGAACGATGGCACTACGGGCATCGGGCAGGTTGAGAGTGCTGAGAATATCAGCGGTCAGGAGACCAAAGAGAACTCCGGCTGGTACACGCTTCAGGGTCAGCGGGTAGAACACCCAACCAAGGGTATCTATATCCATAATGGCAAGAAGGTGGTTTTGAGATAGAATATTAAGTGAGACTTCCATGATACATCAATGAGACTTCTCGGCACTAAAACCGAGAAGTCTCATTTTTGCTTACCTTTGCAGCAACAAATAACAATTCCGTAGTCTCGTAATCTACCGGTCTTATCCATTTACCCTTAAGTATACGCCAAAGAATCTCGGCAGGATTAAGTTCCGGAGAATAAGGTGGATGTTGAATCCAATAGATACTTTGCCGATTTTTTAATGTGTCATAGCAACTGACCAAGAAATAATAAACATAATACGCCAGCATACAATGCAAAAGGTGAGGCAACTCTGCCATTTATCGTATCATAAAACTTAATCTCAAATGACTTTTTTGTAAATACGCTGATAAAGAAAGCTAATTCTTAGGTTTTTATTCTTTATTCTGACAGAAAAAATATAACTTTGCAGGATAAATAATTCATGTAAATAACAATTATATATACAATCATAAACCAATGAAACGTTTTATGCTCTTTTCAATCTTTTGCTTCGTACAGATGCTGACATGCTTTTCTTATGCCAACTCAGGACGACTTTATACATCCAACGACATGTCGAGTAGCTTGATTCGATGTATCATACAGGATAAGTATGGTTTCATTTGGGTGGGTACCAATTTTGGACTGAATCGTTTTGACGGCTATAAATTCTGTACCTATCTTTGCAATCCAGCCGATACGACAACCATTCAGGACAATGATATCGTAAAACTCTATCCTTACAGCAAAGAGTTCCTCTTTGTGGCAACAAATCGTGGACTCTATAAATATTCTTATCTTACCAATAGTTTCCAGCATATCGTATTGGAAAAGAAAGATGAGAAGATAAGAGTAAGTTCTCTTATTGAGGATGGAAAGCATAATCTCCTGATAGGTACAGCCGGGTATGGTGCCTATAGGTTGGATATGACTACAGGTAAAGTTACTCGCCTTTCAAGGAAATCTGCAAATTCAGTGGATGATTTCTTTGCTATGCTGTTCTTCGATGATGAGGGATATCTGTGGCAGGCTAATCATACAAAGGTGTTGAGAAAATATAAATACAATGGCAAGTCTATCAAACTGGTAAGTGTATATGAACCTAAAGGTCTGTTTAGTGTTTGTAAATTATATGCCGCAGACAAGAAGGGCTTCTTTGTGGCGCATGTTGGCGGCATTATGCGCTATGATTATGCATCGCATCGCTTCTCACGCTACGATTTCGATTTTTCAGCTCATCAGGGGGCAGGATATATCAGCGCAGTTACCTTGGATAAGTATGGCAATTTATGGTTGGGTACTTCGGGAGATGGAACTTTCAAGATACCGCATGGAAGCAGAAAGGCTTATCGGGTGGAGTTGAATAATCAATCGTTTATCTTTGATAATGCGCATATCAGCGATTTGCTGATAGATAGAGATGGTAATCAGTGGTATGGATGCTATATGAAAGGACTTTTCTTGTCGAATAATGATAAGAATGTGTTCCATCCGGTTTCTTTGGATGAATTGGGGGCTGGTATGGAAACCATTTCGTCTGTAGTGGGAGTTGCTGACGGATTGATGCTTTTTGTGGTCAAAAATCATGGGTTGTATCTCTTGGATGAGAAGACGGGCAATACCAAGCTACTACAAAGTCCTGCAGGACCAATCAAAGTGTACTCGGATTTTCGGAAGAATGTTTATGTATATGGCCGTGATGGCATTTATGAGTATGATTGGAAGCATCAGACTTACCGGTTGTTGCTGCCTGCCAATGGACTTTCTCTAGATTATATGCAGGTAGATGCTGCTGGTAATATTTATTTTACGAGCCAGGGCAACGGACTTTATGTATGGAATAGGAAGAGTGGCAAGATGACGCAATATCTGATGGATGATAAGCGTCCACACAAAACCATTTGCAATAACTGGATATCGGAGATCAGGTTAGATTCCCGGGGATGGCTCTGGTGTGCAACAGCCAATGGTGTGTCGTGCATGGATACCAAAACCGGATATTTTGACATCATTCTTTCTCGGCCTTTGTTGGAGGGTAAATCGTGCTATTCTACATTAGAACTGTCGGATGGTAAGATTGCTATTGCCACAGAGATGGGGCTTTATCTCTATGACAGAAAAAAACAGCAGACTACTCCTTGGCCTCATTCCGAGAGTATTAGCGGATTGAGAATTTATTCGCTGAAGAAGGATGTCAAGGGAAACCTATGGATGAGTACTGCGCAGGGTATCTGGTGTTATGATAGTAAAGCTAAGTCGTTTTTCTCTTTTGAAAAGGGAAACGGACTCTTGACCAAGGAATATCTGGCTGGAGTAGTAGGTTCTACATCGGATGGGGTTATCTGTTATGGTAACTCCGAAGGTTTGACTTATTTTAGGCCTTCTCAGGTAAAGGATTATAATGAGAAAACGTCCGCCATTTATCTGTCGGGTGTGTTGCTTGATGGAAAGATGGCTCCGTTTATTGGAGATAATCTGAGTGTTCCGTCTGATTTCAAGTCGATAGTGCTCAGCTTCTCCCAGCTTGATTATCAGAGCGTGGGTAACATCGTGTTTCAGTATCGCATCAACGGGGGCAAATGGATCAGCAATGCGGCTGGAGACAATAGCTTCAACTTCACAGGTTTGTCGTATGGACATTATCGTATAGAAGTGCGTACCTATTGCAACGGCAAGTACTCCACATATAAAAAGGTGATCAACCTGGATGTGCTGGCACCTTGGTTCCTTACCGTTTGGGCGAAGCTCCTCTATCTCTTCCTGATTCTCGGCCTCACGGCTGCCGCTATCATTGTTTATCTGCGCAAGAAGAAGAGAGATCTGGAAGAGGCTAAGATGCAGTTCCTCATCAATGCCACCCACGATATCCGTTCGCCGCTGACGCTGATTATGGAGCCTCTGAAGAAACTGAAGGAGCGATTGGGAAATGCTGAGGAATATCAGGCGGATATTGATACCATCGACCGAAACACACAGCGTCTGCTCACCCTGGTGAATCAGATTCTCGACAAGAGACGCCTGGACAAGCATCAGATGAACCTCTCGTGCAGGGAAACCAACCTGGTGGAGTTTTCGCAGGGTTTGGTTTCGCTCTTCACCTATAATGCCAACCTGCGTGGTATTAATATCAGGCTGGAGATGCCAGAGACGCCTGTGAATGCATGGATAGACCGCAACAAGCTGGATAAGGCGATAGCTAATCTGCTGTCTAATGCCTTTAAATATACGCCTAATGGCGGCGAAATCATCTTCCGCATTGAGAAGCAGGATAAGAAGGTGCTCCTGTATGTGATTGATAGCGGCAAGGGATTGGGAAAGAACGATGATGCCAAAACCCTGTTTGAACGCTTCTATCAGGGAAAGAATTCGGCTGATATGCACCTGGGAGGTTCGGGCATCGGCTTGAATCTATGCCGATCCATCGTAAGGCTTCATGGTGGCGATGTGACAGCACGCAACCGAGAGGACGGAACGAGCGGTGCCTGTTTCATCATAGAATTGCCTTTGGGAAAAGAACATCTTAAGGATAGCCAGATTAATTCAGACTACGTGGTGAATGGAAAGAAACAGCAGAGAGGTGCGGCTAGCAGAAACAGTAAAATCCTGCTAGTGGATGATGATATCGAAATCTGCCGTTATCTCAAGTCGGAACTGAGCGACTGGTATCGCTTTGTAATCTGCAACAATGGCAAGGAGGCGCTGAAGCAGCTGCTTTCTGGTGATTTCGACTTGGTGGTAAGCGATGTGGTGATGCCGGAGATGGATGGTATCACGCTGCTTAGAAATATCAAGGGCAATGCCAATATCAGCCACGTGCCAGTAATCATGCTTACTTCCAAATCGGAAATCAGCGATAGGCTAGAGGGTATTAAGCTAGGAGCTGATGCTTATCTGGCAAAACCATTCAGTCTGGAGGAACTTCATCTCACGATAGACAATCTCATCGACAATGTACGTCGCCTGAAGGGTAAGTTCAGTGGTGCCCTGAAGCAGGACGACAAGGTGGAGAAGATAGAGGTGAAAGGCTACGATGAGGAGCTGATGGAGCGTATCATGAAGGTAGTGAACGAGAACTTGAGCGATTCTGACTTCAATGTAGAGAAGATGTGTGATGAGGTGGGCGTAAGCCGTACTCAGCTGCATCGTAAGTTGAAGGAGATGACCGGTGTTCCTACTAGTGAGTTCCTGCGAAACATCCGTCTCAATGAGGCTGCCCGATTGATAAGAGAGCATAAAATCAACATTACGCAGGTTTCGTATATGGTGGGATTTGCCAATAATAGTCATTTCTCCACTGCATTTAAGAAATATTTCGGAATGTCGCCTACGGAATATGCGGCAAAATATACTGAGTAAAGTATTTGAAACATTCTATAAAGTCATTATGATTATTTTTTCGTAATTTTGCAGCATTAAACGAAAAAACAATCATAATGATGAATACAACGAAAATCTTGGCTCTCAGAAAGCCGTTACTGATAAGTGCATGGCTGCTTGCCATGCAGGGTGCTGCCTATGCACAGAACCCAATCGTGCAAACACAGTTAACTACCGACCCAGCACCTCTGGTTGTCGGAGACCGTCTCTATGTATATACCGGTCATGATGAAGATAAGGCTGACTTCTTCTGGATGAACGAATGGCGTGTATATTCCACCAAGGATATGGTGAACTGGACAGACCATGGTTCTCCGCTCGATCTCAGTTCTTTTTCCTGGGCAGACGACCGTGCCTGGGCAGCACAGGCCATCGAACGTAATAGTAAGTATTACTGGTATATCTGTGCGCACTCTAAACTGACGGGCGGAATGGCTATCGGCGTAGCTGTGGCTGATTCTCCTACCGGTCCGTTCAAGGATGCGATGGGCAAACCGCTTTTCGATAATGGAAGTTGGGACAATATCGACCCTACCGTCTGGATGGACGAGGATGGTCAGGCTTATCTCTATTGGGGTAATCCGCATCTTTACTATGCCAAACTGAATGAAGATATGATCAGCTTCAAGGGGGGTATAGATGCTAAGGCTGCTGTTGATGAAAAGCGTGAAGTGGGCAGAATCGTGATGACTGAGGAGGGATTCGGTTCGCCTGACGTGGAGAAGCGTGATTCTACCCGAAAATATAAAGATTGCTACACAGAGGGACCTTGGTTCATGAAGCGTGGCAAGAACTATTATATGCTTTATGCTGCAGGTGGAGTGCCTGAGCATATCGCTTATTCCATGAGCAAGAAGCCTTTCGGACCATGGAAGTATATGGGCGAAATCATGCCATTGGAAGATACGGGTTCCTTTACTAACCATTGCGGTGTGACCGACTTCAAGGGCAAGTCTTATTTCTTCTATCATACGGGTAAACTGGGAGGCGGATTCGGACGCAGTGTAGCTGTGGAAGAATTCAAATATAATGCCGACGGTACCTTCCCAATTATCCACCATACTCAGGAAGGAGTGGCTCCTATCGCAACCCTCAATCCTTACAAGCGCCAGGAAGCTGAAACCATCGCTTTCTCTAAGGGAGTGAAGTCGGAGCAGACCGACGAGACGGGTGTTTATATCTCAGAAATCCATACAGGTGATTATATCAAGGTGCGCGAGGCGGATTTCGGAAATGAGAGTCCGGATGCATTTGCCATCTCTGCAGCGTGCTCGTCGCTTGGAGGTTCGCTGGAGGTTCATCTCGATAAGGAAGATGGCGAACTGATAGCTAAACTTGATGTTACCAAGACGGGTGGCTGGGAAAAGTGGAAGACTTTCTCGGCACAAATGCTCAAGAAAGTGACAGGAAAGCATGATATATACTTCGTGTTCAAGGGATTGAAGGGAAGCAAACTCTTCAATTTCGACTGGTGGAAGTTTGAGAAGAATTTCGCCAATCCTGTGGTTTGGGCTGATGTGCCTGATGTGGATGTAATCCGTGTGGGTGACAGCTTCTATATGGTAAGTACCACCATGCATCTGATGCCGGGTGCGCCTATCATGAAATCGAAGGATCTGGTGAACTGGGAAACCGTGAACTATATCTTCCCTAAACTTACCGATTCGCCTAAGTATGACATGAAGGAGGGTACGGTGTATGGTCGTGGTCAGTGGGCCACTTCGCTGCAGTATCATCGTGGCAAGTTCTATGCGCTCTTTGCTCCGAATGATAATCCTGGTGGAGAGACTTATATCTGTACAGCCGATGATATCGAGGGCAAATGGACTATCCACAGCCGTTTGCAGCATTTTCATGATGCCGCTCTCTTCTTCGATGACGACGACAAGGCGTATGTGGTTTATGGCACAGGAGAGATGGTGCAGCTGAATGCCGACCTGACGGATGTGGTGCCGGGCAGCCATCGTAAACTCTTTGAGCGTGATGCTGATGAAACAGGCTTGCTCGAAGGCTCTCGCATGATCAAGCACAACGGCAAGTATTATCTCCTGATGATTTCGTGGCCACAGGGACATCCTCGTCGTGAGGTTTGTTATCGTGCAGATAAGATAACGGGTCCTTACGAAAAGAAGGTGATTCTGGAAACGGAGTTTGCCGGATTCAACGGCGTGGGACAAGGTACGATTGTAGATGATAAGGATGGCAACTGGTATGGCATCGTATTCCAAGACCGTGGTGGTGTGGGCAGAGTGCTCACGCTTGAGCCATGTACCTGGAAGGACGGATGGCCTATGCTGACCGATGAGAAGGGCAATATTCCTGCCAAGATGCAGAAGCCTGTGCTGGGCTACGATGGTAAGGGACTCGTGTATAGCGACGATTTCTCGAAGGATAAACTGGAATTGCAGTGGCAGTGGAACCACAATCCTGTGGATAATGCCTGGTCGCTCACAGAGCGCAAGGGCTGGCTCCGCCTGAAGACATCCCGTATTGTTCCTAACATCTTCCTGGCTCCTAATACCATCAGTACCCGTACCGAAGGACCTGCCTGCGAGGGAATCATCAAGATGGATGTAAGCAAGATGAAAGATGGCGATGTGGCTGGCTTGTCAGCCTTTCAGGGTGATGCAGCCCTGCTTTCTATCGTAAAGGAAGGCAAGAAACTCTTTGTGGTTGGTACCAAGGAGAGTGTAGCTTTGACTGAAAAGGAGAAGGCGGTGACTGATGTGAAGCGTGAGGAGGTGTATCGCCAGCCTTTGAATCTGAAGCAGGATAAGGCAACGAAATCAAGCATCATCTATCTGAAGATGAGTTGCGATTTCCGTCTTCATCAGGATCTCGCCACCTTATTATATAGTATAGACGGCAAGACCTGGATTCCTGCCATCAAGGATTTCAAGATGCAGTATGATTATCGCCGCCTCTTCATGGGTACCCGTATCGCCATCTACAACTATGCCACAAAGGCTGCTGGCGGATATGTGGATGTAGATAGTTTTGAGTATTCTAAAAGAAAATAGGTTTAAAGTTTGAGATATTTTTAATTTTGACGGCACAAAGTGATGGAAAATCAAAAAGTTTCCTTATCTTTGTGCCGTTTTTAATTACTAATCAATGCTGATTTTATGAACAGAAATAAGATGATTTTGGGGGCTTGGGTCTTGGGACTATTGTTTCCGGTAGAGATGATGGCTAAGACAAGTTGCACAGATAATAGTACTCGGCTTTGGTATAACGCTCCTGCCCAACATTGGCTGGAGGCTTTACCTATAGGAAATTCTCACTTGGGAGGTATGGTATATGGCGGAACTACGGACGAGAATATCCAGTTGAATGAGGAGACTTTCTGGAGTGGCGGTCCTCATAACAACAATAGTAAGAAATCCCTGGAGAATCTGCCAAAGGTGAGGGAACTCATCTTCAATGGCAGGGAAGAGGAGGCAGCGGCTCTCATCAACCAAACCTTCATCCCAGGACCTCATGGCATGCGCTTCCTGCCGATGGCAAATCTGCATATCAGAATGAAGAACCGGGGAAAGGCTGAGCAGTTTGTGCGCAACCTGGATTTGAAGAGGGCGATTGCCACGACTTCTTTCATGATGGATGGCGTAAGATATACCCGTACTACCTTTGCTTCGCTGGCTGATGGCATCATCGTTTGCCACATCAAGGCGAGTAGAAAGGGTGCCCTGAATATCGATGTTACCCTGGATTCGCCTTTTGAACATCAAGTTCAGAAAACGCCTACAGGGGTTATGCTGAAGGTGAAGGGACAAGACCAGGAAGGCATCAAGGCGGCTCTCACTGCCGAATGTGTGGCAGATGTAAGGACGGATGGCACCGAGGCAACCATCCTCGTGAGCGCTGCCACCAATTTTGTGAACTATCACGATGTGTCGGGCAATGCTGCCCAACGCAATGCCGACTATATAAATAAGGTGAAACTGATGAGCTACGCACAGTTGGAGAAACGCCATGTGGAGGCTTATCGGAAGCAGTTCGCTACTTCTTCTCTGATTTTGCCAGCCGATATCAATGCTTCGTTGCCTACCAACCTGCGCCTGGAAAAATTTGCAGGCAGCAAGGATATGGCGATGGTGGCACTGATGTATAACTATGGTCGTTATCTGCTCATTTCCTCTTCCCAGCCTGGTGGACAGGCTGCAAACCTGCAGGGTGTTTGGAACAACAGTAAAAATGCGCCTTGGGACAGTAAATATACCATCAACATCAATACGGAGATGAATTACTGGCCTGCCGAGGTAACGAATCTCGGTAACACCACGGGGCCTCTGTATTCGCTGATTAAGGATTTGAGTGTAACGGGAGCACAGACGGCTAGGGAAATGTATGGTTGTCGTGGCTGGATGGCACATCATAACACCGATATTTGGCGCATAGCAGGTCCGGTGGACGGTGCGCAGTGGGGCATGTTTCCGAATGGCGGAGCCTGGCTCACCACTCATCTCTGGCAGCATTATCTCTATACGGGCGACAAGGCTTTCCTTGCACAGTGGTATCCGGTAATAAAAGGTGCCGCTGAGTTCTATCTCGACTATATGCAGAAGTTGCCGGGCACCGAATGGAAGGTAACCGTGCCGTCGGTGAGTCCGGAACAGGGACCTAAGGGTAAGAGAACTGCCGTAACGGCGGGATGCACGATGGACAACCAGATAGCCTTCGATGCTCTGACCAGTGCTGTGAAGGCTTCTGAAATATTGGGTGTTGATGAGGCTGAACGCAAGGCGATGCAGCAGCTGATTTCTCAGATTCCGCCGATGCAGATAGGAAAGTACGGACAGTTGCAGGAGTGGCTTGTGGATGCGGATGATCCGAAGAATGAGCATCGCCATATCTCGCATCTCTATGGATTGTATCCATCCAATCAGATTTCTCCTTTCTCTCATCCGGAACTGTTCCATGCCGCAGCCACCACTCTGAAGCATCGTGGCGACCAGGCTACGGGCTGGAGTCTGGGTTGGAAGACGAACTTCTGGGCACGCATGCTCGATGGTAATCATGCTTTCAGAATCATCAGTAATATGCTTCGTCTGTTACCATCTGATGCGCAGGCAAAGGAGTATCCTGAGGGCAGAACCTATCCGAATCTCTTCGATGCCCATCCACCATTCCAGATAGACGGCAACTTCGGAGTAACAGCCGGCATCGCAGAGATGCTCCTGCAGAGTCATGATGGAGCCGTGCATCTCTTGCCGGCATTGCCTGATGCCTGGAACGAGGGAAGCGTAAAGGGACTTCGTGCCCGTGGCGGCTTTGTGGTGGATATGGACTGGAAGAATGGCAGACTGATGAAGGCGAAGATTCGCTCCACCATCGGAGGCGTGCTGCGTCTCCGCTCCTACGTTCCGCTGAAGGCGAAGAATCTGAAGAAGGCGGAAGGTGGCTGTCCGAATGCCTTGCTGGCACCTGCTGTGGTAAAAACAGCGATGGAGCAGCAGAGAATGGAAGAAGGCGTCAAGGCGAATATCCCAGCGGTGTATGAATATGATTTGGAAACAGAGCCAGGAAAGACTTATCAGCTTTCCGGTTTAAAATAGGTGTTTCAAGTCTTATAATCGTATTTTATATAGGTAAATATCAAAAAAAGCCGTAAAAGTATCGTTTTTTCCACCTTTAAGTGGATAAAAAGTGGTACTTTTGCGGCTATATTATTAACTATAAAATTTTAGACCTGAGAATTACAATGAAGAAAGTATTAATTGCAACCTGCTGCATCGCTCTGCTGAGCGGTTCCTTGAGTGTTTCTGCACAGACTTTGGCTGGCAAGTCATGGTCGGCTGATAACGGGAATGGTACCTTTACCAACCCCTTGTTTTATGATGAATTTTCTGACCCGGATATCATCAGAGTGGGGGAGGATTACTATCTGGCAGGTACTACGATGCACAGTGTGCCGGGACTGGTGGTGCTGCATTCCAAGGATCTGGTGAACTGGGAGTTCTCTTCTTATTGCTTCGACCGTTTGGATGATTCAGATGACTTCAATCTCAGAAACGGTAAGGAGGCTTACGGACAGGGTATCTGGGCACCTGCCATCCGCTATCACAACGGAAAGTTCTATATCTTCTCTAATATCAACGGACATGGCTTGCAGGTGTATATTTCTGATAGTGTCAAGGGACCTTGGACGCATCATAAAGTTAATGGCGATATCTACGACCTCTCTGTGCTCTTCGATGAGGATGGTAAGATTTATGCCGTGCACAAGTATGGAAACGTGACCGTTACGGAGTTGAAGCCCGATTTGAGCGGTCCGGTAGAGGGCAGCAGCAAGGTGGTGATTCCTGAAGGCAATGCGATGGGTGAGGGACATCATGTGTATAAAATCAACGGCATGTACTACATCCTCTCTGCCGATTATTCACCGATGGGCCGCATGCAGTGTGCCCGAAGCAAGAGCATCTGGGGACCTTACGAAACTTGCGTAATTAGTGAGCGCGAATCGTATGGTTATGCTGCAGGATGGAGTGTAGGTAACATGGGAATCGGTCGGCCTTTGCCGGAAGATGGTTTCAATTTCCAGAACAACAAGCCTAATGGCGTGAACTTGGGTTGTGCTACCATTCATCAGGGCGGCATCGTGCAGGCTCCTGACGGCAAATGGTGGGGCGTTTCTATGCAGGACTTCAATGCCGTGGGTAGAACGGTGTGCCTATCACCTGTTACTTGGGTGGATGGCTGGCCTTACTTCGGCTTGGAGAAGAACCTGGGCCGTTCACCTCGCACCTGGTTTAAGCCTAACCATGTGGTGAAGACACCTCAGGCACCATACGAAAGATGTGATGATTTCTCTGGCAAGACCTTCAAACCGGTTTGGCAATGGAATCATAATCCGAACGACAAGATGTGGTCGCTGAATAAGGAGCGAAAGGGATGGCTCCGTTTGCATTCCATGCCTGCCAAGCAACTGCTTTGGGCAAAGAATACATTGACGCAGCGTGCCATCGGACCTGTTTCTTATACATCTGTAAAACTTGATGCTTCCCGTTTGAAGGTAGGTGATGAGGCTGGTTTAGGTGCCATCAATACGCCATACGCTTCATTGGGCGTTGTCAAGACGGATAAGGGGGTGAACTTGAGATGTTATGATCAGAATACCAACAAGGAAGTGTTGAAGCCGTTGGCTAAAAGTAAGGTAGTATGGTTGCGCCTTTGGGGTGACTACGACAAGAGCCAGTTGCAATATTCCTATTCTCTGGATGGCAAAAACTGGGAGAATATCGGCGAGCAGATGATTTCCCCTTATCAGTTGAAGACCTTCCAGGGTGTTCGTGTGGCACTTTATGCCTTCAACAAGAAGAATATGAATGGTGGTGTTGCTGATTTTGATGATTTCAAGGTGGAGGAGCCAATGGCAGACAGAACTGCCAATCTGCCTATCGGAAAGACCGTGAGATTTTTCAACCTCGCTGATGGAAGTTTGATGGACGCTACCCGCCACGGGTTGATGCATAGTTCCGGAAACCGGAAGAATATGAGCAATGGCGTGAAGTTCGTGGTGGAAGATAGAGGACAGGGCAAGATTGCCTTGAAGACGGCTGACGGAAGATATGTTTATATCGCAGGTGCCGGTCTGTCGGGCGATGTACGACTCACATCGGATGCCAGCAAGGCTGAGGAGTTTGTATGGCAGGATATGCTCTATAACCACTGCATGCTTCTTTCCTTGAAGATGCAGCGCTATGTGGGTAAGCATACAGCTGATGGAAGCCCATATTCTGCTGATTTCCAGGGAGCTGATGCTGGAATGAAGAATGGATGTGTCTTTGCTTGGGAAATAGTGGAATAGGCACATTCTCGTTATGTTATATATGAAAAGAGCTTGGTTCCCTTGTATTGGAATCAAGCTCTTCTTGTTTTATCGTTTTCTTTTAAACCTGTTAGCTTATTCGGAATAGTGTTAGCTTATTCGGAATAGTGTTAGTTTATTCGAAATAGAAAGTCAGGGCAATGATTTTGCTGTGTGCAGCTTTTGCTGCCATGGCGTAAGGCTTCTTGCTGTCGTCTCGGACGTTTTTTACCTGATTACTGTCGAAGGTATCTGTGATGCCATACATAAACTTGAGCTCAGGGCGCAGTTTGAAGTAGGGCAGATAGAAATCACATCCTAGACCCAGTTCGAGGAACACTTCTGATTTCTTCAGTTTGATGAAACCGGAAGTATTTCCGCTCAGATTCATCATCGGGGTGATACCTGCCATCATATAAGGGCGGTGGTTGTTGAAGCGTTCTGCGGCAAAGATAAGGTCGAAGGCACTGGCTATATAGGCTGTCTTCATCTCCTGGCGCTGTTCTGTAGGCTTTTCCTGTCCATCTTTCTCTGTGAGATTATGGAAGGTGAGATGGCGGGTTCCGAAGTACATGGCTGGGGCTACACGGAACTGGAAGCTCTTGTTGAGGCGGAATTCTCCCAATACGCCAACAGTAAAGCCCAGGTCGTACTTATCCTGGTCTACAGTGACCGTAGAATGCTGCTCTACACCGTCGTTATCGGTATAGGTAATTGGACCTATATTCTGAAATTCAATATCCTGGAAGTGGGTACCCACCACCACTCCGAAGTGGAATGGACGCAGGTCGGTATAAGGGCGGTTCTCCACCGTCCTTTCCTGAGCCATCGCCTGTATAGCGATGATGATGCCTATCCATATTGCAATAAGTTTCTTATTCATATAATATTAACGTGAGTATTTGCATCTTATTGTTTTGTATTTTATTTCGATAATGTATAAATTGAGCAAAAAACTAAAAAAAAGCATACCTAAATGTAGGTATTCCAAAAATAATTATTATCTTTGCACCATCAAAAGTAGGTAGAAACAATATTATTAACATTATAAAAACATTAAGAATTATGGCATACGTAATTGGTGACGATTGTATCGCATGCGGTACATGTATCGATGAGTGCCCATCAGGCGCTATTTCTGAGGGCGAGAAGTATTCTATCAACCCAGACCTCTGCACAGAGTGTGGTACTTGCGCAGATGTTTGCCCTAACGAGGCAATCAGTCTTCCTTAATTATAAGGATAGATACTTTTAGTTACATAAAACATTGAGAGCGGTTCCTTCCGGGGAGTCGCTCTTTTCTTTTTGTGGAAAATAGTAGGAATATGTTTCCTTAAGGGAACATACAGTTTCACTTAAGGGAACAAATATTTTCCCTTAAGGGAAAATATAGGCTTGTTTAAGCCTATAGAAAACTAGGTATGTTTGTGCCTGCAAAATTTGGGCTTGTTTAAGCTTGCAAAAAATAGACAAGTTATGACCATAAAAAAGCGGTGAAGAAATGAATCTTCACCGCCCAAATTTGCTTATTACTTGATTTCTTTATATTGATGTCGCTTTCGAAAAGGCAACCTCTTAAATACTTTTTATATCTGGATGCTCTATTGCTGAGCAGCCGCATGCTCATTACCGAGCCGTTTTCCTCATTACTGAGCTGTCTCTTCCTCCAAGCCCAAAGCCTTCTTGGCAAGAGCATTGTTAGGATCGAGACGAATCAACTTCTCGAAGTATGGCTTAGCTGTCTCCAAGTCGTTCTTAGAACTCCAGTAGATGTAACCGGCGTTCTTGTATGCCTGCATCAGATAGCCCTTCTCATCCTCATCATACTGCTTGTTCTCTACCTCGGTGATAACCTTCTGGTAGTTCTCAAGAGCCTTGTCGTCCAACTCGTTCTGGAATGCGATGTTTGCAGCCTGCAAATCAGCGTATGCCTTTAACTGTGGATACTTAGCTGCGAATGAGTTATATACAGCGATTGCCTTGTCTACGTTAGCAGCCTTAGCGTCGCCACCCTTCTGTGCCTTTGCATTGTAAATCTCAGCCATCTTCACGTAGTCTGATGGAGCAACATTAGGGTTCTTGTCCATATAGAGCTGAGCGTACTCGATAGCCTTATCCTCTTCGCCCATCTGCTTGTAGGTTTCAGAGATATACTGGTATGGCTTGAAGTCTTCCTTGTTAATCTCCAATGCCTTGTTATACTGTGCCAAAGCCTGATCATACTGCTTGTTGCCAGCCAGAGCCAAACCATAGTATGCATAGATACTAGAGTTCTTCTTGATGTCAGCGTTGTTCATCACAGCGTTGGCATAGTTGAGAGCGTCCTCAAACTGCTGAGTATCTACTGCCGCACGCATAGCCAAAATCTGGAATGCTGTATCCTTAGGATACTTCTGGATACCCTGTTTGCACAACTTGAGAGCATCTTCCTTCTTGTTCAATACGTATGCAGTGAAGCAGTACTCGTAGTAGATGTACTCTTCCATGGTATTGAGATTAGCCTTTGTGAAGTTCTCGTAGGCCTTCTCGTAGTTACCGATAGAGTAGTAGTTGTGACCTGTCTCTGCCTCGATAGGGTAGTTAGGATCTACCTCTCTCAACTTGTTCAGTGCCTCTGCAGAAGCCTGTGGGTCAATCTTGCGGTATACGTTAGCGTAGCTGATGTAACCCTGAGGATTCTTAGGGTCCATAGTCATACACTGACCATACCATGTAGCTGCCTCACCACCATTGTCCTGCATAGCGTAGATGTCACCCTTCAGGATGTAGGCATCACCATAATTCTTGTACTTTGCGATGACAGCATCAGCTACAGCCAGAGCGTTGGTGTAGTCTTTGTTGATAACAAGGGCATTACCCAATGCAACGAGTGCCTTAGGATCCTTCTTATACTCCTTCTGGTACTCCTTGAGGGTCTTGGCAAATGCCTTGGCATCTACATTGCCAGCCTTCAAAGTTGTCTCTATTGGCTTAAGAGCGTCCTTGTAGTTAACGTCCTGAGCCATTGCAGGAGCTGCCAAACCCATGACGAGCAAACCTGCTACTAAATATTTAACTGCTTTCATAATTCTACTTTAATTACGTTTCAACTTTCAGTGTATCAGCTCTTTGGCGTTTCCGCCTCTTAGCGTTTCACATTTACTGTTCTGATTGTGATGTCTCCACGATATGGGAGCAATCCTGTCTTGAACAGGATGAGCTGACCTTTAGGGTTAGAGATGTAGTTGGCAAAACTCCAAGGCAAAGCCTTGTGAGGATCTACCACGATAGCGTATATAGTTCTTACGAATGGATATCTTCCATCCAGCAAGTATGCCTGATATGGCTGCCAACTGTTGGATGGAGTAGCCTTATCCTTGATGGATACTCGCATGACATGAATATTCTTCTTGAATGTAGTATTGGTGGAATCGCGTCGGTCGTTCAACCAGTTGGATCCGATAACACCAATGGAACCTGGGTTCTGATCAACGAAGTCAATGACCTGTTTACTGGTCTTTGCCGCCATGATCTTGGCACCCATCTTCTCTCCGTGCAGAACTGAATCTACCACGAAGTTGGTAGTAGCCGAGCGGGTGTTGTCGAAGATTACCTCGATGTCACCTCTCTTGGAACCTGGCACAACATCACTCCATTTGGTAGCCTTTCCTGTAAGAATTCGCTTGATATCGTTCACGGTGATGCAAGTATCATTGTTGCTCTTGTTGACAATGAACGCCAAGCCGTCATATCCGATAGGGAAAACTGAAGGAATCACATTGCTTTTCGACTTCAAGTAGGCAATCTCACTATCCTTTAGGTTACGGGTAGTGAAGAGGAGTGCTGTCTTGAAATCCTTGATCATCTGAAGTCCTGTGACTTCATCTGTGTATTTTGGTTTGAGCTTAGCCTTAGGGTATTCATACTCAAACTGACTTCTTTCTTCGTCAATGATAGGACTCAAACTCTCGTCAGCCACAAATTCAATTGTGCCTGAAGTAGGAGTATCAGTTCTACCATCTTTGGCTTTCTTCTCGCCGCAAGACGAGAAGAAAGCCATTGATAGTACTGTTAATCCTATACCTATAAAAATATAAGATGTTCTTTTCATTCTATTACTGCAATCTAAATACAACTGGTACAGTATACTTAACACGTACAGCAGAACCGTTTTGCTTACCTGGTTTCCACTTAGGCATGCTCTTAACGACGCGCTGTGCCTCACGGTCAAGTGAAGGGTCAACGGAACGAGCTACCTTTACATCAGAGATAGAACCGTCACGCTCTACCACGAATGAAACGATAACACGACCCTGAACACCATTCTCCTGTGCTACGACTGGGTACTTGATATTGCTAGCCAAGTACTGCATCAAGGCGCCTTGTCCACCAGGGAATGAAGGCATCTCCTCAACGACGTCGAAGACCTTAGTAGCAACCTCAGGTTTTGGAGCTGGTGGTGGTGGTGGAGCTGCCACGGCAATCTCACTTCTCACAGCTTCCACTGTACGGTCCTTCACACCTTCCTTGTCTTCAGAACCGACAGCAACCTTGTCGTCCAATTTATCCATCTGCTTAACCTGGTTTTCCTCTTTTACGAGTTCATCCTTCTTAATGACAGGTGCAGTAAACTTCTGAGTTTCGCGCGCCACAGGAATCTCCTTCTTGGCTTCAATCTTAGGCTGCACTTTCTCAGGTTTCTTCTTTTCTTCTTTCTTAGCCTGCTCCTGGAGTTTAGCCAACTCCATTGCTTCCATGTAAGCTTGCTGTTCTTCAGCTTGTTTCTGTTCGATAACCTTCCAAGCTAAGAATCCACCCACGAGAGCTGCAGCGATGACCAAGATCAGAAGAGACTTGATGTTTCGGCCAGAAGTTCCCTTACGGAGCTGGTATGCACCATACTCCTTGTTCTTTCCGGCGAAAACCATATCGACCCATTTAGGATCGTAAAGATCAATTTTTGCCATTTCTTTCTTGTTTTATTTGTTGGTATTCATCATTACATCTTAACGTTTCTAGACTTGAGAAGCTTCTCGTCGTCTGCGTTAATCTTGTCGATGACGTATGTACCAATGTTCAAAATCTGCATTTCATCGAGAGCGTCAACCATGTTCTTGTAAGAAGCATTGTCGGTAGGCTTGATTACGATAGTAAGAGTCTCGATCTTGCGACCATCCAACTCACCACCCTTAATCTTGCTCAACTTCTTCTGATATACGCTGTCAGGCATTGCTGGGTTCTTCTGACGCTCAGCGTTCAAAGATCTAACAGCAATCATAATCTGCTCAACTGGACGTAAACCCTCTCCGGTAGTGTGCTCGCGCAAGACCTTACGGATACCATTGCTACCCCATGTAGTCTCCTTGATCCATGTAGGATCATCGTACTTAGGGATACCAGCACCATAATAAATCTTGTTGTCTGCAGTTACGTAAAGAGTTACGGTACCAGATTCCTTTGCTTCGTTCTTCTTGTCCTCTGGTTGGTTGTCATCATTACTTGGCATAGTCAGCTCCATTGTCTGAGGTTTGCTCAATGATGTACACAGCATGAAGAACGTGATAAGAAGCATGAGCATATCCACCATAGGCGTAAAGTCTACGCGGACATTCATTTTCTTTTGTTTGCTTTCTTTCTTAGCCATTTATTCGTCCCCCTGTTGTTTTAACTGTGTAATCATATAGTAATGACTCTCGTCCATATCCTGGAGCTCGCTCATCACTCTCTTAACTGTCTTGTAAGGTGTAGAAGCGTCTGCCTTGAGGGCAATCTTGATGTCCTCATTCACGTTACGAGCAGCGTCAACCCACTGCTGGAACTCGCTCATACCACCTCTGATGCTATCGAGAGGAATACCCTTAGTCTGGAGATACTGTGGACGCTTTGCAGCGTTCATAGTCAAATAAGTGCCCAAGTCACTCATTGGAACACCGAATGTACCCTCGCTCTTGAATGTCTCAATCTGCTTTGGATTCAATGACACACCGAAATTGCTTGTCATTGTACTCAGTGTTGCTCCCAACTGATCGGTATTATCAATACTCATAAATACTTGGCCCTCGCCGGTAGGCTTACCGGCCTTGTCCTTTTCAGGACTTACCAAGATGGTCAAGACGCCGTTTTCTGGCACCTTAATCTCAGACACAGATCCTGGAGTATTTACCTTTACAGGCTCATTCTTTACGAAAGTAGAGGTGAGCATGAAGAAGGTAAGCAGCAGGGTCATAACGTCTGACATAGGCGTCATGTCAATCCAGACGTCACTCTTCTTAATTTTTACTTTACCCATAGCGATAAAATTTTAAAGGGTTAGCAAAAATTAAGCCTCTTCTGCGTGGTTAGCTTCGTATGTCTGAGCAATTGAGTAACCTACCTCGTCGAGTGCGTATGTCAACTTATCAACCTTGTTTGTAAATGTGTTGTAAGATACTACAGCACACCAAGATGTCAAAATACCGAATGCGGTGTTGATCAACGCCTCAGAAATACCTACAGAAAGTGCTGCTGAGTCAGCGCCACCACCTTCACCCATGGCCTGGAATGACTTGATCATACCGGTTACAGTACCGAGAAGACCTGTCAAAGTACCAAGTGTTACGATTGTAGCGATGATAGGCAAGTTCATAGTCAAAGTTGGCATCTCCAACTGTGTTGCCTCCTCGTGAGCCTGCTGAATCTTAGCTACCTTCTGAGCCTTCTTCAAAGATGCGTTAGCACCTGACTCCATAGACTTGTAAGCGTTCAAAGAAGCCAAAACAACGTTAGCTACTGTACCGCGCTGCTTGTTGCAGAGCTGCTCAGCCTTAGCGAAATCATTTGCGTTCAAAGCTGCCTTGATGTTTGCAACGAACTTAGGAAGTGCACCTTTACCTGTAGCTGTCTTAAGAGCCAACCAACGCTCGATAGTCATAGCCAACACTGTGAGCAACAATGTGTGGATAACTGGTACGATAACACCACCTTTGTAGATAGTACCCCAAATGTCTGCTGGGTGATCCTGGATGCCTGGATCCTGGAAGTGCATGTCATTGCCGAACCATGTGAAGAACAATGTGAATGCGATGATAGCACATACCACGATGATCCAGAATGCGCCTCTTACTCCCTGAAAGCCCTCAGACTTCTTAGCTGGGGCTGCTTGTTTTGTAGTTGCCATAATTTTACTTTTTTTTAAATTATTAGTTAATAAATTATTAATATTTTCTCGTTTTTTCTAGTTGTTTCTTGGACCTCTTTTGGGTCATTTCTGACCAGTGCGAGAAGTTTCCTCAAAATCCTTTGGCAAAGATAATAAATAATGAGAAACTATTACCCTAATTAAGAAGTTTTAACGAGATATTAACTCAAAATAAGTCAATATCTCGTTTTTTCTTTACAAAATTGGGCGTAAAACGTACTTGTTTGCTCGTTTTTATTTCAATTTGCTCAATGCTTCCTTGATACGACGGATGGCCTCTACGATGTTCTCGTCGCTGGTGGCGTAGCTCATGCGGAAACAGTCTGGATCGCCGAAGGCGTCACCGCCTACTGTTGCTACGTGAGCTTCCTCCAGCAGATACATTGCGAAGTCGGTTGAGTTGTTGATAGTCTTCTCGCCGTTGCTCTTGCCAAAGTAGCTGTTGCACTTAGGGAAGAGATAGAATGCGCCCTGTGGCATGTTGACCTCAAGTCCTGGTACTTCCTTAGCCAGCTTCACAATCAGGTTGCGGCGACGCTCGAAGGCTACACGCATCTCCTCTACGGCACCCTGGTCGAGTGTGTAGGCTGCCTCGGCTGCCTTCTGGCTTACTGAACAGGTACCGCTGGTGTACTGACCCTGCAGTTTGTTGCAGCCCTTGATGATCCACTCCGGACCTGCGAGGAAACCGATTCTCCATCCTGTCATGGCGTATGCCTTAGATACACCATTGGCGATGATTACCTGCTCCTTCATTCCTGGCTCCTGGGCAATGCTGTGGTGCTTGCCGATATAGTTGATGTGCTCGTAGATTTCGTCTGCCAACACGAATACCTCTGGATGCTTCTTGAGAACGGCTGCCAATGCTGACAATTCCTCCTTTGAATATACGCTACCTGTTGGGTTGCTAGGAGAGCAGAGAATGAGCATCTTGGTCTTCTCTGTGATGGCATTCTCCAGCTGCTCGGCTGTCATCTTGAAGTCCTGGTCGAAACCTGCGTTCACGATGACTGGTGTACCACCAGCCAACTTCACCATCTGTGGGTAGCTTACCCAATATGGAGCTGGGATGATAACTTCGTCGCCTGGGTTCACGAGTGCCAATACGGCATTGCATACACACTGCTTGCCACCTGTGCCGACGATTATCTCGTTCATAGTGTAGTCGAGGCCGTTCTCCTTTTTCAGTTTGGCTACAATTGCCTTTCGCAAGTCTGGGTAACCAGGAACTGGTGAGTAACGTGAGAAGTTCTCATCAATAGCCTTCTTCGCAGCCTCCTTGATATTGTCAGGCGTGTTGAAGTCTGGTTCACCTACACTCATGTTAATTACATCGATACCCTGAGCTTTCATTTCACTACTCTTCTGTGACATCGCCAGCGTTGCTGATGGTGCCAATCTGTTAAGACGATCAGATAATTGTGCCATAATTCTTTGTTTATATTAAATATTCGTGTGCAAAATTAAACAAATTATTTCTTTTTCGGAAGAATTTTGCTCATTATTTCGGGTTTTGACCCGAAATAATAACAAAAATTACATTATCCGAGGTGCAAAGTATGCCCCATGCGGTCTCTTTTGGTCTTGAGGTAGCGCTCGTTGTACTTGTTAGGTTCAACTTCAATGGCTACATTCTCTACGATTTCGAGTCCGTATGCTTCCAGTCCTACACGCTTCACCGGGTTGTTGGTGAGCAGGCGCATCTTGTGTACGCCAAGGTGGCGGAGCATCTGTGCACCGCAGCCATAGTCGCGCTCGTCTGGCTTGAAGCCGAGGTGCACGTTGGCATCTACGGTGTCGTATCCTTCTTCCTGCAGCTTGTAGGCGGCAATCTTGTTCATCAGTCCGATGCCTCTGCCTTCCTGCTGCATGTAGATGATGACTCCCTTGCCTGCTTTCTCAATCTCTTCCATTGACTTGTGCAACTGCTGTCCGCAATCGCAGCGCTTGCTGCCCAGGATGTCGCCTGTGGCGCATGATGAGTGTACACGAACCAGGATTGGCTCGTCTTCCTTCCATTCGCCCTTGATGAGTGCCATGTGCTCCAATCCGTTGCTTGACTGGCGGAATGGGATGAGTCGGAAGTGTCCGTAGTCGGTTGGCATATCCACCTCTTCGCCCACTTCGATGAGCGATTCCTTCTTGAGGCGGTATTCTATCATGTCTTTGATGGAAATTACCTTCAGGTTCCACTCCTTCGCCATTTTCATCAGCTCTGGCAGGCGTGCCATGGTGCCGTCTTCGTTCATGATTTCCATGAGTGCACCGGCTGGATAGAGTCCTGCCATCTTGCAGAGGTCGATGGCTGCCTCGGTGTGGCCGCTTCTTCTCAATACACCGTTGTCCTGTGCATAGAGTGGGTTGATGTGGCCAGGACGACCGAATGTCTGTGGAGTTGAGTTAGGGTCGGCAAGTGCCTTGATGGTCTCTGCACGGTCGTGTGCCGATACACCTGTAGAGCAGCCTTCCAGCTTGTCTACGGTTACGGTGAATGGTGTGCCGAGCATGGAGGTGTTGTCTGAAACCTGGTGAGGCAAGTCGAGTTCGTCGCAACGGCTCAGTGTAATCGGTGCGCAGAGCACGCCTCTTGCGTTCTTCAGCATGAAGTTTACCTTCTCTGCATCAATCTTCTCTGCGGCGATGATGAGGTCGCCTTCGTTCTCGCGGTCTTCGTCGTCTACTACGATAACAAACTTTCCTTCCTGGAAATCCTTTACTGCATCTTCGATGCTATTTAGTTTGATGTCTGCCATTTGTGATACTTTATTTTGTTAGTTACATTTTGTTTATCTGACTGATGATGTTGGCGTTACTCTGTCTGATGACATTCAGGTCACGATAGAGACGGAGTCTGAAGCGCCACATTCTGAGGTACAGCACGATGCCCACTGGTACGATGATGGCTGCAACGATGTTGAGCCACTTCTGCTCGAATGGTCGGGTGTGGGCCTTGGTCGCGAGAATAGGGTAGAGGTTGAGATTGTGCAGAATCACCCTGTTCTTGGTGTTGCTCAGGTCCTCTATCACCTTCTCCAGTTCTTCGCTGATGCGTTCTATCTCGTGGTCAGGCTGATACTTGAAGAACACATTGATGAAGTTAGGAAGCTTCTTCAGCTCGTGTACCTTATTATATATAGCGATGTCGCCGTTCAGCTTCTCCAGCGATGCGGCATCTTCCCTGTATTTCGGGTCTTCGATGATTACCTCTTTGCCGAAGATGTGGCGCTTGATTCGCAGACCCAGCAGCTTCATGAAGAAGTTCTTGTATAGCTCCATGTTGAATACCGTAGAGTCGTTGGTTGCCTTGTAGGTCACGAAGACGGCTACGGGAGTAAGCACGGCTGGTGCCAGTCCCTTACCGAACCAGATGGCCCACGAACCCTGTCGTGACATTCGGTAGCCCGTATTGTCGAGGATGTAGAAGATGATGAACACCAATACGGATATGATTACCGGGAATCCTAGACCTCCCTTTCGGATGATGGCTCCCAAAGGCGCACCGATGAAGAAGAAGATCAGGCATGCCAGTGCCAGCGTGAACTTCTGGATGGCTTCTATCTCGTGAAGTCTTACGATATAGTCGGCATCGTGGGTCATCATCGCCTTGAAGTCGAGGTCGCTCGTCTCCTGCTGCACCGTCATCTTGGCATCGTTGAGTGCCATCAGCTTCTTGTCGTTGGGGAGCCTATTATATAAGGTGTCGAAATTCTCCGTCTGCCCTTTTTTAGCAAGTCTTGCCGAGTCTTTCTGACCCACCGTGGCAAGTCTGTAGAAGCGGACGTTGGCTTCGCTGAGATAGTTCCTGCCCACGGAATCATACTGTCCGTTGATGGAATCGATGTCGTGGAAGATCTTGGAGAGGCTCTTTGCCTTGGCATTGTTGGATAGCGAGGCTGCATCTGCAAGATTGAAGCCTCCGTCAAAGTCGAGCACGATCTTCTTGGTGATGAAGGTCTCTCTTCTGTATGGTACGGCTGCGCTGTTGCCGAATTCGCTGCTCTGCATGTTTTCGAACCATTCGCCGCTGTTGAGCGTCAAAACGAGGTGCTTCTTTTCGGCGGTACTCTGCAGCATGCCCGAGTCGGCGAGGATGATGGCTGCATCTTCATAACTGTCGGTCATGCGATAGATCATGATGCCGTAGAGCTTACCCGTCTTCAGGTCTTTCTTCTGCACATAGAGGTTACAGTTTGGAATGCCGTCATAGAAGATTCCTTCTGGGATTTCCAGTTCCGGACTCTTCTGCTTCATGGAGAGCAGGAGCTGTCCCAGTTTCTGGTTGGCACTCGGGCCTACGTTGTTTTGGAAATAGAACGAGCCGCACATGATGATGACGGTGATGATGATGAGCGAACGGAAAGCCTGCATCAGTGAGATGCCGGCAGCCTTGATGGCTGTGAGCTCGGAACTTTCACCCAGGTTACCGAACGTCATCAGTGAGGAAAGCAGGATGGCGAGCGGCAGGGCTTGCGGCACGAGCATCAAGCCCATGTACCAGAAAAACTGCGCCATCACGTCCATAGAGATTCCCTTACCGATGAGGTCATCGATATATCGCCACAGGAACTGCATCATCAGCACAAACTGGCAGATGAAAAAGGTTCCCATGAAAAGGAGTCCAAATTGCTTGGCTATAAATATGTCTAATTTCTTAATTCTAAACATTTCTTTTTATCAAGTTTACTGTCTTCCCATCCTACTTATTCTGGGGCTTGACAGTTTCAGCGTGCAAAGTTAACACAAAAAAATCAGAAAACCTTTCTTTTTCGCTTTTTTTATATATATAATAGGTGTAAATGGGGTGAAAAAGGGGCAAAAACAAAAAAATAAAAGTTTTTTTGAAAATTTCTCCGAAAAAATTTGGTGGAATCAAATAATTGTTGTACCTTTGCACCCGCAATTCAGAAATGACTTGTAAGGATGGCGGGATAGCTCAGCTGGTTAGAGCGTCGGATTCATAATCCGGAGGTCGAGGGATCGTGGCCCCCTCCCGCTACTTTAAAGACACTAACTTTTAAAGTTAGTGTCTTTTTTGTGCGCCAAACTTTTCCACACTTTTCCACTTCAGGTTTCATAAAGTTATCCAAGTATCTGTTGATAACTGTGGAAAACTATCTTAATAGCTTGATTTTCAGTGGTTGTGTTGTTGGAAAAACATCGTTGATAACATTTGGCTGTTTAAGTTCTTCACATTTTTTATCCATACGTTTCTTGCATTTTCCAAAATAAAATTGTAAATTTGTCCCCAACTAAAAATTATGAGTCTTTATGAAGCAGCAAGTTTATAATTTAAAGGAGTTTGCCGCCCAACACCATCTTGAAAGCATTTTTGGGGCTTATGCCGCACATATCTATATAGACGATTTATGCGAGAATGAATTGAAAGAGATGGCTCTAGAGCGCACTCTGTTTACCAAACTAGTATTGGTGACTAAGGGAAACATCAAAATGCAGGTTCTGCAGCAGGGAGCTGAAACCGATGTGCCAGAGAGAATGTTGATACCTAGCGAATTGCTGGTTATCTCGCCCAAGCATGTCATTGCCTTTTCTGACATGTCGGCAGATTTCGAGGCGGAAGCTATCCTGGTGGATGAGGAAATCTCTGCCGATGTGGTGTATCAGTTGTCTGCCGACAAGCAGAAGGCAGCTCTCGATATCTTCCACATGATTCGCGACATCGTACGCCATCAGCATATCTATAAGGTGGAGATGATACAGTCGATGGTGAATGTATTGAAGCTCCTGGTATCAGAGCTTCCCTACGAGAATGTATCCGTTACTCGCGATTTGCGGCATAAGAAAGAGGTATATGAGATATTTCTCCATCTCCTGTATCGCCATTTCCGCACCGAGCGGCAGATTCGATTCTATGCCGATAAGCTGAACGTATCTTCTCCTTATCTTTCGAGAATGATCAAGGAGATTTCAGGAACCACGGTGAATGACCACATCACATCCTTATTGTATAAGGAGATATGTAATCTTCTGAAACAATCGGATATGACGATGAGAGAGATAGCGGATTATCTGCATTTTAGCGACCAGAGTGCCATGAGCAATTTCTTTAAGCTCCGCTCGGGAATGTCGCCGCTGGCTTATCGCAACCAGGAATGATTTTTTGAAATGATATAAAAAGAACCTGTAAGCTATATTCCAAATTGGGAATACGCTTACAGGTTTCTTGTAATTTCAGCTAATAAGCTGACTGGTTATGGAAAAATTTATTTCAGCGTAAACTTGTGCGACTGCAGCATCTCCTTAGGGTCGAGTGCCTTGTCGAGTTCTTCCTTGCTCATGATTCCTTGCTCGATGACAATGTCATAAACAGAGCGTCCTGTAGCATGAGCTTCCTTAGCCACCTTGGAACTCTTCTTATATCCGATGATGGGATTAAGTGCGGTTACGATACCGATACTGTTCTTTACCATCTCGTAGCAACGCTCCTTGTTCACGGTGATGCCGAGAATACACTCTGATGTCAGAGTCTCGATGGCATTCTTCATCCATGTCAAGCTCTCGAAGAGACTCTCTGTGATGATAGGCTCCATTACGTTCAACTCCAACTGTCCTGCCTCTGCTGCGAAGCTTACTGTGGCATCGTTACCGATTACCTTGAAGCAAACCTGGTTGGTTACCTCTGGGATCACAGGGTTCACCTTGCCTGGCATGATAGAAGAACCTGGTGCCTTAGGAGGAAGGTTGATTTCGTTCAAGCCGCAACGAGGACCTGATGCCATCAGACGGAGGTCGTTACAGATCTTAGACAACTTGATAGCCAGACGCTTCAGAGCTGAAGAGTAGCTTACGTAAGCACCGGTATCTGGGGTTGCCTCTACCAGGTCGGTAGCTGTCTCGAAGTTCTCACCTGTCAGCTTGCTGAGGTTAGCAGCGCAGAGCTTGGCGAAGCCAGGAACGGCATTCAAGCCGGTACCGATGGCTGTACCACCCATGTTGATTTCGTGCAGGAGCTTCACGTTGCGCTCCAGGTTGAGGATTTCCTCTTCCAGGTTGTTGGCGTATGCGTTGAATTCCTGTCCGAAAGACATAGGAACAGCATCCTGCAACTGGGTGCGACCCATCTTGATAACGTCGGCATACTCATCTGCCTTATAGCGAAATGCGCTGATCAAACCTGTCAGGGCACCTATCAGATGGGTGTTCATACGGATGAGAGCCAGGCGGATAGAAGTAGGATATACATCGTTGGTACTCTGACCGCAGTTGCAATGGTCGTTAGGAGAACAGTACTGATAGTCAGCCTTTTCGTGGCCCATGATTTCGAGTGCACGGTTGGCGATTACCTCGTTGGCGTTCATGTTGACAGATGTACCTGCACCACCCTGTACCATGTCGATAGGGAAGTTCTCATGCCATTTGCCTTCGATGATTTCGCGGCAAGCCTGAGAGATGGCACCTGAAATCTCGTCGTTGATAACGCCGAGGGTATGATTGGTCTCAATAGCAGCCAGCTTCACGTATGCGATAGCGATGATGAAGTCTGGATAGCTGCACATCGTCTTGCGAGAGATGTGGTAATTGTTGATACCGCGCTGTGTCTGTACACCATAAAGTGCTTCAGCTGGAACCTTGAGTTCACCTAAAAGGTCTGACTCTACTCTAAATTTTTTCTCTTCAGCCATAATATTTTCAGTTTTTGTTGTTTATACTATTTATTGTCGATTGCTTATTTTTCTCGTTATATATCTTTATATATCTTTCTGGGTGCAAAATTAATGCATTTTTTGATAATCTTCTTTAAAAATCTTTGCTTGATATTTGTAAAAAACGAACCAAATGATAGAAAACCAAAAAAAAGTTGTAAATTTGCACCGAAAAGTCGTTCTTTAAGGCTTTCTCTAAGTGAACAATCTTTTAATATAACAAGCGTATAAGCGATATGAAACGTTATTTGCACCTTATTATATATATGGCATTTCTCGTGTTGCTAGGCAGCTGTAGCAAGCAACCCAAGAAGTTTGTCATTGGTGTTTCTCAATGCTCAGAGGATGTCTGGCGTGATAAGCTCAATGATGAGTTGAAGACGAGTGAGTATCTCAATGATTCCATCATAGTGAAACTTGCTTCGTCGAATGATGATAATGTATTGCAGAACAAGCAGGTTAACCAGTTTATAGACGAGGGGGTCGATCTGCTCATCATCTCTCCTAATCAGTTGAGCGCCATCTCAAAGGCTGTGGATCGTGCTCACGACAAAGGTATTCCTGTGATACTTTATGATCGCAAGACCAATTCTGACAAATATACGGCATTTATCGGTTGTGATAACTATACCATAGGCAATTCGATGGGTAAGTTTGTTGCCCAGCAGTTGCAGAGGCATGGACGTGTTGTCGAAATAGGTGGCTTGGAAGGTTCATCGCCTGCCATGGAGCGTCATCGTGGCTTTATGGATGCCATCAAATCTTATCCTGGTATTCAGATGGTTGCTTCTGAGAGTGGAAACTGGAAGGAAGAAGGTGGTATAAGGGCAATGAAAAGAATCTTGAAGAAGACGCAAGATTTTGATTATGTCTTTGCCCACAACGACCGGCTGGCATGGGGTGCCTATGTGGCAGTTCAGCAGATGGGTGTGAAGCGCAACTATAAATATACCGGCGTGGATGGAATGGCTACCGAGGGTGGTGGCCTGGAACTGGTGCGTGACGGCATCTTCGAGGCTTCCTATCTCTATCCTACCAAGGGCGATGAGGTGATAGCCCTGGCAATGAAGATTCTGAAGCGTCAACCTTATAAGCGCGATAACTATATGAGTACCTCTATCATTACCAAGGCAAATGCTGAACTCACCTTGATGGAGGCTAGGGATGCAGAGCGACAAGCCCGCAATCTGAAAACCTTGCATAAACAGGTTGATCGATATCTGGCTGATTATAACTCTCAGAAAATCATGCTGGTAGGATTGTGCCTGTTCCTCTTGGTATGTCTGGTTGCCTCTACCATGGTTTTCCGTGGCTATGTGATAAAGGCGAAACTCAACGAGGAACTGGCTAAAACCAATGATGAACTGAAGCGGGTGAATGGGGAGCTGGAAGTAAAGAACGAAGAATTGAAGCGTCTGAATGAGGAGGTTATGGAACTGACCCATTCTCGCCTGGTATTCTTTACGAATATCAGTCATGAACTTCGAACTCCGTTAACGTTGATTGCCGACCCTGTGGAGATGCTACTGGAAGATAGCGGCATCAAAGGCAAAAGTCGGGAACTGCTCAAGATGGTGCAGCGTAATGCCATCGCCCTGCAGCAGCTGGTGAGTAGCATCCTCGATTTCCGCAAGATTCAGAACGGAAAGATGGACTTGAAGCTTTATCGCTTCGACATCGTGAAAACCTTGACGGTATGGGTGGGTGATTTCCAGCTTACTGCCGAACGCAAGCAAATCAAACTCCATCTGGATATAGCGGCTTTCAAGGGCAGTCATGAAGTGGTAGCCGATAAGGAGAAGATAGCCCGAGTAATCTTCAATCTTTTGAGCAATGCCTTGAAATATACTCCTGCTGGTGGCGACATCTTTGTTTCCCTGAAAGATGAAGGTGAGAAACTCCGACTGGATGTGAGAGATACCGGCAAGGGAATCGAGAAGGAAGAGACTGATAAGATCTTCGAGCGCTTCTTCCAGGCTAAGGGGGCTGCCAGCGGTACCGGCATCGGCTTGGCTTTGGTCAAGTCGTTTGTGGAATTGCATCATGGTGAAGTCTGGGTTGAGAGTGAATTGGGAAAGGGGTCTGACTTTATAGTGGAAATCCCACGTGAACAGGTGGATAAATCACTGGTTATCCACATGGAAGATGAGGATGTGGATAACTCTGTAAGTAATTCTAATTCAGATAATAAGAATGTTGTAAACGAGTCTGTACTGCAATATATCGATGATGGCGTGAGGAAATGTGGAAAAGTACAGCAGTTGGTTAGCGAGAATACCAATAAGCCAACCATTCTGGTCATTGATGACAACAATGATATCCGTCAGTATGAGCATACGCTTTTGCAGGATGATTATATAGTAATGGAGGCTGTGGATGGCAAGGAAGGATTGGAGATAGCCAAGAAGGAAGTTCCGGATTTGGTCATCTGCGATGTGATGATGCCGGTGATGGATGGCTTGGAGTTCACCGAACAGTTGAAAACCCATACGGCTACTTCGCATATTCCAGTCATTATGCTCACGGCAAAGAATCTGGAGGAGCATCGTGCAGAAGGTTATGAACATGGAGCCGACTCCTATATTACCAAGCCATTCCATAGCAAGGTGCTCCTGGCTCGTATCGAGAACCTCCTGAAACAGCGCAAGCTTCTGAAGCGTCTTTTCCAGGGTTCCAAGGAGGCTGAGCTGGAAATAGCAGAGTCGCATCTGGAAGATCGTGACAAGCAGTTCCTCAAGCAGCTGCATTCCATCATCCAGAAAAATCTCTCCGACAGCGAGTTTGGTGTAGAGGATATTGGTAAGCAGATTGGTTTGAGCCGCGTTCAGCTTTATCGCAAGGTGAAGGCGATGACGGGATCTTCGGTGGTAGATTTGCTCCGTAAGGCTCGTTTGGCTAAGGCAAAGCGACTGCTTGAAAGCCGCAGCATGAGTGTCTCTGAGGTTGCCTATGATGTAGGTTTCTCTGCTCCGTCTTATTTTACCAAGTGTTTTAAGGAAGAATACGGCATGCTGCCGGGTGAAATTGGGGCATAAATCGTGAAAATAAAGGGAAATATCGTTCATTTAGTGGGGAAATTGTTTCAATGTATCATTTTCGTCACTTTTTGAACGATAAGTGTACATCACTTTCACCAAAACTTCATACCTTTGCACCAGAGTTTAAAAGTTTATAATTGTTTCATGCGAAATAGTTGCATTTTCATAGGTTTATGTTTTTAAGGTTATAGGATTGAGTATTCAAGAGGTATGAAGTGAACTTGAAGGTAAGAAGTTTGTTTCAGGTAATGATTAGTTAGATTTGGGAAAAAGAAATTCAGGTTGTAGGTTTAGTTGTTTTAAAAAAAGAAATTTGTTTTTAGGTTTAGTTGTTTTAGGGAAAAAGAAAAGTTAGTTTTTGGGAAATCAGTAAGGGCAGCTGTTGGGTGAGTACCAGCAGCTGTTTTTCGTTTATGGGTATCTGCTTTTCATTTTTGGGCATCTTTGTTTTCATTTTATAGCTCTCTTTTCCCTTTGATAGTGCTTGTAGTTCCTAATAAAATCCGTTCATGCTATATCAATTATGTTGCAATGAACGGAATTTGTTATTATATGTAGAGATTTTTAAAGCTATTATACCTGTTTTTATATAACTTTGCAGCAGAAATAAAAAATAGGATTAACAAATTAGAAATTTTAAGTATGCACAACTTTTTAAATGGAAAGAGCGCAGCTATGATGCTTGCACTTTCATTGGTAAATGTTACAGCAGCTTTTGCACAGGATGATAATTCAAGTGCTAAGGAAGAGGGTAACCGTAATGTGATGCTCAATGCAGCCAGTGCGAATGGTCCTCGTGAGATTCAGATAGGTTTGCCTTCTGCCGATGTTAACGTATTGGAGAATGGCTTACCTGTAACTTACGCAACCAATCCTCATTCTGTCAATACCATCTGGCGTGGCGATGCAAGTTTGAGCCATCAGGGATTGCTCAAGATTGCGGAGACAGCTATCACTACAGGTAATATCGGTTATGCAGTGAACTCTTTTACCCAGAAGGGTCAGAAAGGTTTCAATGGTACGCTGAATTATAAGAGCAATCACTTCGGATTGCAGGAATTCTCTCTGAATATGAACGGTGACTTGGGAAGCGACTGGTATTACAGCTTTAACATGTATCAGGATTTCGACCCAGGAACTTTCAAAATCAAGTCAACTCCTTATCAGGACCGTACTCAGATTTACAAGGCGCTCCTCACCAAGAAGTATAACGGCAACCGTGGTGAATTTACCGCTATGTATAAGTATGCCAACAGTCATAATGTCTATAACTATGCCACCCAGAGTGCGCCATTCATTTATGTGGGTGATGGAAGCGTGAAGGAGTATGGCAACTTCAAGCTCGGAACCACCTCTTATCTTCCTATTGATAACGAGATGACTTATCGCGATATGCGTACTGGTGAGTTGAAGCAGACTTCTCTCTATGATGCCTGTCTGAACAAGACAAGCGAGGTAACCCTGATGAACAACTACCGTTTTGACAACGGTTTGAACTGGAAGGCTACCTTGAAGTACGATCACTCACGTGGTGCGATGGTTTACCAGTCACCAATGTCTATCATCGATTTGAAGAACGAGGCTAACAAGGGCGTATATAATTATATGTATCGCGACATCGACGGACAGACTAAGGCTTACGATGGTCAGTATGTTCAGACCCGTATGTCCTGTCTCAATGCCGGTAAGATTGATGAGGCTCTTTTCACCACCGAGCTCAGCAAGAAATTCAGTACTTCCACCTTCCGTCTTGGCGTGAATGAGTGGTTTTACCATATCGATTATTGCTCAAATACAACCATGTATGACCAGAGTGTTCCTGCAGATGGCAATTATGCCTTGCGAGTTTGGGATGCCAACCAGCGCAATGGCTATTTCTACGATTTCAACAAGAACGCCTCTGAGTATTATAAGGGAAGCGAAAACAAGCTGGCTCTCTACTTCACTCACGATTGGGATGTCACCAATAAGTTGAACCTCTACTATGGTGCCCGTCTGGAGTGGCAGAAGCTGAAGGGTGAAAACGCAGCAGTGAAGAATGCAAAGGGTGAATTCGTAGGCCGTTTCGCCGATTACTATCTCGGTGCTACGGCAGCAGATGGAACCAAGATTGCTCCGGCAGATTTGAGTTACAACTGGTTGAACTACGATTTCTCTGTAGCAGCAACTTATAAGTTGACCGATAGCTTCGGCTTCACTGGCGATTTCACTTACATCGTTCAGCATCCTAAGTTCGAGGCTTTTGCCCCAGCTACATTGCCAAATACGGATAAGATTTCTGTGCCACTCGGTCGTGCAGGTATCTACTACAATAACTCATGGTTGAGTTTGACATCGTTGTTCTCTTACATCTCAAAGACCAACAACAACTCAACTCTGAACTTGCAGCATGGCAGTGAAATCAAGGCAGCTCCTATGGCTTACGATATTCAGACATGGGGTTGGACAACCGATGCTGTGGCTCATCCTTTCAAGGGATTCGATTTCCACTTCCTCTTCACTTATCAGAAGCCAACTTACAAGAAATATGAGACATCGGTTACCTTCAGTGATGGTACCCCTGGCAACATTAATGCCACTGGCAATATCGTTGCCGAGATTCCTGAGATTCTCATCGAGTTGGATCCAAGTTACATGATTACCAAGGACATCAAGCTCTGGACCAGCTTCCGTTATTTCAGTAAGACTTATGCCAACATCAATGAGGCATATTACTTCAACGGTCACTGGGAGACCTTTGGTGGTTTGAACTGGCAGGCAACCAAGCGCCTGTCTCTCGGTTGCACGGTGGTCAACTTCCTCAACCAGACTGGTGCCAAGGGTAGTATCGCAGGTGCCGAGCTGATTACCAAGGATGAGGCCAAGGGAATCAAGAACCAGATAATGACGGGTAGCTATCTCCGTCCATTCACGGTTGAATTCACAGCTTCGCTTAAATTCTAAGCGTTTTAATTCCAATACATATAATCGACAGCTCCTATATATAATAAGGTATAGGGCTGTCGATAATAACGAAAACAATACTACATATCAATAGATATAAACAATAACAATTAACAATAGTTTTACAATGAAAACAAACAATATGATGAAGGCTGCCTGCCTCATGTTGATGGCATCAGCTACCACTTCTGCTTTTGCACAGAAGATGAATATCGAACACAAGGGTGATACAACAATCGTCAAGGTAGAGAATCCTACCAAATACCTTCTTCTCCCTATTCAGGAAGAGAAGGATGAGGCTCAGGTTATCTTGAGCACCGGTGATAAGGAAGATACCTGGATGGATGTGCGTCTGGCACAGAATGGTGTAGATTACTTCGTGCCATTCTCTTTGGAGAAGAATGCTGCAGGTAAGTCGGTCAAGGGTAATGTGGCTATTGTCAAGATTCTCGGTTTGAAGAAAGATGCCTTGGCTGTGAATCTCATGAAGCTCAGCGATACATTCGATACTACCAACACCGATTACTATCGCCCATCTTATCACTTCACTCCGCTCTATGGTTGGATGAACGACCCTAACGGAATGGTGTATAAGGATGGTGAGTATCATCTCTATTTCCAGTATAACCCATACGGAAGCAAGTGGGGCAATATGCACTGGGGACATGCCGTAAGCAAGGACCTCGTTCATTGGGAACACCTCGATCCAGCCATCGCCCGCGACCCTGTAGGTCATATCTTCTCTGGTAGCTCGGTTGTGGATAAGAAGAATACGGCAGGTTTCGGCAAGAATGCCATCATCGCCATCTATACCAACAACAGTAGTGTAAACCATGATGAGGTGCAGTGCATCGCTTATAGCAATGACAATGGTCGCACCTTTACCAAGTACGAGGGCAACCCAGTGTTAACTCCATTCGATGGCTTGAAGGACTTCCGTGACCCTAAGGTGTTCTGGTATGAGAAGGGAAAATGCTGGTATATGATTGTTTCTGCTGATAAAGAGACCCGCTTCTACAAGTCAAAGAATCTCAAGAAATGGACTTACGTGAGTGCCTTTGGTAAGGGCTTGGGTCAGCAGCCATGTCAGTATGAGTGCCCAGACTTCTTCCAGTTGCCTGTAAATGGTGATAAGAAGAAGATGAAGTGGGTGATGACCATGAATATCAATCCAGGCTGTTGGTTTGGTGGTAGTGCTACCGAGTATTTCGTAGGTGATTTCGATGGCAAGAAGTTTACCTGTCCTGATGCCAACGAAGTAAAGTGGCTCGATTGGGGTAAGGATCACTATGCTACCGTTACCTTCTCTAACACCGGCGACCGAGTTCTGGGTATCACCTGGATGAGCAACTGGCAGTATGCCAACCTTACTCCGTTCAAGCAGAACCGTGGTGCCAATGGTTTGCCAAGAGAGTTGAAACTCTACGAGAAGAATGGCAAGTATTATGTTTCTGAAAATGTAGCTCCTGAAGTATATGCTTTGAGAAAGGAAACCAAGGATTTGGCTGATGCTTCTGTTGCCGATGCCAAGGATTTGAAGGGTGTTGCAGCCAATATGGAAGGTGCATTTGAGATTGAGGCTGATGTTACTCCAGATGCCAACGGCATTGCCGGTATTGAGATTTCAAACAACAAGCGTGAGCGCACCCTGATTTACTTCGATATGAAGCAGGGCAAGGTGGTAATGGATAGAACAGAGAGCGGTTTGACCGATTTCGGCAAGCAGGCAGTTCCTCACGATATCGAGTTGGCATGGGATAAGCAGCGTGCAGCAGAAGGCAAGGAGCCTGCCCGCATTGCCAACTCCATCAACTACAAGAACGATTTCGCTCTGGCTACCTGGGCTCCGTTGAGTCTTTGCGAGGATGGCAAGAAGACTTATCATGTTGATATCTTCGTAGATAAGTCATCTGTTGAGCTCTTCGTAGATGGCGGTCGCATCGCCATGACCAACCTCGTCTTCCCTGTAGCTCCATACGAGAATGTGAAGCTCTACACCCAGGATGGCAAGGCTGAATTCAAGAATCTGAAGGTTCACAAACTTGGTTTGTAATCACGTAGATATTATATGGTCGAATTGTAGGTTTTAATGTTAATAGTAATGAGTCGCAACCTGAAAATATTATGGGTTGCGACTTTTTTTTTGATAAAAAATGATGGTTGTTTCAAAAAGAATTAGTATTTTTGCGCTCATAATAAATACAACTATTGATGGAAAGACTTTATAAAAACTTAACTATACTATTTTGTATGATTCTTCTTCTAGGTTCTTGCACCGAGAAGAAGGTGGTGATAGGTGTGTCGCAATGTTGTGGCGGACTTTGGCGCGAGAAGGTGAATAATGAGATGCGATTGGCGCAGTATCAATATAAGAATGTGGATTTGCTGTTTACTACTGCAGAGAATGACGGGCAACGCCAGGCTCGCCAGATAGACAGTATGATAGCCAGGAAGGTAGATTTAATCGTGGTGGCTCCTGATAACGTGAATGAAGTAACACCTGCCATCGAGCGTGCCTATCGTGCCCATATCCCGGTTATTCTCTTCGACAGAAAGGTAACGACACCCCATTATACAGCTTCCATCGGTGGCGATAATGTAGAAGCGGGTAGGGAAGTAGCCCGCTTTCTTGCCAGGAAACTGGACGGAAAAGGTACCGTCGTTGAGATTACGGGCTTGAAAGATGCTTCTCCTGTCATTGAGCGCCATCGTGGTTTCCATGAGGTGATGAAGAATTATCCGGGAATCAAGGTGGTTACTCTGGACAGTAACTGGAAGATGGAGCGTGCCCAGGAGTTGTTTAAGCAATATCTGGATAAAGGCGGACATGCGGATGGCGTGTTCGGACATAGCGACCTGGGAGCCATAGGTGCCTTTCTGGAAGCAGAGAGACGAGGCATTGATAAGCAGATGCTGATAGTGGGCATTGATGGATTGCCTGGAGAATGGGAAGGAGTGGATAGAGTGAAGAGAGGACAGTTTGCTGCTTCTTATGTCTATCCCACCCAGGGCGAAAAGATTATGGAATTGGCGATGAATATCCTTCAGGGTAAACCCTATAAGAAGGATAATGTGATGAAATCATTCCTTGCTACCCCTGAAAACTGCGATGCCATCGCCCTACAATATGAGGATCTGGAAGCCAAGATGAAGAATCTGGATCAGATTTCTGACAGTCTTGATTCTTATTCAGAGGTATCCCGCATCCAGAAATGGATGCTTGTGGTCGCCTTTATTGTAGTGCTGATTCTGTTCTTTGTCATCTACTATATATATAAGGTATATAGAAAGAAGCTGCAGAAACAGAAAGCCGTGGCTCGTGGATTCATAGAGAACAAGGAGGGCTGGGCTGCTGAACTGAATCACCTGGATGAGAGTGATCGTTATTTCATGGATCGTTTCAAGAAGAAGATTCTTGATAATATGGGCAATGCTGATATGAAAATGGATGATTTGGGAGCCGAGATGCAGTTGAGTAAAGTACAGCTCTATCGCAAGGTGAAGGCTATGACAGGAAAAACGCCTGCCGAGCTCCTGAAAGAGATGCGCCTGCAGAGAGCCTATACGCTCCTGATGCAGACTGATAAGACTGTAGCTGAAGTCTCGGCAGAAGTAGGCTTTGCGTTACCGGGCTATTTCTCTTCATGCTTTAGGAAGCAGTTTGGTGTTCTTCCTACCGATTTCAGAAATAAACAGTTATCTAAAAGAAAATAGTTTTCTAACTCCTTTAAAATAAGTATTTTAAAATCTTAGCAAAAAATAAGAAAATCGTTTCATGTAACATAATTATTGTTGCAGGAACGATTTTTTTTATTCTCATATCCAATCTTTGCCTAATTTTGCAGCAGTAATCAAACAATAACAATTTTTGAAACTTAAAATGTTAAATATAGTATGAACAATCTTTCAAAATTACTAATGAGCTCTGCGCTCTGTGCTGTTTGCACCGTAGCTAGTGCACAACAGGTAAATGTAAATGGCATCGTAAAGGATGCTGCCGGTGAGACAGTCATTGGAGCGTCTGTTATGGTGAAAGGCACAAAGACTGGTACTGTTACCGACTTTGATGGTAACTTTCATGTAGAATGTGCTCCTGGTTCCACACTTGTTATATCTTATATTGGATATAAGACGCAAGAAGTAAAGGCTTCAGATAATATGGAGGTTACACTTCAGGAAGATGCCAACGACTTGCAGGAAGTAGTTGTAACAGGTTATACCACTCAGAAGAAGGCAGACTTGACCGGTTCCGTGGCTGTGGTTTCAACCAAGAACCTGAAGACAACTTCAGAGACTGACCCGATGCGTGCTTTGCAGGGTCGTGTTCCTGGTATGACTGTTACTACCGATGGTTCTCCTATTGGTTCAGGAACCGTGCGTATTCGTGGTATCGGTTCTTTCAACTCTTCTCAGGACCCTCTTTATATCATAGATGGTGTGCCTACCACTATGGCATTGAATACCCTCAATACAAATGATATTGAGAGTATGCAGGTTTTGAAGGATGCCGCTTCGGCTTCTATCTATGGTTCACGTGCATCGAATGGTGTCATCATCATCACCACCAAGAAAGGTAAGAAGGGAAGCAAGGTTGCTGTTGACTTCTCTGCCAACCTCACTGCACAGTTCTATTCCAACCAGTCGAAGATGAAGCTGATGAACTCCAGCCAGTATGCTACTGCGATGGCTCAGGCAGCCCTGAACGATGGACTCGATCCTGTGGCTTATGCTGCCAACTACGGCATCGACTTGAATGCGGCCTCTGGAACTCCAATCACCGTTTGGAATCCTGCTACCAACCAGTATCAGAACTATACTATCAATGGTCGATATGATGGCTACATCAATAAAAAGAAGACCATGCGATTCTCAGATACCGACTGGCTCGATGAAATCTCTCGCACAGGTTTCTCGCAGAACTACGACCTCTCTGTATCTCATGCCAATGACAAGCATAGCGCTATGTTCTCCTTGGGATACAAGAACAATGAGGGAGTCTTGAAATATACCGACTTCGAGAATATCTCAGCTCGTTTGAACACCTCTTGGAATTTAAACAAGATCGTAACCGTAGGTGAGAATTTGACTTTGACTTATACCTCTCAGGTAGATTGCCATCCGATGGAGAATGCCTTGAAGATGCCTTCCATCGTTCCGGTTTACGAAGAAGATGGCAAGACCTTCGCAGGTCCTGTGGGTAGTATGGCCGACCGTCAGAACCCTTGTCGTGAGCAGTATCAGAACCGCAACAACCACCTCGACTACTGGCGCATCTTCGGTAATGCTTTCGTAGAATTGAAGCCTGTCAAGGGATTGACCCTGCGTTCTAACTTCGGTTTGGATTTCAAGACATCGTTTATCAATTCGATGACGAATACTTATCATTCCGATATTGTCAACAATGACATCGCCAAGACAACGCTCTCGAATAACAATGAGACTAACTGGACATGGTCTAACACAGCCCAGTACGTTACCCAGATTGGCAAGCACAACATCGATGTACTCGGTGGTATGGAATTTTCCAAGCAGTCGGTTGTCGATTTCTCTGCCTATTCAGAAGGCTATGCGCTGGAAGATAAAGATTATATGTGGCCAAATGCTGCCACGGGAACGATGCGTAACTCGGGTGCAAAGGTAGGATATCGCCTGGCTTCTTTCTTCGGAAAGGTGAACTACAACTGGGATGATCTCCTCCTGGCTTCCTTTACTATCCGTCATGATGGTTCTTCACGTTTCGGTAAGGCTCATCGCTGGGGTACTTTCCCTGCTGCATCACTTGGCTTCAGATTCTCTAATCTCCTGAAGAAGGATTGGTTGGATGATGCCAAGTTGCGACTCTCTTGGGGTCAGACAGGTAACCAGGCTATCGACAACAATGCACAGTTTGGTCTTTATGTAGTGGATTACGGACTAGACCGTGTAACCTCTACTGCATACGATCTCTTCCTGCAAGGTTCAGGTACCTTCCCTTCTGGCTATCGTGCCACACAGTTGGCTAACCCTAACTTGAAATGGGAGGCTGCTACCCAGTATAACGTAGGTTTGGATTACACCCTGTTTGGCAACACCCTCTATGGTACAGTGGATGCCTATATTAAGAATGTGAAGGATATGTTGATTAATCCTGCTTATCTGGGTGCAACTGGTGAAGGTGGAAATTCATGGCAGAATGGTCCTTCGCTCCGCAACTGGGGTATGGAGTTCACCGTGGGCTATCGCAAGACTTTGGCTAATGGACTTGGCATCGACGTGAACGGCAATCTGGATTTTTTCCGCAACAAGGTTACTTATTTGCCAGCAACAACAACAGGTGCTTACGCTCACACATCTACGGAAAACCTGGTGCAGAGTGGCAAGTCATATGGTTCTATCGTAGGTTATGTAGCCGATGGAATTTTCCAGAATCAGGAAGAAGTAGATAAGTCTGGACAGCCAAATGCACGTGTCGGTGGATTGAAATACAAGGACTTAGATGGTAAAAATGGTATTACTTCAGATGACCAGACTTGGATTTTCGACCCTGTGCCAGCCTTCTCCTATGGTTTGAATATTGCTCTCAACTACAAGGGCTTTGATTTCAGTATGTTCTGGCAGGGTGTCTATGACCAGGATGTGTATAACAACCAAAAGTTCCAGACTGACTTCTGGGCTATTACTGATGGTGGTTCTAACAAGGGAACCCGTTTGCTCGATGCTTGGAATACCAACAACACTGGTTCTTCCATCCCACGCTTGAGCACCATGAATACAGCCGATGAGGGTCGTGCTTCCTCTTACTTCGTTGAGAATGGATCTTACTTGAAGTTGCGCACCTTGCAGGTGGGTTACACTATCCCAAGCAGCATCCTCTCTAAGTTGAAGATGACCAGTGCCCGTGTCTATCTCTCAGGTCAGAATCTTTTGACCATCAAGAGCAACAGCCTGACCTGTTCAGACCCAGAGAATCCAAACTGGAACTATCCACTTTCAACATCCGTATCATTCGGACTTCAGGTAGGTTTCTAAAATGTTTCATATTTTAAAGAGAATTTCAAAATGAAAAAATTATATACAATGGTGCTTGCAGCAGCACTGGTAGGAACATTCACCAGTTGTGATGATTTCCTAGATTACAAGCCAACAGCTGTGGTTGATGAAGACAAGGCTTTCAGCGAGCCGGACAAGATGGTAAACAGTGCCTATGCGATGTTGGGAGACTGTTGGTATTCTTACCCATTCAACCTTTGGCCATATGGTGACCTTTCTTCAGACGATTGCTTGAAGGGTGGCGGTGGCACCGGTGACACCGGTTATCACGATGTGGAGATCTGGAGTACCTTGACCTCTACTAAGGGCGAACTCGACGAGTTATGGTATCGTCTCTATTGTGCCGTTTCCCGTTGCAACCGTGCCTTGGTTTCTTTGCAGCAGAATGGCGAGAGTACACTGGGTGCTGAGGTAACCAAGCAGCGTGAGGCTGAGGTTCGCTTCCTCCGTGCTCATTTCTATTTCAAGTTACTTACCATGTATCGTCAGATTCCTTGGATAGACGAGAAGGTTTATGAGGATAAAACCACAGAGAGCACATCAAACACTCAGTTTACTTACGAGGAATTGTGGCAGAAGGTGATAGCTGACTTCCAGACTGCATACGATGTCCTTCCTGCTAAGCAGAAGGATGGCGGTCGTGTCAACAAGATTGCTGCCGCAGGTTATCTGGCTAAGTGTTATCTTACCATTGCCTGGGGTGATGGCTATGAGGCAACCGATGGTGTTGACCATATTAATAAGGAGTATATGCAGAAGGTTATCGACTATACTGATGTGGTGAAGAATTCAGACTATGGTTACATGGCAGATTTCGGCGACATCTTCCTGCCTGACTATAAGAACAGTAAGGAGTCAGTTTTTGCTGTCCAGACTTCCGACTATAGCGAGGACCATACCACCTTCGGACGTGCCAACTGGTCTAATATGCTGAATGGCTGTTGGGGTATTTGGTCTTGCGGATGGGATTTCCACAAGCCTTCACAGAACCTGGTGAATGCCTTCAAGACCAAGAACGGACTTCCTGAGTTTGATGACTACAACAAGACTTGTGATTATCCTGTAAACGGTAAGCCTAATAGTCAGAAATGGGATCCACGTTTGTTCCATACAGTAGGAATGCCTACCTTCCCATATAAATATGAGTCAGAATACAAGATGACTACAGCCAACTCTCGTACACCAAACGTTTACGGTTACTATACCTCTCTGAAGGAAGTACCACAGCGTTCTAAGGGTGAAACTTTCAATGGCTCTTGGCAGGCGTTTGCGATGAACGACTACGTGCTCCGTTATAGCGACATCATGTTGATGCGTGCTGAGGCTTTGATAGAGTTGGGCCGTCTGGCAGAGGCTCGTACCATTATTAATGATATCCGTCAGAGAGCCAAGAATTCTGTGGATAAGCATATTGAATATGCCAAGGATCAATGTGATATAGCCCTCTATCCGGAGTCATATTTCCAGGATAAGGAGACGGCAAGAAAGTGCCTTCGCTGGGAGCGTCGTCTGGAAATGGCTATGGAGAACGGCCGCTTCTTCGACCTGCGCCGCTGGGGCATTGCTTCTGAGACACTGAACAAGTATTTCGAATCTGAGCAGAAAGATCAGTATGGAGAGCAAACATACGCACAATACTTGAAGGATGCCAAGTTCACACCGGGCAAGAACGAGTTCTATCCGGTTCCATATAACCAGCTGTATTACATTCCTGGTCTTTATAAGCAGAATAAGGGATACGAGTAATTACCATCGGTATTTTTAGATAATTAGATAATTAGACAATGAAAAAGATATTTATTTCAGCGCTTGTCGCTCTTTGCGGTTTCACCGCCAGTTATGCCCAGCAGGCTTCCTTCTTGAGCAATAACCACTGTCTCTATCGCATCAGCCAGGAGAGTCAGAACCAGAAGTGTCTCTTGCTCCCTGTGCAGGAGAGTGCGGAGATGGCCAACATCAAGGTGATTGCCGATAACAAGCAGGTGAAAGCCTTCAATGTGAAGTTGGCTAAAGACCACGTAGATTATTACGTGCCTCTCTATATGAATGAGTTTGCCGGTTTGAAGGGCCTGGCTCTCGATATCCATGTAAACGGCGATTATAGCAAGGAGGGTTTGAACGCCCTCACTTGCTGGGAGAACATGAAGTTCTCTGATTCTTTCGATATGAAGAATCGTGAACAGTATCGCCCAGTTTTCCATCACACTCCTGCTTACGGATGGATGAACGACCCAAATGGTATGTTCTATAAGGATGGCGTATGGAATCTCTACTTCCAGTATAATCCTTACGGATCACAGTGGGAGAATATGACCTGGGGACATTCTACTTCCACCGACTTGGTACATTGGAAGTTCCAGGGTGCCCCTATTCGGCCAGATGCAATTGGTACCATTTTCAGCGGTTCTGCCGTTGTGGATAAGAATAATACCGCTGGTTTGGGCAAGGGTGCTGTTGTGGCTCTCTACACTTCGGCTGGTGAGAACCAGACACAGAGCATGGCTTACAGTACAGATAATGGCAAGACCTTTACCAAATATGAGGGAAATCCGATCATCACCAGCAATGTGCCTGATTTCCGTGACCCTCACATGTTCTGGAACGAGGACATCAAGAAATGGAATATGATCATGGCGGTTGGTCAGCACATGGAAATCTATTCTTCAGATAACTTGAAGGACTGGAAATACGAAAGCTCTTTCGGTGAGAAGTATGGCAATCATGGCGGTGTTTGGGAATGCCCAGACCTGATGAAGATGAAGGTTCGTGGCACCGGTAAGGAGAAGTGGATGCTTATCTGCAACATTAACCCAGGCGGTCCATCCGGTGGTTCAGCAACCCAGTATTTCATAGGTGATTTCGACGGACACAAGTTTACTTGCGACAGCAAGCCAGAGGTAACCAAGTGGATGGATTACGGTAAGGACCACTATGCCACAGTTTCCTTTGACAATGCTCCAAACGGTCGCCGTGTGGCTATCGCCTGGATGAGCAACTGGCAGTATGCCAACCAGGTTCCTACTCAGCAGTACCGTTCAGGCAACTCTATTCCTCGCGACTTAGGTCTCTTTGAATATAAGGGTGAAACTTATTGCAGCGTGGTTCCTTCTCCAGAGATGACAGCAGCAAGAAGCAAGAAGGCAGGCAAGAAACTTACAGCATCTTGCGAGATGGTAGTGAATCTGAAGGGAAATGCTACTATCACTTTGAGCAACGACAAGGGCGAGAAGGTAGTGATGAACTACGATGCCAAGGCAGAAACTTTCTCAATGGATAGAACCAAGAGCGGTAAGATGGATTTCAGCAAGGACTTCGTTGCAGTCACCAAGGCTCCAACCTACGGCAATATCAGCCAGCTGCGCATCTTCATCGATAAGAGCAGCATCGAGGCTCTTGATGCTGACGGCAAGATGTCCATGACCAATCTCGTGTTCCCAAGCAAGCCTTACAACAAGGTTACTGTAAAGGGAAAGGGTAAGTATCAGATTTACGACATCAAGTAACCTCATCTGTTAAGAACTGAATCTATAAGATAATTGTTTCTAAGAGTGTTACTGATGTAACAGTGCAACATAAATGGTAGCCGATGAACGATATTTTATGATATATTGTATCGTTTATCGCTACCTTTGCACCAGCAAAAATAGAAACAATAACGCTAACAAATATGAATAAATCATCAAAATTATCAATTATCCCGGTGATGCTCTGTTTCTTCGCCATGGGATTTGTAGATTTGGTAGGTATCGCCTCCAACTACGTAAAGGAAGATCTCAACCTCAATGATTCGACAGCCAATCTGTTTCCATCCCTGGTATTCTTCTGGTTTCTCATCTTCTCGGTTCCTACGGGAATCCTGATGAATAAGATAGGTAGAAAGAAGACAGTACTTCTGTCTTTGCTTGTTACCGTTATCTCCCTCCTTTTGCCCATCTTTGGCGAAAACTTCGAAATGATGCTCGTGTCATTCTCATTGCTCGGCATCGGAAATGCATTGATGCAGACTTCCCTGAACCCGCTGGTTTCTGTGGTAACATCAGGTAAGAACCTGGCATCCACATTGACCTTCGGTCAGTTTGTCAAGGCCATTGCTTCCTTCCTGGCTCCATACATCGCTATGTGGGGCGCCATGGCAAGCATTCCAACCTTCGGTTTGGGCTGGAGAGTTCTCTTCCCAATCTATATGATTATCGGAATCGCAGCCACCTTCTTCCTGGCTGGTACGCCTATCGAAGAAGAGAAGAACGAGGGTAAGGCTTCCGGTTTCGGTGAGTGCTTCAAGTTGCTCGGCAAACCTATCGTGCTGCTTTCCTTCATCGGTATCATGTGCCATGTGGGCATCGATGTAGGTACCAACACCACTGCTCCTAAGATTCTGATGGAGCGCTTGGGATGGACGCTGAACGAGGCAGCCTTCGCTACATCGCTCTACTTTATTTTCCGTACCATCGGATGTTTCACCGGTACAGCCTTCCTCCGCATGATGAAGACCCGCACATTCTTCGTTATCAGCGTAGTGATGATGGCTCTGAGTATGATTGGCATGTGGATAGGAGAGAGCAAGACGATGCTCTATATCGCTATCGCCCTCGTGGGATACGGCAACTCTAACGTCTTCTCCATGATTTTCTCTCAGGCTTTGCTTGCTTTGCCTGATAAGAAGAATGAGGTGAGTGGATTGATGATCATGGGTCTTTTCGGTGGTACCATCTTCCCATTGTTCATGGGATTCGCCAGCGATACATTCGGCCAGGTAGGTGCCGTGGCAGTCATGGCAGTAGGTGTAGTTTATCTCTTTACTTATATCCGCAAGTTATAATCCGCAGGTTATCATCTGCAAGTTATCATTGCAAGCATAATAAAAAACGTTCACTATCGTTTATAACAATACTGCGTTAAATTAATATTTAATCGTCTGTAAATCAATAACTTATATTAAGAAATGCTTATGAAAACTTAACTATAGAAAGTTGGTCAAGTCGCTGATTTTCAGTAACTTTGCAAATCACGACAAACGCAAAATTATATGAATACAGGACTTGACCAATATATGGATATCTTTAAAGATGCAGTTGAAGATTCGGCTGCAAAGTTAACAAAAAGTTTCGAGAAAATACTCATCGAGGTGATAATTTTGTTCATGGTAATACCAAGAAAGATAAATTTCACCCAAATGGGGAGGTATGGCTCGCATGTTGAGCAAACCTATCGCAACGCATTCGGCTTAAAAAAGTCGAAAAGCATTGACTGGCTCAAACTTAATGTCTCACTTGCCAAGCGCTTCTTTGGTAAACAGGGAAGATGGGCTATTGCCATTGATCCCAGCTACATCAGCAAAGCTGGCAAGAAGACTCCACATATCGGTCGTTTTTGGTCGGGATGTGCACAGTCTGTTAAACATGGTCTCGAAATCATGGGTATTGGCCTCATTGATATTGATGCCAAAGACTGCATGATGTTAAAAGCACACCAGTCGCTAAGTAATAAAGAACTGAGTCTTAGAAACAAGACTATGGTAGATTTCTATATCAGCGTCATTAAGCGTTACCGCAAGGAACTTCTTAAACTCTCAACCCTCATAGTTGCAGATGCTTACTTCTCTACAAGTACATTTGTTAATGGGATAAAGAAAGAAGGGTTCTCTTTGATAAGCCGCTTTCGTGACAATGCTTGTCTCTTTTATGTCTATGCTGGTCCACGTACTGGAAAACGTGGTCGCCCCAAGACCAAGGATGGCAAGATTGATATGAAGAATCTTGACCTCACTCGAATGGAGAAGATGGAGATGAAAGATATAGAAGGAACAGCTTATACTTTGATAGCCTATTCCAAGGCACTCAGGTGTAAAGTTAGACTTGTCATCTGGCAGATGCCGAATGGCAAGAAGAAACTATTCTTCTCTACAGACACCTCACTTTCGGGTGAAGAAGTACTTCTTTATTATAGAACCAGGTTCCAGATCGAATTTTGCTTTCGTGACGCCAAAGGCTATACTGGTCTTATGGACTGCCAGGCTCGCGATAAGTGGAAACTCGATTTTGCTTTCAATGCTTCGTTCACATCACTAAATGTTGCCAAGGTAACTATGAAGGAGATGGGAATGGAATATTCTATGTCTTCATTCAAGTCACTGATGACCAATATTTATCTGGTGAAACGAATTTTTAAAGCAAGCGGGTACACCCCGAACCGAACTTTAATTAGCAAGATTTTCAAAGATCTCTCGTGCTTACAGCGTATAGCTGCTTAGCACATTATTGAATTATTAACGAACTATTGTTTATAACGTATATATATAATAAGGTGTAATTATGGAAACAAAGAATTTAGATACAAAATATTGTGTAGGTTTGGGTGAGATTCTTTTTGATGTTCTCCCTACAGGTTCTCAACTCGGCGGTGCTCCTGCCAACTTCGCTTACCACGCAGGTCAGCATGGTTTGCATTCTGTAGCCGTGAGTGCTGTGGGCAAGGATGCTCTGGGCGATACAGCTCTCCGTCTGCTCGACGAGAAGAAGCTCAAGTATGTGATGCCTGAGGTAGATTTCCCTACTGGTACCGTTCAGGTGCAGCTCGACAAGGAGGGTGTTCCTACTTACGATATCAAGCAGAATGTGGCTTGGGATAACATCCCATTCACCGATGATATCAAGGAAATTGCTGCCAATGCTGGTGCTGTTTGCTGGGGCTCTCTGGCTCAGCGCAGTGAGGTTAGCCGCAAGACCATCTATACATTCCTTGATCATACTCCAGAAGATTGCTTGAAAATCTTCGATATCAATCTCCGTCAGAACTTCTATACTCCAGAGGTGATTACCGAGAGCTTGAAGCGCTGCAATGTTTTGAAGATCAACGATGAGGAGTTGATTACCATCGGCCGTCTCTTCGGTTATCCTGGTTTGGACATCGAGAACAAGTGCTGGTTGATTCTCGGCAAGTACAATCTCGATATGCTCGTGTTGACCTGCGGTGTAAACGGCAGCTATGTATTTGCTCCAGGTGTGAAGTCATTCCAGGAGACTCCAAAGGTTGAGGTGGCTGATACCGTGGGTGCAGGTGATAGCTTCACCGGAACCTTCTGTGCCAGCATCCTGAAGGGCAAGAGCATCCAGGAGGCACACGAACTTGCTGTTAAGGTAAGTGCATACGTTTGCACCCAGAATGGTGCAATGCCTGTTATCCCTGAGGAATATACTAAGTAATCCCCCTCTATTGGTATGGCATAAAAAGTGCAAAAAGAGTTATATTGGTTTTTAGAGAATAGTTGATATTAAGTTTATGTTATTAGGAAAGCTGCCACCTGTTCGTGAAGAATGGGTGGCAGCTTCTTTTTTTTGTTAAATAAATACAAAATTAAAGCCAATATTATAAGGCATAAGAATTATTTTCCTATCTTTGTAAGGTATTATTCGATAATTTAGGCTTATGAAGCAGGTACTACTATTTGGGGCATTATTGTTGGTGGCAACTTATTGCTACCCGCAATCTGCGAGTGTTTATATTATACAATCAGTATGCATCTAATGTCGATTATAATCTATATAAAAATGAAAATTATTAGTTTTTTATTGGGGTTCATCATTTCGTTGATTATTATCTTGTCTTTCAATAGTAAAAGACAGGATAAATCTCCATCATACAAAAAAATATCCTTAAAGGAATATCAAGAATTAACAGGGGATCGTCAAGGTTATCACGAATCAGAAAATGCTATTTATGGAAGTGAGAAAATATATTCTAAAGATGTTGTTTCTACAGAAAAGACTGCTATCTTTGTAGCGAATATTTTGTACAAACATACAGGAAAGGAAAATAGCGATATAAAAAGGTATTACATAACTTCTACAGGCAAAAAGGTTTGGAAAATCAGTGTTGTCGGGCAAGATTCATTGGTAGTCTATATTCAAAAACATGATGGTCGAATTCTAAGATTGGAAAGATATGGTAAAAGTAACATGTAAAATAGGATTTTATTTCTTATTAGGAGCAATAGCTGGTACTGTTATCGGATTATATATAAATATGAGACGTACTCCAGCAGAAAAGAGTATTCCTAAAATTGTACATTTAAAAGAAAGTGAAGAAAAAATGTGCTTTAGTATGGAGAAAGATTCTCTTTTCTGTTCAGACTCTTCATTAAGAAGATTCGGAAAAGAGCTTATTAATACATCTGAGGTAGCAGCCCAAATAGGCATTTGCTACCTAAATGACATTTATGGCAAAGATGTCATAAAGGAGGAAATTCCTTTCAACATTATAGAGTTTCAACATAGCTGGCTGATGGAGGGAAGCTTACCACCAAACAGTTTCGGTGATGCCGCCTCTATTTATATAGCTAAAAAAGATGGAATGGTTATACACTATATGCATGGGGAGTGAGAAATAAAAAAAGCTCAAGGCTGATAGCCCTGAGCTTTTTTAATATCATGATTTCTGTATCATTACTTCTGGCACTCTGTGCAAGGAGTCCAAGGCTTCAACTGCTTGAAGAAGTCGTTGCCCTTGTCATCTACGAGGATGAATGCTGGGAAGTCCTCTACGGTAATCTTCCAGATTGCCTCCATACCAAGTTCTGGATACTCTACGCACTCGATGCTCTTGATAGAACTCTTAGAGAGAACGGCTGCTACACCACCGATGGTACCGAGGTAGAAACCACCGTGCTTCTTGCAAGCCTCTGTAACAACATCGCCACGGTTACCCTTGGCAATCATTACCAAGCTAGCGCCGTGATCCTGGAACTCATCTACGTATGGGTCCATACGGTTGGCTGTGGTAGGTCCCATAGAGCCACATGGATAGCCCTCTGGAGTCTTGGCTGGACCAGCATAGAGGATAGGGTGGTTCTTGAAGTACTCTGGCATCTCCTCACCAGCATCCAAGCGAGCCTTGAGCTTAGCATGAGCGATGTCACGAGCTACGATGATGGTACCCTTCAAATTAACACGGGTGCTTACTGGATACTTGCTCAACTCGGCACGTACTGCGTCGATACCCTTGTCGAGGTCGATCTCGATACCCTTTGTACCCTCACCTGGGTTGCGGAGCTCCTCAGGAATCAACTCTGTTGGATTCTCGTCCATCTTCTCCAACCAGATACCGTCCTTGTTGATCTTAGCCTTGATGTTACGGTCGGCAGAGCAGCTTACACCCATACCGATAGGGCAGCTTGCGCCGTGACGAGGCAAACGGATGACACGGATATCGTGAGCCAGATACTTACCACCGAACTGTGCACCCAGACCAATCTTGTGAGCCTCTTCAAGGAGCTTGTTCTCCAAGTCGATGTCACGGAAGGCACGACCAGTCTCATCACCTGTTGTAGGCAACTCGTCGTAGTACTTGATAGAAGCCAACTTCACGGTAAGGAGGTTCTTCTCAGCAGAAGTACCACCGATGACGAAGGCGATGTGGTAAGGAGGACATGCAGCTGTACCCAGACTCTTCATCTTCTCTACGAGGAATGGGAGCAGTGTACCCTCGTTCTGGATAGTAGCCTTGGTCATAGGGTAGAAGTAGGTCTTGTTGGCAGAGCCACCACCCTTGGCAACCATTACGAAGCGGTACTCGTCGCCCTCTGTAGCCTCGATATCAATCTGAGCAGGCAGGTTGCAACGGGTGTTCACCTCATCATACATATTGAGAGGAGCGTTCTGAGAGTAACGCAGGTTGTCCTGTGTAAAGGTGTTGTAAACACCCAGGCTCAGAGCCTCTTCGTCCTCGAAATCGGTCCATACGCGCTGACCCTTCTCACCGTGGATGATAGCAGTACCTGTATCCTGGCAGAATGGGAGGATGCCCTTAACGGCAGTCTCTGCATTGCGGAGGAACTGGAGAGCAACATACTTGTCGTTCTCTGAAGCCTCTGGGTCGCTGAGGATCTTAGCCACCTGGAGGTTGTGCTCACGACGGAGCTTGAACTCTACGTCGTGGAAACCCTGCTGAGCCAGCAAGGTAAGAGCTTCCTTAGAAACCTTGAGGATAGTCTTACCCTCGAACTCTGCTGTGCTTACGCCTTCCTTAGAGATAAGGCGATACTCAGTCTTGTCCTCTCCAATCTGGAACATTGGAGCATACTTAAAATCTGGAGTTTTTGCCATAATGTTTTTTGTTCTTTAAAAACTGTTGAAATATTCAATATATTCTTTTTCCTATTTTAATAGCCGAAGATTTCTTCCTGCTTAATAGCCGAAGATCTCTTCCTGAGAGAGACGCTTGATTGGCGCAATCTTCTCCAGGCTCTTCATGTCGAGATTCTTCTCGTCACCAAGAATGATGATGCGATGAGGCTTGCCCACGATGTTCTGCTTCTCGAAGTTGGTCACATCCTGCAGGGTGAGCGATGGAATCTGCTCGTAGTAGAGCTTGGTGGCATCATAGTCGATACCCATCAGCTTGGCGTTGAGGTAGGCATTGATAACGCCATCCTTCGTTATGCGGCGGCTCTGGATTGACTTCATCAGACTCTGCTTGGCGAGGTTGAATGATGCCTCGTTCTGTGGCAGGTTGTTGGTGATTTCATCAAACACGTGGATGCAGTCCATCATCTTGTCGGTCTGAGAGATGATGTGCTTCACGAAGTAATCCTTCTCATCCTTTCGGGTAGGAGTGAGGTAAGATGCCCATGCATTGTAAGCCAGACCGCGGGTTTCGCGGAGTTCCTGGAAGACGATGGCATTCATGCCGCCACCGAAGTACTCGTTGAAGAGAGAAACCAGTGCCTCGTCATTCACGCTGCTCTTCTTGCCCTCGTTCTGGTAGTAGCGCAGATAGATGTTCTTTGCCTCGTATGGAGCAATGTAAATCTCGTTCTGCTTGATTTCTTCCATCTTATACTCCTTGCCCTCTGGCACGGCGGCGAGCTTCTTGGCTGTCTTGTGCTCCTTGGCAAGCATGGCGTTCAACTGCTTCTCGCTGTATGGACCGTAGTAGGTTACGGTGTGCTCCATGTTGTTCAGTCCGCCCAGCAGGTTCACGAGTTCCTGTGGGTCCATCTTGCGCAGGTCGGCTGTCTTGATGGCATTGCGGGTTGGGTTGTAGGCACCGTATGTGCTGTATGCCCAGAGATAGCTGAAGTTCGACTTCTGGTTAGCCTTGGCATCGGTCTGCATCTTCTCGATGAGGTCGATAAACTGGTTCCAGGAGTTCTTGTCAGCCTTGGCATGGTGCAGGATTTCCTCCATCAGGTTGAGGGCAGCAGGAAGATTCTCGTTCAGACCATTCAGACTGATCTGGAGGGTCTTGGCACTCTGTACGATGCTGTAGTTGCAAGCCAGCTTGTAGAATGCCTGCTTGATGGCTGATACACTCTTCTTGTCGGTGCCGATATAGTTGAGATACTGCGCTGCATAGCTGTAGCGGATGTCGTCTTCATCACCAAACTCATAGCGGAAGGTGAGGTTGAAGAGGTCGTCCTGGGTGTTCTGCTTGTAGATGAGCGGCAGCTTCTTGCTGGTCTTGGTAACCGTGAGGTCTTTCTTGAAGTCGAGGAATTGAGGCTGGATGTCTGGCACCTGGGCATTCTTGATTTCCTTCACGAAGTCACTCTCATACTCGCGGTTGGCTGGGATAGGAGTGATGGCTGGCTTCTCTATCTTCTTCAGGGTAGTATCTTCGCCCATTCTCTTATAAACGCAGACGAAATTGTCGTCGCGCAGATACTTGTTGGCAAAGTCAACGATGTCCTGCTTGGTCAGCTTGCTCTGTCGGTCGAGCTTGCTGGCTACATCTTCCCATTTCTGGTCGTTGATGAAGGCATCCACCATGATGTTGGTACGCTCCTCGTTGTCGTCCAGACTCTTGTAGTAGTTCAGCTTCTTGTTGGCGATAACCGAAGGCAGCAGGTCGTTGTCGAACTCGCCACGGCGCAGCTTCGCCATCTCGTCCAGGAGCAGGGCACGAGCCTCTTCCAGCTTCTGGTCCTTGTTAGGAGTACCGGCTACGATGAAGGCTGAGTAATCGTGCAGACCATAGATAAAGGCACTGGCTGCAGCTATCTTCATCTGCTGCTCCAAATCTACCTCCATCAATCCTGCCTTTCCGTTGGTCAGCATTTCGCTGATTACGTCGAGCACATCGTTTTCCTTGTCGTTGGCTCCCTTGAACTTCCAGGCAAGCATCACGTTTTCTGCATCCTTGCCCACCACGGCTGTATCCTTCACGGCTGTGAGGTCTGGCTGTGCACTGAACTCAGGACGTGAGAGGTTGTCGCTCTTCTTCCATGATCCGAAGTACTTGTCGATGATGGCGATGGTCTGGTCTGGGTCGAAATCGCCCGACATGCAGATGGCCACATTGTTTGGCACATAGTAGCGGTGGAAATAGTTCTGGATATTGATGATGCTAGGATTCTTCAGATGCTCCTGCTCGCCGATGGTGGTCTGGGTGCCGTAAGGGTGGGTAGGGGTAAGAAGTTTCCAGAGGGCAGCAAACTCCTTGGTGTTGTCGCTTGCCATCGAGATGTTCTTCTCCTCATACACAGCCTCCAGCTCGGTGTGGAAACCGCGGATTACCATGTTCTGGAATCGGTCGCTCTGCACCTTTGCCCAGTTCTCAATCTCATTGTTCGGGATATTCTCCACATAGCAGGTCACGTCGTTGGAAGTATAGGCATTGGTGCCCTGGCTTCCGATGCTCGCCATCAGCTTGTCATACTCGTTAGGGATGTTGTATTTGGCAGCCAGCTGCGAGATGGAGTCTATCTCGTGGTAAGCCTGCTTGCGCTGGGCAGGATCGGTGAGCTTGCGGTAGCTCTCATATCGGCGGGTAATCTCGTCGAGATATGGCTTCTCCTTAGCGTGGTCGATGGTGCCGAATTTCTGGGTACCCTTAAACATCAGGTGCTCCAGGTAGTGGGCTAGACCCGTGGTTTCTGCAGGATCGTTTCTTGAACCGGTCTTCACGGCGATATTAGCCTGCAAACGTGGCTTCTCCTTGTTCACCGACATATACACCTTCAGTCCGTTGTCGAGGGTATAGATGCGGGTTTTCATGGCATCACCTGCTACGGTGGTGTAATGATAATCCTTGGCTGTGGCGTTGAGGCTTCCCATCAGGATAGCCGCCATCAATACATGTTTTAAAGTCATTTTTAATGATGAACTGTAAACTATAAATTATTAATTATCAATTAATTCTCGTAATCTACTTCCTGGTTGAGGCTGTTCACGAAGTTTCTGAACACCTCTTCTTCCACATCGCCCATGGCGTATTCCTTCTCGGCATCCTTCTTGATTTCTGCAATCCAGGAACGGCGTGCCTTGATGTAGTCTTCGTGGATGCGGTTGGCATCTTCCAGTGTGATTTCGCTGATGCCGTAATAGTCGCACACCATCTTGTAGGTCCATGCCCATTGATACTGGCGATAGTTGGCATCGATTTCCTCAAATCGATCAATGAGCTGCTGGATGCTGTCGATGGTACCATCCTGTAGGTCGTTGACGATGCGCTCTTCCTCGCTCACTGGCAGCAGGAGTCCTGAAAGGTCGTCCCAGTCGCCGATGCCGGTCTGGGTGGCTGGAGGGGTGATGGAAGGGTCGCGCTTGAGCACTCTCTTCAATACGGCACCCATGTAGATGCGCAGGGCGATGTCGTAGTACTTGATGCCCTTGTGCAGCGATGAGGCTGGGATGATGTACTCATGATAGAGATACTGCGATACGTTGTCGCCCGTCACCTCGCGCAGACTTTCCAGAATCTTCTTTCCCTTCAGAATCTCACCCACGGAGAAAGGAGAGAGCCAGTCGAAGTTCACGATGCTCTTGCGGTTTTCCTGTGCACGGAGGTCACGCTTAGGCCATTTCTTGATGTCACGGTACAGACCCACGGTGGTGATGTTTCTGCCTGGAATGAGGAACATCTTGTCGCCATCGGCTATCAGATAGGCAAATGGCAGGTTGCGGGTGTTAGGGTGGTGCATCAGCTTGCCGAAGCATACCGAGAACGAACCCAGGGTGGCTGGCATCAAGAGGTAGGCGCCACTGGCTGTCTTCGAACCGCGCTCCAGAATGCCCCAGTGCATAGGACCCATCTTGTAGGCATGGTTGCTGAAGTTGGTGGCTGAACCAGCATTATAGAATGAGAACATGCCGCCGATGAGCAGACTGCTCTTATGATGCGATGCGGTGAATGGACCACAGAAGGCGGCACAAGCCTCGCCGTTGCTCATGTAGCTGTTGGCGAAGAAGATAGAGGTGGATGCCGTAAAACCGTTGCTCAGCTGGCACGCCTCGCCCACGTAGCAATCCTGTATCTTCACGCTGTTGATAACCGAAGCGCCCTCGGCGATGATCGAGTTCTCGGCAATGACGCCGGTGCCTACATATACGTTGCCATGGGCAGAACCGAGCAGCGTACAGTCGCTGAGACGTGCAGCACCGTTCACTTCGCAGAAGTCGTTGATGATGCAGTTGGTTATCTCCTTGGTGTTGACTATCTTCACGTTGTTGCCTATCTGACCTCTTTCCGGCATCTTGTTGTCGATATCGGTCTTGATGAGCTGGCGAATCTTCTCCTTCAGATCCTTGTCGGAGAAATGCTTCACCATGAAGGCAGCAAGCTGACTGTTCAGGTCGCTGAACAGAATCACGTTGCCTTCGCCCACCTCGTTGAGCACGCTCACCAGGTTTCCCTCGCCATAGGTGGCACCCTCGGTGGTCTCCAGGGTCGAGATGTTCGAGATGTAGCAGTCGTCGCCGATGGTATAGTTGTTGATGAAATTGCCCACGTTTTCGATGAGGCAATCATCTCCGATGGTCACGTTGCGAAGGGTGGCATTGTTGATGCCTGCATGCTTCACGAATCCTTGGCTCACCTCCACATTCTTGTTGAAGGCACCGATATTTACCTCGCCATAGAGCATCACGCGGTGCATGAAGTTTGGCTTGAAATCTTCTGCAACATTAACGGATGTCCAGTCTTCTGCCCAACAGTCGTTGCTCTTGAGCACCTCGATTTCCTCGGAGGTCAGAGGTCTGTAGTCATTCATTGTTGATACGTTTTTGGGTGAATGTTTATTCGTAATCCTGGTACAGGAAGTCGTTGTATGGGTACTTCTGTACGTGGAGCTCTCTTACTTTCTTGTATAGCACTTCGCGGAACTCGTCGATGTTCTCCTTGTTCTTTGCCGAGATGAAGAGACAGTCGTCGTTGAGTTTCGCCATCCATGTCTTCTTCAGGTCTTCCAGCGGAATGTTTTCCTTTTCCATCGGGGTCAGGTCGTCCTCTTCCTTCTCCACCCATGAGTAGTTATCTATCTTGTTGAAGATAATCATCGATGGCTTGTCGGCGCATTCCAGTTCCTCCAGTGTCTTCTCTACCACCTGAATCTGTTCCTCGAAGTCGGGGTGCGAGATGTCAACCACGTGCAGCAGCAGGTCTGCCTCTCGGGTCTCATCCAGTGTACTCTTGAAGGAATCCACCAGGTCGGTAGGCAATTTGCGGATGAATCCCACGGTGTCGGCAAGGAGGAATGGCAGGTTGTCTACCACCACCTTTCTCACGGTGGTATCGAGTGTAGCAAAGAGCTTGTTCTCTGCAAACACCTCGCTCTTGCTGAGCAGGTTCATGATGGTAGATTTTCCCACGTTGGTATATCCCACCAGCGCCACACGGATCATTCTTCCGCGGTTCTTTCGCTGGGTAGTCTTCTGCTTGTCGATTTCGGCGAGTCGTTCCTTGAGCAGACTCATTCTGCCGAGGATGATACGGCGGTCCATCTCAAGCTGGGTCTCACCAGGACCACGCAAACCTACGGAACCCTTTCCGCCACCCGAGCCGGAACCACCACCCTGACGTTCCAAGTGGGTCCAGAGTCGCTGCAGGCGTGGAAGCATGTAGCGATACTGTGCCAGCTCTACCTGGGTCTTGGCAGCTGCGGTCTGGGCACGCATGGCGAAGATATCGAGAATCAGGGAAGTACGGTCGAGAATCTTCACCTGCAGTTCCTGCTCGATGTTTCTGATCTGCTTGGCCGAAAGTTCATCGTCAAAGATGACCATACCGATTTCTCTGTCTTCCTCTTCCTCGTCCTTGATATATTGTCTTATTTCCTCCAGCTTACCCTTTCCCACGTAGGTGGTCTGGTTAGGAGCCACCACCTTCTGCGTGAATCGCTTCACGGTGACGGCACCTGCGGTATCGGCAAGAAACTCCAACTCGTCGAGATATTCCTTGGTCTTGGCCTCGTCCTGTGTCTTGGTGATAAGACCCACGAGCACAGCGGTTTCCGCCTTGACCTCTGATATAACAAATTCTTTCATTCTTTCAATTCAATATTTACTAAGATGCAAAGGTAATAAAAAAACTCTATCCTATATATAAATAAGGTGTAAAATTATGTTTTTTTTATGTTTTCTGGGTCACCAATGCCAGTTTCAAGTGTAGATAATGCAGGTAAAGATTGCTGGGATTTCCTGTTTTTGAGCGTCAAAACTTGCAAACGTTTACGTTATTTTTTGAATGAAAAGTATTATTTTATTTGATTTATATCAATATTTGTCGTACTTTTGCAAGCGGAATTAGAAAACTGATTTTCAAAACGCAAATCATAACTACATAAAAAACACAAACTGCTGAAACATTCAAAAACTTCAAAAGCCTCGACGGGAGTCGGGGCTTTTAAATTGATAGCCCTTTTTCGGGGTTCATTTTCCCTGATTTTGTACCTTTTTGCGCTAATTTGAAGGATTTTGCTTATATTTGGACGAATAATATCCCTTTTATTCCGCAAAAAACATTAATTTTGCAGTGTAGAATGAACAACCTATTATAATAAACAAATAAAATGAAGCAAAAAAGTTTTTTGAGTGGTATTTTGTTGCTCTGTGCTGTCTGCGCCCAGGCAAACAACTATACCGTGACTTCTCCTGATGGCAAACTCGCCGTGAATGTGGAGTGTAAGGAAGGCAAGGCTTTCTATACAGTGGATTACAATGGAAAGCAGATGCTCGGCGCTTCGGCTCTGGGATTGGTAGCCAACTATGGCGACTTCTCGCAGAACCTGAAGATGGGTGCCCTCAAGAGTGAGAAGAAGCATCTGGCTTACAAGATGACCCGTATCAAGAAAGAGAAAATCGAGAATGATGCCTATGAGGCTACTATCGGATTCATCAATAGCAAGAAGGATTCCATGACTCTCCGTCTCCATGTTTCCAACAACGACATCGCCTACAAGTATGAGATGATTCGTCCTAAGAAGGACAATCCTAAGTCGGTGATTGTCTATAATGAGGTGAGCGGTTTCAACTTCCCTGAGAAGACCACCACTTTCCTCTGTCCTCAGATTACTCCGATGACGGGTTGGGAGCGCACCAAGCCTTCTTACGAGGAGGAATACACTCCGGATGCTCCGATGAACGCGAAGTCGCAGTTTGGTGTGGGCTATACCTTCCCTTGCCTCTTCAAGGTAGGCAACGACGGCTGGGTACTGGTCAGCGAAACCGGTGTTTCAAGCGCTTATCCAGGCTGCCGTCTTTCTGATTACGAGCCAGGCAAGGGTTATACTGTGGCCTTCCCTCAGAAGGGCGAGAACAATGGTATTGGTTCTGAATTTGCCGGCATTCCATTGCCGGGCGAAACTCCTTGGCGCACCATCACCGTGGGTTCTTCGCTGGCACCTATCGTAGAGACCACCATCCCTTACGATGTGGTTGAACCATTGTACGAGGCGAGTCAGACTTACAAGCCATCGCGCTATACCTGGAGCTGGCTCATCTGGCAGGACAATTCCATTAACTATGACGACCAGGTGAAGATGGTGGATGTAGCTGCCGCCCAGGGTTACGAAGCCATCTTGGTGGATAACTGGTGGGACAAGCAGATTGGCAGAAAGCGCATCGAAGAGTTGAGCAAGTATGCCAAGAGCAAGAAGGTAAGCCTGATGCTCTGGTATAATTCCAATGGTTTCGAGAATGATGCCCCTCAGACTCCGCGTCAGATTATGAACAATTCCATCGCCCGCAAGAAGGAGATGGCTTGGATGAAGAAGATTGGCGTGGTAGGCATCAAGGTGGATTTCTTCGGTGGCGACAAGCAGGAGACAATGAAGCTTTACGAGGATATTTTGAGTGATGCCAACGATTATGGCTTGGAGGTGATCTTCCATGGTTGCACCATGCCACGTGGCTGGGAGCGTATGTATCCTAACTATGTATCGAGCGAGGCAGCTCTGGCTTCTGAGAACGTATATTTCACGGATTATCATGCCAAGAAAGAGGCTTTCGAGATGACGATGCATCCGTTCTCAAGAAATGCCGTAGCCAGTTTCGACTGGGGTGGCGTGATGATGAACAAGTATTTATCTAAGGATAACAAGAGCCGCCACCAGCGTTATACCAGTGATGTGTTCGAGATGGCTACTGCCATCACCAACCAGAGCAGCGTAAACTGCATCTGTCTCTATCCTAACAATTTGCAGGATGTACCACAGTGGGAGTTGGATTGGCTCAAGAATGTACCAACGGCATGGGAGGATACCAAGTTTATTGCCGGTTATCCTACCAAGTATGCGGTGGTGGCTCGCAAGTCGAGCGTAGAGAACGGTTCTGGTGCAGCGCTTACAGCCGGCAGATGGTTTGTGGGCGGTTTGAATGCTACAGACAAGCCTCTGGCTCTAACCTTGGATTTGCCGATGTTTGCGGATAAGACCGTTACTTATATCACCGACCAGCCAAAGAAGAAGGGCGAGAAGTTCTTCACTTCTGTCAAGAAGACTCTGAAGGTTGGAAAGAATGGTAAGGCAAAGGTGATAATTCAGCCTAATGGCGGTATCATCATCGAATAATCTTCATGTTTTATAGGCATAAGATTCGTGTTCGTGAAAATTTTACGGGCATCGATTGCTTACGTGAAAAAGTTTTTTTTCTCGAAAAAAGTATCAAAGTCTCATTTTTGCTTGAAAAATGGGGTTTAAATACTTGGTATATAAGATAATAACGAAAATGAGACTTCTCGGATTTTGAGTCGAGAAGTCTCATTGAAGTCTCATTGGCTGTAAGCGGCTCCGCGTTTATACCTTGCATAATTCAAAAAAAACAGTAACAGCTGATTAAACAAATGCTGTTACTGCTTTTTCCATCGGTCAGGAAGTAAGTCTCTATATTTCTCCAGTGGGGTATTCGGTTGCCATTCAATGGTCTTTTCTATGACATCGCTAATGTATTCAAACAGATTGATGCCATTCAACTTGCATGAAATAGCTATAGAATATAGGATAGCTCCCCGTCTTGCTCCTTCGTGCGAGCCAAAGAACATAGAGTTTCTTCTTGATAGTGATATGTACCTCTGGATTCTCTCAATGTAGTTGTTATCGAGAGCCGTATCACCTCTTTTGAAGATGTCACAAATGGCATTATATTCATTAAGGGCATAGCCGACCGCCTGCGCCAAGGTAGACTTGGGCAGCAAATCCTTCCTGGAAGATATTTCCTCCAGTTTCTCCAATAAATCCTGTAAAATGTCTGGTGCGTATGACTGCCGATAGGCAAGATGGTCTTCAACGGTCCATCCATTTACCCCAACCTTATGTTTTTTGTCTTCTCGATAAAATCTGTTGATGATATCTACGACCTTCTGAGCATCCTTGTCCTCCTTGCCGCAGTCGATGAAGTCTCTCTTGACATGCTGTAGGCAGGCGATTCTCATAATGTCAGGATAAGCATCCGACTCCAGTTTCCGGTAAGGAGCATATGCATCACTCTGTATGGTACCTTTATAATCAGAGAATACGTTAAGTATGACCTGCTCAGAACGTGAACCATCCTCATATACGAAGAAGACAAGTCCCAGTTCAGGCGCACTTACAGCCCAGAGGTAGCCTTTCTTCGAACCCTTGTCCGTAGGCTTTGTCTTGGCTAACAGCACTTTATGATATGTCTCGTCTGCCGAGACATAATCCTGCTGCAACACTACTTGGCAGATAGCCTTATAGAAGTTTTCCAGTACATCGGCACTTCTGGCAATCAGCTTGTTTGCCGTAGCTTTCCTTAACGTAAACCCATTGTCGGCAAAGTATTTGGTAATTCGCTCTACCGGCATGGAATAGATGTATCGCATCTGCAGGAGACCTGCTGCAAAGGAAGGTGAATAGGAAGAATTCAACAACAGAGCCGGCGGAGTCTTCCCCGGATACATGATACTTCCATCCGTATAAGTGTTGATGTGATACACGGTCTTGATGAACTTGATGGGTTCCATGCTGTAACGTATACAGGTACGAGTCCCGAAGAGACGCAACGTCTTCAAAAGCTCTGCATCCATGACTGGATCTATCGTAACATGCACTTCTTTCATTTCGTAATGCATGTCACGCTTGGCTCCGTTGTTTTTGCGTGCCTTTCTTTTTTCGGCCTGCTCTTTTTTCTTCTTGTCAAATTCCTCCTGGGGCATCGAGTCTTGTGGATTCTTCTCCTGACGTTCGGACTTCTTGCCTGAAACGAGCTTGCCGAGTGCCTTGTTCTGACGATTCGCTTTGTCTATGGCGATTCCTTTCTGGACGAGTAGTTCTTCTAATGACTTTATACGTATAATGAGTTCGTTGACCTGTAGGGTCAGCGAACTCACTGTAGTATTAGCTTGCTGAAGTTGTTCGTTGGCAAGCTGAAGTTGTTCCTTCAAAAGTACTATAATTTCGTCCTTTGTCATAGTGCAAAGATACGAAAAAATATCGAGATATGCAAGTATTCTTATATATTATTTTTAGTTATTTTATTGATGTACAATATGTTAGAATTTTCCTGCCGCTACTATAGATTGAGTCTCTTTCTATATTTCATGCTTTTTAGGCAAATTCCGCTCATGATGGCCGATAGTGTCCTGTACGGCATTTTGCATTGTTTGTTCTTGGGGTCAAAGAATGGTAATTCAAAGGTTCCTCGCTCCAATCGCTTCTGGTACAGCAAGAAACCATCGCCATCCCACTTGAGCATTTTTACCTGCTGGCGGTTCTTGGAGAAGAAGATGAATACCGCACCACCAAGTGGCGGAAGTTCCAGCTCGGTTCTCACTATCTGATACAAGCCATTTATGCCCATGTTCATTCGTACGTATCTCTGGCAGACATAGTACTGGGTACTCTCATTCAATCCAAACATACTGCATCCTCCTTCTCATAAAGTTTCATCAACGCCATAACAGACTTGGCACATCCTTTTTTAACGGAAACCAAAGTTCCATTTGGAAAGGTTATGTTTATGCCATAAAGGAGGTCCTCCATAGGAAGATCTATGGTAGGAGGTTCCATAGGCACGAACATCATGCCTGTACTTGATGCAGATGCTTCTGCTTTTTCTCTGCGGGCTGCCTCCTGGGCTTGGCGGATTTCCTGCTTGGCACGTAAAACTGAATATCCTTTTTCGCACATCCAGTTCATCATGGTGCGATGATTTACATGTCTTTCCTTCAAGAAAGGAGTAAGTTGGGCCTTGGGGTTTCGATTCAGATAGACTAAGAAGGAATCCCAAGCCTTCTCAAAACGTTCGTTTGCTGTCATAATTTGTTTGATTTTAAAATGATGGTGCAAAGGTACGAACAAATGAGAAGACTACAATGGTATAAACGCGGAGCCGCTTACCATTGGCTTTTTTAACCCTATTTCTTCTCTATAATGATGGAAAATTGGGAAAAAGTGCCGATAGTGGTGCCAATATAATCAGGATAAGTCACGGTAATGTGTCTACTTTTTCAGTTCATCAGTTGGTCTCTTTATGCCCTCCGGTTGGTCTGCTTGTGCCCGTTACACGGGCATCCGCAGCCCACCACGTGGGCATCGGAAGACCGTGTGCTGGGCAGCTATTGCCCATAGCGTGGGCAACGAGTGCCCAAATATCGGACTCGTTTTTGGGCAATATTCTTTAGGGTCTTTGCGCTGTTTAAACTATCTTTTTGCGCTGTTTAAACTGCTTTTTCGCGTGCATCGTGCAGTCTTTAATGATACTTCTATAGCATTTCATGATACTTCCATGATACTTCTTTCTGCCTTTTGCGGGAAGTCTCATTGAATGTAAATGTCGATATATCAGTAATATAATATGGATTTTCCGGCGAAAAATGAGACTATGATACTTTTTGTAGAAAAAACTTTATGTGCGCGTAATCGGATAGATGCTATTTCTTTGTTTGTATTCTAACCAGGAGGTGAAGATCAGTATGGAGAAGCTTCTTGCTGTGATTTATGATAGCACTCAGCGTACTGTCAGCGAGTGGATAATTAAGGAGGGATGATAAACTTATCTGTGTCTATGCTTTGTTTCTGTTTTTAGAATCTAGCAGCAGCTTTATGCAATATATTTAACTTCTGATAAGCCGCATTATCCGTTTGAACTGCCGAAAGGGTGGGTGTGGTGCAAGTTAGATGACATTGCATATGTTGGTACTGGTGCCACACCATTAACTGCTTGTAAATACTATTATGAAAATGGAAATATAGCATGGATAAATAGTAGTTCCACAAAGGTTCCCTTTATTGCAAAAGCTTCAAATTTCATTACCCAGAAAGCTATAGAAGAAACCAATTGTTTAGTCTATCCAAAAGGAACTTTGGTAATAGCTATGTATGGAGAAGGAAAGACAAGGGGGCAGATTAGCGAACTTCTGATAGATGCCGCTACAAACCAAGCCTGTGCAGCTGTACGTCCATATTCTGAAGCGACAAAGAAATATCTAAAATTATTCTTCGAAGGTAACTATTTACACATACGAGCACTGGCAGAGGGAGGGAACCAACAGAATTTGAGTGTTGGAAAAATACAAAACTATGAAATACCTCTTCCACCACTTGATGAGCAAAAGAGAATATTAGACAAAGCAAAAGAATTGCTCTTGCAAATAGATAATATTGAGGTAGGAAAGAGTGTGTGTCAAAAATACATCAACCAGGCCAAGTCAAAGGTTCTGGACCTTGCAATTCATGGCAAACTTGTATCACAAGACCCGAATGACGAGCCTGCCATTGAGTTGCTAAAACGCATCAATCCGAAGGCTGAAATCACTTGTGATACCCCCCAATATGGCAAGCTGCCGAAGGGATGGTGCTTATGTAGGATTTCTTCTGTTGTAGATATTGTTAATGGTAAATCTCAGAAAAATGTAGAATCACCAACTGGTAAATATCCAATTTATGGTAGTGGAGGTATTATCGGAAAGGCTATGGAATATACATGCTTGGCTGGTTCTACCATTATCGGAAGAAAAGGTACTATAAATCATCCTATTTTTGTTGAAGAGAATTTCTGGAATGTTGATACTGCATTTGGCATGAAAGCAAACAATCAAATTTTAGAAGATAAATACTTCTATTGTTTTTGTTTGTATTTTGACTTTAGTAAACTTGATAAAAGTTCTGCATTGCCAAGTCTTACAAAAACCGCAATAGGAAATCTAATATTGCCTATTCCTCCTCTTGCAGAGCAACAGCGAATAGTTGCAAGGATTGAAGAACTATTCGCTCAACTTGACAAGATTGAATCCTCATTGCAAGTATAAAGGCTTACAATGGGGATTCCCCATTCTTGACACGTATATTATATTGTTACCATTCATTTTAATACAAAACAATATGGTAACACAATTTGAAAAGTATTTGGTCAAGTCAAACTTAGCAAAGAACACGGTAACATCGTACCTATGGACGATGAAGTATTTCCTTGATAATTACAAGGAGGTGAACAAGAAGAATCTGTTGGCTTATAAGGGTTATCTTATGGAGAACTTCAAACCACAGACGGTAAACTTGCGTTTGCAAGCAATGAATAAGTATTTGGAGTTTAGCAAACAAGAGAAGCTAAAGATGAAGTTTGTAAAGGCGCAACAAAAGAACTTCTTGGAGAACGTAATCAGCGATGCCGATTACAAGTTCCTGAAAGCCAAGCTAAAGGCAGACGGTTATGATGAATGGTATTTCATCGTTTGGTTTATGGCTGCCACTGGTGCACGTGTCAGCGAGCTGCTTCAAATCAAAGCTGAGCATGTAGCGGTTGGCTATCTTGATTTGTACAGCAAAGGAGGCAAGATGCGCCGCCTTTACATTCCGAAGAAGCTATGCACTGAAGCCCAAAGATGGCTAACAGAACAAAACATCACCTCTGGCTATCTGTTCACCAATCGTTCAGGCAACCGCCTTTCCACTCGTGGCATAGCCATCCAACTGAAGCACTTTGCCGAAAAGTACGGTCTTAACCGTAATGTGGTTTATCCACACTCGTTCCGTCACCGCTTCGCCAAGAACTTCCTTGACCGTTTCAACGACATTGCCCTCCTTGCCGACCTCATGGGGCATGAGAGCATCGAAACAACACGCATCTATCTGCGTCGCACTGCAAGCGAGCAGCAGAAGATAGTGGACAAGGTAGTTACTTGGTAATTGCATCTATGTCATTTAGCCACCGCAAGTATATGGCTTGCGGTGGCTAAATATGATAGTTATAATGAGGCTTCTATCTTGTCAAGTTGGGTGAATAAATCTTCAATCTTAGCAACTATACGCTGTTGCTCTGCAAGTGGTGGCAGTAATATTCTTATTGCCAAAATTGCTTTTGCACTAATATTGGGTTGTGCACCTCCGTATGCCATTTTTAATATGTTGTCAACTTGAGAATACATAAGATAGTGCATGTATGGAGTATACAAAGCTTTACTAGCTTTTATTTTTCCCACTCGTTGGTTTAAATATGAAATTTCACCATATGTATAAACTCCCATTTTGCCTGTTGTTGCACCAGACATTGCCACTAAAAAATCACCTTTTTCTATAATGTATTGTTCGTCAATTTCATCTTGAATATAAACACATGAATTTAAATCGATTTTCCCTTCATTTGTTATATTAGAAATTCTAACTAAAGGTATTCCATTATTCTTATAAGCATCGCTGCTAAAAGCAAAACCATTAGTAAAGGAACATACGTTTCTTAATGTACAACTACACCACCCCTTCGGCAGCTTGCCATATTGGGGGGTATCACAAGTGATTTCTGCCTTTGGATTGATGCGTTTGAGCAGTTCGCTGGCAGGCTCGTCATTCGGGTCTTGCGGTACAAGTTTGCCATGAATAGCAAGGTCGAGAACCTTTGATTTGATTTGCTTGATGGATTCTTGTAAGTTTTCTTTTCCGTTTTTTATGACCTTGATTAATGAAAGCCAACGTTTTATTTCTTTTACAATACGCTTTTGTTCTTCAATTGGAGGCAATGGAACTCTAAAAATTGATAACTTCTGAGCATTAATATTTGATTGATTAACAGCATCAGTTTTAACATCGTTACACCAATTTCTATGATATTGACTATTCATTACAAAATTAATGTAATCTGCATTTACAAAGATTGTTCTCAAACGAATTATATAGCCTGCATAAATCGCAGGTCTTTCTCCTTTGTAAATTGCAGTTTTACCAACCCATTCACTACTATTTGTTCTATTAAATAATAAATCATTATGTAACAGCTTGAATTTTTCAATATCTTCTTCATTATTACTGTAAACCAAATCTTTCCAATCTAAACCACCCTCACGATTAATGTTTCCCATCCTTAACACAGGAACTTTTCCCAAACGAGAGGATTTCTCAGATGTACCATACATGAGGTCATATGCAATATCTTCCAACATGCACCACACCCACCCTTTCGGCAGTTCAAACGGATAATGCGGCTTATCAGAAGTCTTTGCAGACTTCTTTCCCTTCTTAATTTTTCCCTCTTTAATGAGTCTTTCCTTTTCAGCACGGATACGTTCGAGCAGCACCGATGCTGGCTCATCGTTGGGATCTTGTGGAACGAGCTTGCCGTGAATAGCAAGGTCGAGTATCTTTTGTCTTAATGCTTTCGTGTCCATTATTATTTGTTATTTTCAAGTTTCTTTAACTCTTCGTTTTCTTCAAATTCTTCAATCCATTCTTTTACCTTTGCTTGAAGCAAAGCCTTATCTGGCAGATAAAGCTGGTAAGCAGAAGCATAGATGTTGGCATCTTTTGGTAATGTCAACTCTACAAGTGCATCGTTCTTTTCTTTACAGAGAAGAATGCCGATGGTAGGCTTCTCAAAATCCTGTTTTACAAATCTGTCGAAGTAGTTGACGTACATCTGCATTTGCCCAAGGTCTTGGTGTGTTAGCTTGTCAATTTTTAGGTCAATGAGGCAATAGCATTGCAGAAGACGATTGTATAGAACCAAATCAACATAATAATTATCTTCATCAAACGTAAAACGTTTTTGTCTTGCTTCAAACAAAAAACCTTTTCCCATTTCAAGCAAAAAAGTTTGCATTTTGTCAATGATGGCATTTTCTAAAGTTGACTCGCTATAACTACTATCAGGCTTCAGACCTATAAATTCCAATGATATTGGACTCTTAATTATGTCGGCGGGTTTCTCAACAACTTGTCCTTCTGTAGCTAAACGCATTACCTCGTTTTTGTTACGGCTTAGTGCCAAACGCTCATAGAGGCTACTACCTACTTGGCGTTGTAACCAACGATAATCCCAACCTTGTTGTTGAGCTTCAATCTCATAGAAATTGCGTTCTTCGAGATTTGCTATTCGCATTAATATTTGGTAATGATTCCACGAAAGGGTAAACTTAGGAATTTCGTATGCATTGCACACGATTTCTTCTTTTGTAGATTTCGTATGCGTTGCACACGAAATTCGGTATGCAGAATAAAACTTTCTGCAATTGTTCAAAGTTGTTACCGACCATCCTTTCCCATATGTTTCTGTCAGATGTGCAGAAAGGTTTGCTAAAACCTTTTTGCCGTAACTTGCACGATTACTTCCTTGTTGCTCATATTCAACAATATAGCAGCCTATTTTATAATATGTATATACCATTGCCGTATTTACGGCTTTAGCAACTTTCTTTCTACTTTCTTCGATAAGTAAAGAAACTTCCTCAAATAGCGTCTCTTCACTATTTATTTTAGTAATTATTTCCATAAAATTACATATCCTTAATACCATTCAATAATTTCTCCAACTCACTTACGGCCTTGCTGATATTCAAGCTCTGTTCCTTGATGTTCGACATCAGTTGGCTCAATGGTAAATCTTTAGTATCATTACCCTGTTTTATCCAAGTGATGTCAAGACTTGTCTTGTCACGAGCCATGATTTCATCAATGCCGTACTTGCGCCATCTGCCAGATGGGTTCTTGTCTGCATCATATGTCTCTTTGCGGGCATTGATGTCCTCAGCATGATAGCAGGTTACAAAGTCATCGAGGTGGTGACGCTCTAACTTGTTCGTAGCCAAGGTGTGTTTTACACCAGTGCGATAGTCATAGAACCAAATATTCTTAGTTGGCTGTCCCTTGGTAAAGAATAGTACGTTTGCCTTTACTCCCTGTGCATAGAAAATGCCTGTAGGTAAACGGAGAATGGTATGGAGATTGAAATCCGATAAGAGTTTCTTGCGGATGGTCTCTCCTGCGTTGCCTTCAAAAAGTACATTGTCTGGCAGGACTACTGCTGCACGTCCGCCAGTTTTGAGCATCAGCATCATATGCTGAAGGAAGTTGAGCTGGTTGTTCTTTGTTTCGACATAGAAGTCTGGACGGTTGATCTCTACAGAACCGGCAGGGCGTGTGCCAAATGGAGGGTTGGCAAGGATGACATCCACCAAGGTGGAAGGTTCTTTCTCCAAAGAGTCCTCGCATACGATAGGGCTGTGGTCTGTGCCTATACCATGAAGATAAAGGTTCATGGAGGCAAGTGTAACCACAAGTGGGGTGATGTCATTGCCATGTAACGCTTTGTTGTTCAAAAAGTCCAATTTATCACGATTCTGGCTTTGTTCCTTCATGTAATCGTAGGCAGCAAGCAAGAAGCCACCAGTACCACAGGCGGGGTCGCATACAGTCTCACCAATTTGGGGTTGCAAGCAGTCAACCATAGCTTTAATCAGTGGACGTGGGGTAAAGTACTGACCAGCACCACTTTTTTTATCTTGACCATTTTTCTCCAAGATGCTTTCATATATAGCACCTTTTACATCACCATCCATGATGAGCCATTGCTCTTCATCTATCATAGTGATTACCTTCTTAAGATAGACAGGTTTGTCAATCTTGTTTTGTGCTTTGGTATAGATGGTACCGATGAGGTCATCTTGTTGACTTAATAGTTTGAGTGTACTCTCATATTGCTTTACGAGATCATAGCCATCCAAGCCTGTCAAGTCTTTCCATCTATACCCAACAGGTATGGATGAATCCTCTCCAAAGAGTTCCATATTCTCGTCATCCATCTTTAAGAAAAGAAGATAGGTGAGTTGTGTGATGTAATCTGTAAATCCTACTCCGACTCCTGCCAGTGTCGTAGCAAGATTCCACACCTTTTTTGTGAGCGTTTGCTCTGTTGTTATATTTTTAGCCATATCTATATACTATGCAGTTGTTCTTAATACTATAAATTTATATACGGAATCCAAAGCCTCGTCAGCTTTCTGCATGTTTCCGAAAGCTGCAATCAATTGGGCTGCATGGGTGACATCGTTCTTCCTTATCTCTCGCACGTTGCAGGCTCCATTGGCTGCGATGTATTCCACTATCTTGCCTATTAAATCCTTCTGCTTCGGTGTTATATCCATTTGTTTCCGACCATACCAAAGATTAAACATACTTCGAGCCGTAGGATAGGCACTTTCCAGTTTTTCTGTCTGATGGTAAGCGAAGCGTACCAGTTGGATGATGTTGGTAAGAGCCTCCGATTCTTCCTTCTTGGTCGTGCGGCGTACTTTATCACCATATACGATGGCGTATGAATTCCATAAGAGCTTTTGTGCAAAGCGGTTGTTCTCCATCTTCAACTTGTTTTCCAAGTCCTTCAGCATGGAATAGGTGATGGGTTCGCCCTCGTTATTATATAGAATGCGTAAAGCTTCTATGTCATCACAGTGGTCGCAGCAATATTGTTCAAATGCATCTGTGGTACTTTGAGCCTCTTCTATAGAGAAACCTTTGGATATGAGTGTATCTTCTCCAGGCATCAGTGTGTTGACAAAACCAGCTGCAAGAATCAGTATGTACTTACAGACATTGGCATGATTAGCTATCGGAGATACCAAACCCTTACGTTCATTGTTAGGTTCATTGATATCTACGTATGGTGGCAATTGTGGCTGGTGCTCAGGATCGAGAGCATTATAGATGCGTTGAGCAATTTCCAGCATGTCATCATGAGCGATGCGGACAAATTCCTGTCGCTGTGCATTATCTGCCTTATTGTAAAGTCTGGATAATGTGGCAGCAAGCCGCTTGAGGTAATTGTCTGGCAGATTTCCATGAGCGATACGTTCCAATAGTTCTTTTAATGTGATGGTCTCTGTCTCTGGACCTTCATACTGACCTGGTATGATATGCTCATGTTCGGTTACTCCTACTGCATCAACAAGGAAGAAACAGTCTTTGCTTATTGCATTAGGTGTCACGTTGCGCAGCTGTTCATCACCTATTGTCCGGACTCCACGACCTTTCATCTGTGTATAGAGGGGAGCTGAAGCCACATCACGCATAAACATCACGACTTCCAGAGGCTTTACATCTGTTCCTGTTGCCACAAGAGTACAGGTTACGGCAATGCGAAAGTCCTTGTCGTTACGAAACTGGCGTATCAGTTCATTGCTATCTCCTGCTGAATAGGTTATCTTCTGAACAAAGCGGTCATCCGTGCGTCCAAAAACTTCTTTAGCAATTTGAACGATATTTGTTGCATGGTTCTCGTTGAGCGCAAAGATGAGGGTCTTTGGCAGATAGTCCATGTTAGGCTCTCTTTGAGGGTCATTGAACATTTCTGTATAGACAGCATCACGATAAGTGGAAAGAATAAGTTTTATCTGGGCAGGGTTGATGATGCTTCGATTTAACTCTTCTTTCGTATAAGTCTTCGTTTCCTTTGTGCTTACGGTTTTAACTTCACCAGTGTATCGAGTCTCAACTTTGGTTTTCTGACCTTGCATGATAGCTCCACCTTCTTCTGTTACCTTTGTTCTGATTCGATAGATGCGGCTATCGACGTTGACACCATCTATGACTGACTGCTCAAGCGTATAGTTTACAACACGGTTGTTGTTGAAGAATGCCATCGTTTCTGGAATTGGTGTCGCTGTAAGACCGATAAGACGAGCTGTATCAAAGTATTCTAGCACCTTGCGCCAGTTGCCATAAATAGAACGGTGACACTCATCTATAATGATAAGGTCGAAGAAATCGTGTGGTAAGTTTGGGTTGTCTGGCAATGTTACTTCACCATCAGCTGTATCTTCATCGTCATCATCTGTATCCGTAATCTCTTCTCCTTTTAAGAGTGAGAATAATCTTTGTATGGTACAGATAACCACATTGCTGTCTGTTGGTACTTCTGCCGACTTCAACCTGTTGACTGCATAGATTGTATTGAAGGCATCACCTGTTTCCGTAAGGCGGAATGTTCCAAACTCTGTTTCTGCCTGTTTTCCGAGGTTGTTGCGGTCAACAAGAAACAGAACACGACGCATAGGGGTATAGCTAAGCATACGATAAGCAGTAAGACATGCCGTATATGTTTTGCCGGCACCAGTAGCTAAAACCATCAATGCACGATTTTGACCTATACGGAAGCTTTTCTCCAATTCTGTTACTGCCTCATATTGGCATTCTCGCAGACCTTTCTTATTCAATGTAGGAAGTCCGGCAAAAGGGTCGTCTATACCTAACATCTTTACTATTTCCTTTGGAGTAAGAATGCGGCTGATGTTTTCCCATTCTGAAGTTTCACGATGTCTATAATCAAAAAACTCTATTTCCTTACCATTTGATTTGAAGAGGAAAGGCAAAGGTTTTTGCCAGGCTTGATAACAGTCAGGTACACTCTTTGCATATGTGATAGCCTGTTCACTCACAATATTGGAAGAAATATTAATTTCTTCTCTTTTAGCTTCGAGCACACCGATAGCTTTCCCATTGATAAACAGGAAATAATCTGCTTCAAGATTACCTTTGAGCAATCCCTCACGAATAGCTACGGCTGAGATGGTAGGCTCGTATTCATCTCGATTGACAACCTTCCATCCTGCATCAGCAAACCATTGGTCTATTTTGACTCTTGCTTTTTCTTCTGGCGTCATAGTTTTGTTACCTATTATTTTAGTTACAAAGATAATGATAATATTTCACTTGACCATTTATATGATTCACTATTTATACTTTTTTGTCTTTTATGGATGGTTTCTCAACTTTTTTGAGAAAACTCTTGTTGGTTTCAAAAGAAAATCGTAACTTTGCTGCTACAATAGAAACATTAATAACATTGGGATTATGAAGCAGGTAGAAGAAAGATATATCAGTTTGCTGACCGATTTCGGTTTTAAGCGAATTTTCGGATCAGCTCCTAACAAGGATTTGTTGATCTGTTTCCTCAACAGCTTGTTCAATGGAAGACAAGTTGTTAAGGACGTGAAGTATCTGAATCCAGAGAGTGTGGGCGATATCTACACCGACAGAAAAGCTATTTTCGATGTATATTGCGAAGGAGAAAACGGCGAGAAGTTTATCGTGGAAATGCAGAATGCATACCAGACCTACTTCAAGGACCGTGCTCTGTTCTATTCCACCTTCCCAATTCGTGAGCAGGCTCCTAAAGGTAGTGAATGGGACTTCAAGCTCAACCATGTTTACACAATTGCTCTGCTCAACTTCAACATGAACGAGGATGCCTTCAATAAGGAGGAAATCCGCCATCATGTGCAGCTATGCGATACAGCCACGCACAAGATTTTCTACGATAAGCTTGAGTTTATCTACGTGGAAATCGCCAAGTTCAACAAAACGTTGGACGAGCTGGAAACGCTCTACGACAAGTGGCTCTATGCACTAAAGAATCTCTATAAGCTCACCCAGCGCCCTAAGGCCTTGTGTGACAAGGTCTTCGATCGCCTCTTTGAAGAAGCCGAGATAGCAAAATTTACTCCGCAGGAACAACGGGAGTACGAAGCCAGCAAAATGGCATATCGCGACATCAAGAATTCGATTGATACTGCCAAGAGAGAAGGAAAAGAAGAAGGACTTGCTGAAGGAATGGAGAAGGGACTAGCTGAAGGAATGGAAAAGGGATTAGCTCAAGGCATGAGTCAGCGAAGCCTCGAGATTGCTAGGACGATGCTGGCAAAAGGTATGGATACTGCGATGGTGATGGAAATTACGGGATTGTCAGAGAGTCAGTTGAAGCAGCTGAAAGAATAAGGGAAATTTAACCCAACTTGCTGCTGCTTATCATGTAACTGCTTGATTTCCAATATCCGTATTTTTAGAAGTCAGGTTTGGGTGTAGCATGGATTTGCCATCATCAAATAAGTTTATACCAAAAAGGAGGGCGAGCGGCTTCTGCGTAGGATGCTTGCCCTGCGATTTCTCCCATCTTGCGATGGCTGGCAGACGCCATACATCCGTCATCTGCTTGTCTTCGTTCAGCCTTTTCATCAACTGGTAGTTATAATAATGCGGCACCTTCTTCTCCTTCCTTGCCCAGATAATGAACTCGGTGGAGTAGGATAAGGAGGTTATTCCATTTTCCATGATGTATGGTCATGTGAAAAGTAAAATTCAGGTTTTTGGGGACCATTCCACCAGTAGGTCGGCCATCCATTTTGCAGGGATCTTGTGGATTTAACAGTACCATCGTCAAACTTTAATGGAACGTAGATGCCTCTTCCTATGACCACAGCTGAACCGTCATAACGCCCAAAATAATCCTCTTTCATGTTTCCGTTCTTCCATGTAGGGTCAACAGGAATCCACCCATAACGCTCCAGATAAAACTCAGCCCAGACGTGATATCCGCGATTCTGAAGGAGGGCTATCACATGACGGGCAGGAATGCCCTTGATGCGCAGCAGCGTTACGTATACAGAAGCGAAGCTGCCACAGTTACCACCGCCCCTGGTAAGGATTTCCTCGAAGGATAGCATGTCCGGGTCATCATGATACTTCAATGACTCGGCCACAGCCTCGTAACACTTGCGTGCATACTTTATCACATTTCCCTTGCTCTTCTTCCAGATAAATTCTGCCGTTGCCTTGGCTTTTGTATTGTTAACTGCAATGTCGGGCAGCTGTTCGGCTGTGTAGGTCTTGTAGAGCGTGCTTTGGGTGTCATAGGGATATATCTTTTTGATTTTCTTAAAGTCTACAGTCACCTTGTGTGGTTGCACTACACAGACATCTGTACATATAAGTCCCTGATTGTTTAGCTTGTTCAACCTGCCCCCGTCAGTTATAGTCTGTCTTAAGAATGCATTTGTTGTGTCTGCATCAGTTACAAGTTCGACATGAATATTCTTCTCTAAATTGAACTTGTAAGGATTATGTTGATACAAATTGCAAAGAGGTAGGGGACGTATGCTGATTAGTTTTGTTATCGGAGAACCTGTTGCCTTGAATGAAAATATATTGTTAAATACAATCGATGGCAACTTTTCTATCTTGTAAATTGTACTGTCAATGATATCTACATTACACTGTGCTTTCACAACGAATGCTGCTATGACGAGAAAGGCGGTTGTGATGATTCTTTTGTTCATTTTTTTGTTTTTTATATGCCCCGTTTGTGAATCTTATTCCATTAAAGGAATATCTTTACCTAAATTCCGCAGCATTTTAGTTTAACTTATTTTATAAGTACCTGAGCAACAAAAAGTTGCTCAGGATTTTGCCATGTCAGATTTTTCACCTATCTTAGTGTTGCAAATCAAAATATGTATCAAACCCGACAGACATGGCAAAGGTAGCAATAAAATCTGAGAAACTCTCTCCTTTTGGAGGAATTTTTTCAATAATGGAGCAATTTGACTCCAATCTCTCATCTGTAATCGACTCAACCCTCGGTATGAGATGTAGGCTGTATGGTTATCAATACAGCGAAATCATCCGTTCGCTTATGAGCGTTTATTTCTGTGGCGGCTCATGCATAGAGGATGTCACCACTCATCTGATGTATCACCTCTCGCTTCATCCGACACTTCGCACATGCAGTGCCGACACGATTCTCAGAGCCATAAAGGAACTGACCCAGGATAACATTTCCTACACATCCGACACTGGCAAGACCTACGACTTCAACACGGCAGACATGCTGAATACACTGCTCCTCAATTGCCTATTGTCCACAGGGCAGCTGAAAGAGGGCGAGGGGTATGACGTTGACTTCGACCACCAGTTCATAGAGGCTGAGAAGTTTGATGCGAAACCCACATACAAGAAGTTTCTCGGGTACCGTCCAGGTGTGGCTGTCATTGGCGACATGATTGTCGGCATAGAGAACAGCGACGGCAACACTAACGTTCGTTTCCACCAGAAGGACACGTTGAGGAGATTCTTTGAGAGGATTGAACAGAAAGGATTGACAGTCAATCGTTTCAGGGCAGATTGCGGATCCTGCTCAGAGGAAATTGTGGAAGAGGTCGGAAAGCATTGCATGACTTTCTATATCCGCGCCAACCGCTGCGGTTCGCTCTACGATGACATCTTTGCACTCAGAGGGTGGAAGAGAGAGGAACTGGGCGGCATTGAGTTTGAACTGAACTCCATTCTTGTTGAGAAATGGAAAGGGAGGGCATACCGTCTTGTAATCCAAAGGCAGAAGCGAATTGACGGTGAGATTGACCTGTGGGAAGGCGAATACACCTACCGCTGCATCCTTACAAATGACTACGAGTCTTCCGAGAAAGAGATTGTCAAATTCTATAACCTCCGTGGAGGGAAGGAACGCATCTTCGATGAAATGAATAACGGATTCGGCTGGAACAGGCTTCCAAAATCCTTCATGGGAGAAAACACGGTGTTTCTTCTGCTTACGGCACTCATACGCAACTTCTATAAATTCATCATGGCGAGGCTTGACGTGAAGAGGTTCGGACTCAAAGCAACAAGCCGCATCAAGGCGTTTGTCTTCAAGTTCATCTCTGTGCCAGCCAAATGGGTCAGGACATCAAGGCAGTATGTGCTGAATATCTATTCATGCAACAACGCTTATGCTGATGTGTTCCAGAATGACTTTGGATGACACCGACAACTTATGGTCGTGATTTTGCGTATTGCCTCAAGTCGCATGGTGGGGTAAGGGGATTTAATGCGTCTTTGTGGCGATTTTTGCTGCGTTGCACCCTCTTTTGCCACAGTGTCGCTACCTTTTTGACCTCTGTGTCATCTTATGAGGGCGGTTGCGGATTTGAGGCTTTATACACGGGATATGATTGTATTTGAGCACAAAGATACGAATTTCTAGTTAAATAGCCAAATAAAAAAGTGTTATCAAATATTAAATATCAGATAGTTAACTAAAGTTTCGCAAGTGAAAAATCACAAGTTTGATTTCCAATATCCGTTTTTTGTGTCTGATTTCGATGTGTTGTATGGATTTGTAAATAAAAAAGGCTCCTTCAGGGATGTTACTCCTCGAAGGAACCTTTCTGCTTTATGTGAATTGAATTTTTTAAATTCAATTTCTGTTTGAATTCATCTTCTGTTTTTAGACTCTTGACTTCTAGTATATTACAGATTCTTGAACTCGATGCCGGTTGCCTCTGAGTAGTCGATGGTAATCGGCTTCTCGCGACTTACTTCCTCGGCAAGAATCTTCTTGCTCAAATCGTTCAGAACGTAATCCTGGATGGCACGCTTTACTGGGCGGGCACCAAACTCTGGGTCGTAACCTACCTCGGCAAGATAACCGATGGCGGCTGGAGTCCAGCGGAGATCGAAGCCCTGAGGCTCCAACATCTTCTTGGCTCTGTTCATCTGCAACTCAACAACCTTGGCAATCTGATCCTTGGTCAATGGCTGGAAGGTGATGATGTCGTCGATACGGTTCAGGAACTCAGGACGGAAGGTCTTCTTCAACATCTCACGGCTTGCATTGGAAGTCATGATGATGATGGTGTTCTTGAAGTTCACTACACGACCCTTGTTATCTGTCAGTCGGCCATCGTCCAATACCTGAAGCAGGGTGTTGAAGACATCTGGGTGAGCCTTCTCAATCTCATCGAAGAGAACCACACTGTATGGCTTGCGGCGAACAGCCTCGGTCAACTGACCACCCTCGTCGTATCCTACATACCCCGGAGGCGCTCCAATCAAACGGGTGACACTGAACTTTTCCTGATACTCACTCATATCAATTCGCGTCATCATCGACTCGTCGTTGAAGAGATACTCGGCAAGTGCCTTGGCAAGCTCGGTCTTACCTACACCGGTGGTACCGAGGAAGATGAAGCTGGCGATAGGACGCTTTGGATCCTGCAAACCGGCACGGCTGCGGCGTACGGCATCACTTACGGCAGTGATAGCCTCGTCCTGACCGATGACTCTCTTGTGGAGTTCCTCCTCCAGATGGAGCAGTTTCTCACGTTCGCTCTGCATCATTCGGCTCACTGGTATTCCGGTCCAGCGGCTTACTACCTCTGCAATATCATCGGCAGTTACCTCTTCGCGAATCATGGCTTCTCCGCCCTGGGTGCTCTTCAGCTGCTCCTGAATCTTCTTGATATCCTCTTCAAGGGCTACCAGTTTAGAGTAGCGAATCTCGGCAACACGTTCGTAATTGCCTTCACGCTCCATGCGCTCAGCCTCGAACTTGAGGTTCTCCATCTCCTGCTTGTCTTGCTGAATTTTGTTAACAAGAGCCTTTTCGCCTTCCCACTTTGCACGGAAGTCATGCTCCTTGTCCTTCAACTCTGCAATCTCCTTGTCGAGCTGCTGAATCTTAGGTTGGTCGTTTTCACGCTTAATTGCTTCACGTTCAATTTCCAACTGCTTCAAGTGACGGGTGATTTCATCCAGTTCCTCTGGCACGGAGTCACGCTCCATACGGAGCTTGGCTGCGGCTTCATCCATCAGGTCGATGGCCTTATCAGGAAGGAATCTATCAGAAATATATCTCTCAGATAACTTGACAGCTGCTATGCAGGCATCATCCTGAATACGAACCTTGTGGTGGTTCTCGTAACGCTCCTTGATACCACGAAGAATGCTGATGGCATCTACCTCGTCTGGCTCATTCACCATCACAGTCTGGAATCGACGCTCCAGTGCCTTATCCTTCTCGAAGTACTTCTGATACTCGTTGAGGGTAGTGGCACCGATGGCTCTCAATTCACCACGAGCCAAGGCTGGCTTCAAGATGTTGGCAGCATCCATGGCACCCTCGCCACCGCCAGCACCTACCAGGGTATGAATCTCATCGATGAAGAGGATAATCTGGCCGTTGGCATTGGTTACCTCCTTGATGACGCTCTTCAGGCGCTCCTCAAACTCACCCTTGTATTTGGCACCGGCAACCAGTGCACCCATATCGAGCGAATAGAGCTGCTTGTTCTTCAGGTTCTCAGGCACGTCGCCACGAACGATACGCTCAGCAAGTCCTTCGACGATAGCGGTTTTACCTGTACCAGGCTCACCAATCAGAATAGGGTTGTTCTTGGTGCGGCGGGAGAGAATCTGAAGAACTCTTCGAATCTCTTCATCACGGCCAATCACTGGGTCGAGCTTGCCGCTGCGAGCCTGTTCTACCAGATTCTTGGCATATTTTTCAAGACTCTGATAGTTCTCGTCGGCACTCTGGCTCTTCACGTTCTGACCCTGTCGCAAAGCCTGGATGGCTGCTGTGAGGTCCTTCTCGTTGGCACCCGCATCCTTGAGGATTCGGGCAGCGGTAGAGTTGCCTTTGAGGATAGCGAGGAGAATAGGCTCCACGCTGACGAATTCATCTCCCATCTTCTTGGCGATGTCCTCGGCATTGAGCAATATCTGGTTGGTATCGCCCGAGAGGTATGGCTGACCGGCACCCTGCACACGAGGCAGGTGCTGCATCTCCTGCTGCAGGAGCATGGCAATCTGGTTGCCGTTCATGCCCAGCTTCTGGAAGATATAGTTGGTTACATCAGGTGCCTTCTCGATGATACCACTGAGAAGCTGCACCGGTTCGATGGTCTGCTGACCATTTCTCTGCGCTATGTTCACAGCGGCCTGCACCGCTTCCTGCGCCTTGATTGTAAATTTGTCGAATGTCATATCTTAATCTCCTTTCTATGATTTTATTATTTTCAATACTTAGTTTCGCTTCAGCCCTTGCAGGCTTTCAGCTTCGCCGACGGTAGGAGCGAATAGTGTGCCCATTGCCGGAGTTGAGGAGATTTTCTGACGTTTTGTCGGCTTTTTCGTAGAAAAGGCTGCCTTTTTATAGAAGTTTCTGTCAAAATGACTGAACCGCGACTTGATTTATCGCAACCCATGCTTCAATAAATCGCAAATATCACTTAAATAATGTGATAATAGCCCCTAAATGTTTGCGTATTCCAAATTTTCTTCGTACCTTTGCAGCGTTTTAAGAAACAGATTGAATAAGAAATTGAATAAGAATTCGTAATATATCAAGTCAATGGCTGAAACAAAGAAGATTAAGACAGCTTTGGTGTCTGTCTTTCACAAGGATGGCTTGGACGAGTTGCTCGCCAAGTTGAATGAAGAGGGTGTTAAATTCCTGAGCACAGGAGGTACTCAGAAGTTTATCGAATCTTTGGGTTATGAATGTGAGAAAGTTGAGGATGTCACCACATATCCATCAATCCTCGGTGGTCGTGTGAAGACTCTTCATCCAAAAATATTTGGAGGTATCTTGGCCCGCCGCGACAATGAGGGCGACCAGGAGCAGATGAAGGAGTATGAGATTCCTTCTATCGACCTCGTTATCGTAGATTTGTATCCATTTGAGCAGACCGTGGCCAGCGGTGCCAGCGATGCCGACATTATCGAGAAGATTGATATCGGCGGTATCTCTCTGATCCGTGCCGGAGCCAAGAACTTCAAGGACGTGGTTATCGTTCCTAGCAAGGCTGAATACAGCGTGCTTCTCGACATTCTGAAGAAGAAGGGTGCTGAGACCGACATCGAGGACCGCAAGATGTTTGCTGAGCGTGCCTTCGGTGTAAGCTCACACTACGATACAGCTATCCATGCTTGGTTTGCTAAGTAATAACTTGGCTTGCTAAGTAATACTTGGTTTGCTGAGTAACAAGTAACAAGACGAAGCAGCCGAGTAATCTCGCTACCTCTTCCCGTTCTGCATCCCAGGGCGGGAAGATGACTACAAAAAGATTTTAAGCTTAAAATATTATATTTTACATTAGAAAATGGGATTTTTTTCATTTATTCAGGAAATCGCAATGGACTTGGGTACCGCCAATACCATCATTATCAGTGATGATAAGATTGTAGTGGACGAACCTTCTGTTGTAGCCCTCGACCGCCGCACCGACAAGATGATTGCCGTGGGCGAAAAGGCGAAGATGATGTACGAGAAGACTCATGACAACATCCGTACTATCCGTCCTTTGCGCGATGGCGTTATCGCAGACTTTACTGCTTGCGAGCAGATGATGCGTGGACTCATCAAGATGGTCCACACAGGCAGCCGCCTGTTCTCACCTTCACTCCGCATGGTGATTGGTGTTCCTTCTGGCTCTACCGAGGTGGAGCTCCGTGCCGTTCGTGACTCTGCCGAGCATGCCGACGGTCGCGACGTTTATCTGATTTTTGAGCCTATGGCTGCCGCTATCGGTATCGGTATCGATGTGGAGGCACCAGAAGGCAACATGATAGTTGATATAGGTGGTGGCTCTACCGAGATTGCCGTTATCTCGCTCGGTGGTATCGTTTCCAACAACTCTATCCGCACAGCGGGTGACGACCTCACCGCTGAAATCCAGGAGTACATGAGCCGCCAGCACAACGTGAAGGTTTCTGAGCGTATGGCTGAGCGTATCAAGATTCACGTGGGTTCTGCCTTGACAGACCTGGGTGAGGAGGCTCCAGAGGACTTCATCGTTCATGGTCCTAACCGTATCACAGCCCTCCCAATGGAGGTTCCTGTATGCTATCAGGAGATTGCTCACTGCCTGGACAAGACCGTGGCTAAGATTGAGAATGCCGTGCTCTCTGCCCTTGAGAATACTCCACCAGAGCTTTACGCTGATATTGTGAAGAACGGTATCTGGCTCTCGGGTGGCGGTGCATTGCTCCGTGGTTTGGACAAGCGCTTGACAGATAAGATTAACATCCCATTCCATATCGCCGAGGACCCATTGCACAGCGTGGCTAAGGGTGCCGGTATCGCATTGAAGAATGTGGACCGTTTCTCTTTCTTGATGAGATAAAATTTTATTAGATAAGTTTCGTGACTTTGTTGGGAAGGTTAAATTCCCCCCAAGTGGCGAAACTTTAATTTTATATAATAGTATGCACAACCTTTTAGAGTTTTTGCAGAAATACAACCATTGGTTTGTCTTCGTGATTCTCGAAGTGGTGAGCATGGTGTTCCTGTTTCAGTATAACAGCTATCAGGGCAGTGCGTGGTTTTCCACTGCCAATGCCGTGACGGGAAAGATTTATGAGTGGGATGCCAATGTGGAAACCTTCTTCTCGTTGACCAAGGTGAACCAGGAACTCACGCAGCGTAATGCCTATCTGGAGCAGCAGGTGCAGCATCTTTCCGACAGTCTCTATGCCGTGACCAAGGATAGTGCCATCTATCACCGCGACCAGTTTGCCCTGCTCAAGAACTACAGACTCATTCCTGCCAAGGTGGTTGCCAACAGTCTGGATAAGCCCGACAACCTGATGACCATCGACAAGGGTAGCGCCGACGGCATCCATAAGGATATGGGTGTAATCAGCGGCACCGGCGTGGTGGGCATCGTATATCTTGTGGCCGAGCATTACAGCATTGTGATTCCTGTGCTCAACGTGAAGTCGAACATCAGCTGTACCATCCAGGGCAGAGGCTACTTCGGCTATCTGAGATGGAAGGGCGGCGTATCGGAGCTGGCTTATCTGGAAGAGGTGCCACGCCATGCCCACTTCAAGTTGGGCGACTATGTGGTAACCAGCGGTTACTCGGCTGTGTTCCCTCCGGGTGTGAGAGTGGGCAAGATATTGCATGTGTTCAACTCTGCCGATGGTCTGTCTTACCGCGTACAGTTGCGACTCTCAACAGATTTCGGCAACCTGCGCGACGTATGCGTCATCGACGACACACTGATGAAAGAGAGAATAGAGATTATGCGTGCTGCACAAGACAGCATCAAGCCCGATGGCAATACGGGCAGTAAAAACTAAAGTAAAGTAAGAGGAGATATAAAGAAGCAATGAGTATAGATATTTTAAAACGACTCGGCATCTTCGTGGTGCTCGTGCTGGTGCAGGGACTGGTGTTCAACCATATCCATCTGTTCAATTGCGCCACCCCCTTGCTGTATATCATCATGGTGCTCCATTTCCGCAGAAACCACCCACGCTGGTCGGTGATGCTCTGGAGCTTCATGCTGGGACTTTGCATCGACGTGTTTGCCAACACGCCGGGTGTTGCGGCGGCATCGATGACAGCCATCGGACTGCTGCAACCTTATCTTTTTGAACTCTTCGTGCCTAGAGACAGTGCTGAAGACCTGGAACCATCGATGCGAACCATCGGTGTGGGTTCGTACGTGCTCTACACGTTGATTATAGTACTCGTTTATAATCTGTTGTTCTTTACGATAGAGACTTTTAATTTCTTCAACTGGATGCAGTGGCTGCTCTGCATTGTCGGCAGCAGTGCCATCACCATGGTGCTGATCATGGCGCTGGAGAGTTTCAGAAAGTCGTAGGGATTTTTACCCTGAAGGAAAAAGAAGAAGAACATTCATGTCCATTGATACTTATATATATAATAAGGTATGGTAGATTACAATCTTGAGAAGCGCAGTTATGTGATTGGTGGTGTGGCGATAGTTATCGTGATAGTCTACATCATCAGGCTCTTCACGCTCCAGATTATGAGCGAGGATTACAAGAAGAATGCCGACAGTAACGCCTTCCTGAAGCAGATAGAGTTCCCTTCGCGTGGTGCCATCTACGATAGAAACGGAAAGCTGATGGTGTATAACCAGCCTTCTTACGACCTGATGGTGGTGATGAAGGAGCAGGAGGGACGACTCGACACCCTCGACTTCTGCAATTCCCTGGGTATTACCAAGGAGGCTTTCGAAAAGCGAATGGAGGATATCAAGGACCGCAGTAAGAATCCGGGATATTCCCGATATACGCAGCAGCTCTTCATGACGCAGTTGTCTGACAAGGACTTCAGCGTGTTCCAGGAGAAGATGTTCCGATTCCCGGGCTTCTATGTGCAGAAGCGAAGCGTGAGAGAATATACCTATCCGTATGCCGCCCATGTATTGGGCGATGTGGGCGAGGTTTCGGAAAGCGACATCGAGGAAGATGACTACTACCAGCCGGGCGACTACATCGGAAAGCTGGGTATTGAGAAGCATTACGAAAAGGAACTTCGAGGCGTAAAGGGTGTGAAGATTCTGCTCCGTGATGCGCGCGGAAGAATACAGGGAAGCTATCAGAACGGAAAATTCGACCAGCGACCTGTGGCAGGAAAAGACCTGACGCTGGGTATCGACGTGAACCTGCAGGCTCTGGGTGAGCGTCTGCTGCAGGGAAAGATAGGTAGTATCGTTGCCATCGACCCTAGAGACGGTTCGGTGCTGGCAATGGTTTCCTCTCCATCTTACGACCCTCGTAAGCTGGTGGGCAAGAATCGTGGTAAGATGCACCGATGGCTCTCGCAGAACCCATGGAAGCCTCTGCTCAACCGAAGCATCATGGGACAGTATCCTCCGGGTTCTACGTTCAAGACCTCCCAGGCACTGACTTATCTCACCGAGGGTATCATCACTCCGGGCACAGCCTTCCCATGTAATCACGGATTCTCTTACAAGGGACTGCACGTAGGTTGTCACGGTCACCCGTCGCCTATCGCACTGGTGGATGCCATCAGTACTTCGTGCAACGGTTATTTCTGTTGGGGACTCTACTATATGCTTGGAAGCAAGAGCAAGTATGGTTCTGTGCAGAAGGCGATGACTGTTTGGAAAGACTATATGGTGAGCATGGGATTCGGCTACAAGCTGGGCATCGACCTGCCGGGCGAGAAACGAGGACTGATTCCTAATGCACAGTTCTACGACAAGGCCTACAAGGGTTCCTGGAACGGACTGACCGTAATCAGTATCTCCATTGGTCAGGGTGAGGTGAACCTGACGCCTTTGCAGATAGCCAATCTGGGTGCTACCATCGCCAACCGAGGCTATTACTATGTGCCTCACGTAGTGCGCAAGGTGCAGGGCGAGCCGCTGGATACGCTCTATACCCGCCGACATTATACCAAGGCATCGAAGCGTGCCTACAACTATGTGGTGGCTGGTATGAGAAGTTCGGCACTGAGGGGAACCTGCAAGATGCTTTCACGCTACGACTTCGAGGCATGCGGCAAGACGGGTACGGCTCAGAACCGTGGTCACGACCACTCTGTGTTCATGGGCTTTGCTCCGATGAACAACCCTAAGATAGCCATCGCCGTGTATGTGGAGAATGGTGGTTGGGGTGCCGATTATGGTGTGCCTATCGGAGGCTTGATGATGGAGCAGTATCTGAAAGGAAAGCTGTCGCCGGCTTCAGAAAGTCAGGCAGCACAGATGCAGGCTCGCAGAATCGCCTATGGCTCTTCTAGCAGATAGTTTTCAGTTAATAGTTTATAGTTGATAGTTTATAGATTATGAGCGATAATAAACAACCGGCTGGTGTACTCCGTTCGCTTGACTGGTGGACCATCGGCATCTATCTGGCGCTGCTCAGCTTTGGCTGGATCAGCGTCTGCGGTGCCAGCTACACCTATGGTGACAATGATATTTTCAGTCTGGGTGCCCGTTCGGGCATGCAGATTGTGTGGATTGGCACTTCCATCGCCTTGGGCTTTGTTATCCTGATGATGGACGACAGGTTTTTCGATACCTTCTCGTATGTCATCTATGGCGTGCTGATATTGCTGCTCTTTGCCACGATATTCAATCCGCACAGCATCAAGGGTTCGCATTCCTGGCTGGTTCTCGGACCGCTCCGACTGCAGCCTGCCGAGTTTGGTAAGTTTGCTACGGCACTGGCTGTGGCGAAGTTTATGTCGAGCTATGGTTTCAATATCCACAACATGAAGCATTTCATGGCGGCGGTGGGTATCATCCTGCTGCCGATGGTCTGCATCGTGGGACAGCGAGAGACGGGTTCGGCACTGGTTTATTCCGCCTTCTTCCTGATGCTCTATCGCGAGGGAATGCCTGGAGCCGTGCTGTTTACGGGTGTCTCGATGATAGCCTACTTTGTGGTGGGCATCAAGTACGAGAATGTGCTGATGTGGGATACCTATACCTCGGTGGGTAAGTTTACGGTGCTGCTGCTGGTGCAGATATTCACGGCGGGCATGGTGAATTCCTATACGGGCAACAAGAAGCATGCGCTGATTATTCTGGCATATTCGGTGGGTATCACGCTGATAGTGGCGCTTTTCTCCACCTTCATCATCCCGTTCGATATCGTATGGATTCAGCTGCTGCTCTGTGCACTGATGATAGGTTTCCTGGTATATCACGGCTTGAGGACGAGATTCAGGAATTATTTCCTGATTTCCATCTTCTCGTTGGGTTCTATAGCCTTCTTCTACAGTGCCGACTACGTGCTGAACAACGTGATGGAGCCTCACCAGCGAGTGCGTATCAATGTGCTTCTGGGATTGGATGAGGATTTGGCTGGTGCCGGATATAATGTGCATCAGAGTGAGATAGCCATCGGTTCGGGCGGTTTGCAGGGCAAGGGATTCCTCAACGGAACCCAGACCAAGCTGAAGTTCGTGCCAGAGCAGGATACCGACTTTATCTTCTGCACGGTGGGAGAGGAGGAAGGCTTCATGGGTTCGGCAGGTGTGCTGCTGCTTTTCCTGCTGCTGATATTGAGGCTGATAAAACTGGCAGAGCGGCAACCGTTTAAGTTTGGGCGAATATACGGATATTGTGTGTTGAGTGTGTTCCTGTTCCACCTGTTTATTAATGTGGGAATGGTGCTGGGCTTGACGCCTGTAATCGGTATTCCGCTACCGTTCTTCAGTTATGGCGGTAGTTCGCTTTGGGGTTTCACCATCCTTCTCTTTATTTTCCTGAGAATAGATGCGGGAAGAAATCTGGTTAGAAGCTGATATAATGGATAATGTATAATGCATATATCTTGTATGATATATATATAATAAAAGGGCAAAAGCATTGTTTTGAGATGCTTTTGCCCTTTATTATGTTTTTATTTTGCCAATTCAACTTTTACTCCGATATCGCTGACGCCGGGAAGGATTTCTCGCTTCATGTCGTGGCGTATGGTGATATGGATGGAGTCGCCTTGGTTCATCTTATACATATTGATGGGGAAGTTGTATTGATAATAGCTGATTCCCTGTCTTGAGCTGGAACCGTCTTTTCCAATGAATTGGCAGAGCACGGTATCGGCTTTTTCTATGCGGTCTTCCTGCTTGTTGGCTGGATAGATGGTCTGGTCCACGATGAGTGTTAATCCTGTGAAGGGATAGGCTCCTGTGATTCTCAAACCCAGGCTTTCCTGATAGTATCCTGTGGTAAGGATGGGAGGAATGTCGAACGAGAGGGTGTCGTTCTTCTCCCATCCGGCGATAGGTGTATGGGCGTATTCGTCATACACCGTTCGCTGGAAACAGGAGGCAAGCACGAAGGTTGCCACCATCAGGAAAATGAAATTAATCATTCTTTTCATTTTTCTCTTTTCCTCCATTCTGGTTCTGTCGAGGACCTTTGTTTCTGTTGTCTTTGCGGCGGTTTCCATTTGGCTGGTTACCATTCTTTTGCTGGTTACCGTTCTTTTGCTGGTTACCACCATTTGGATTACCATTCTTCTGTGGATTACCGCCGTTTTGCTGCTGGCGGTTCTCGCCTTTTGGTCTGCGGTCGCCTCTTTCCTGCTTGTTTCCGCCTTCCTTGTCCTGGCGATTATTGTTACTGTTATTCTTGTTCTTTTTCTTCTTTTTCTTCGCCTTGTCGAATCGGCTGAGGTCTGACTCATTGAGCAGGTCGATATGCTTGGAGCTTTCCTTCACTTTTCCGTTCTCCATCAGACTGAGCGGCTTTTCGCCATTCTTGTTCAGCTCGATAATCTCCTTGGCACGGTCGGCAGTGATGGTTTCGAGGTTGGAAGCCAGATTCTTGTCGGATGAATAGGTGATGAGGCCAGCCAGAATATCCACCTTAAACTGGTAGAACTGACCATCGGCAGTTTCGAGAACGGCATCCTTAGGTGGCATCTTGCGGCTTGCCTCCACGTAGTTGTCTACCTCGTAGTTAAGACAGCACTTCAGTTTGGCGCACATACCCGCCAGTTTCTGTGGGTTGAGCGAGATGTCCTGATAGCGTGCTGCATTGGTGCTTACGCTTACGAAGTTCTTCATCCAGGTGGCGCAGCAGAGCTCTCTTCCGCAAGGACCGGTTCCGCCGATTCTGCCTGCTTCCTGGCGTGCACCAATCTGCTTCATCTCGATGCGTACGTGGAAAGCCTCGGCAAGTACCTTGATGAGCTGGCGGAAATCCACACGTTCGTCGGCAATATAGTAGAATATCGCCTTGTTGCCGTCGCCCTGGTACTCCACGTCGCCAATCTTCATCTTCAAGCCTAGGTCTTTGGCTATTTGGCGGCTCTGGATCATGGTGGCGTGTTCGCGGCTCTTGGCCTCCTTCCACTTGTCAAGGTCCACCTGCTTGGCGATGCGGTAGATGCGCTTGATGTCATCCTGCGACTTGAGGTTGGCTTTCTTGATCTGCAGTTTCACGAGTCGTCCGGTGAGTGTAACCACACCGATGTCGTGGCCCGGGTTAGCCTCCACAGCCACGAGGTCGCCCTTTCTCAGGTCTAGGTTGTTCACATTGTGATAATATCCTTTTCGGGTATTCTTGAATTGCACTTCCACGAGGTCGGTGCTTTCTGCGTTTCCTGGCACATCGGCAAGCCAGTCGTATGTGTTGAGCTGTTTGTCCTGTCGTCCTACAGCCTTGCAACATAGACCTCTGTCGCAGCCATTCCACATTCGGAATTTCATATTCTTGTAGTCCACGATGTAATCTATTTATTGTATTTTATTTATATTATGTATATATGATGCTTTCATTATTATTTTCTGATGAGGAGGACGATGACCTTCAGCGCCATGTCGAAGAAGACAATCTTGGGATTGGCATTCTGGGCGATGAACTTCTTGCTTTCCTCGAAGAGGTCGGAGATGTCGATGATGTTCGCCTCGTTGATGAATCGGGCGAAGTTCTTGGCGAAGTCCTCCTCATCCTGCGTCATGTAGCTCAGTTCCGGCTGGCGGAAGTTGTACATGAAACTCTCGCGAAGCATGTGCATGAAGTAATCCAGCATTCGCTTCTGCTTCTCTCTGCCAAAGGTGGCTACCACCTCGCTCCATTTCTTCAGGTCGTGAATGTTGCGCATGTATGCCAGTCGCATCAGCATGATGAACATATCCAGGTGCTGGCGATTTTCGTTTCCGGAGTCAAGCTCTTCCAGTGCCAGGTTCCAGTTGCCTCCTGCTATTCGGGCGATGCGGTGGGCGGTGTTTTCGTCCAGCAGTCTTCGCTCGATGAGTGCCTTCTTCACTTCCTCGTTGTCGATTTTCTTGAAGTCGATGCGCTGTGCACGGCTTCTGATGGTTTCGAGCAGCAGCTCCGGGTTCTCGCTTACGAGGAGGAAGAGTGTCTGGCGTGGCGGTTCCTCCAGGAGTTTCAGTATCTTGTTGGCGCTCTCATCATTCATTCTTTCAGGGAGCCACATTAAACTTATCTTATAGCCGCCCTGATTGGACATCATCATCAGTTCACGAGCAATGTTATTGCTTTCTTCTGCTGTGATAATGGCTTGCTTATTGAAGTCGGCATCCACCTTTCCCATCCGCTTCATCCATTCGCTGATTACAATATAAGGACCTTGCGACAGGAGCATCTCTCTCCATTCTCTAATGAAGTCAAGACTAACTGGCTTATGCTCTGATGGCATATCCGATGTCTTGATGGTAGGGAAGGTGAAGTGCAGGTCGGGATGCTCCCATTTGCCGAGCATGGAGCAGGCGCGGCGCTTCTGGTCATCGCTCATTGGGGGCAATGCCTGGGCAGCTGCAGCATCGGCTTCTTCTCTTTCGCCCAGCAGAAAACTGGCGAATGCCAATGCCATGGCTAGTTTTCCACAACCTTGCGGTCCGCAAAACATCAGTGCATGGGGCACACGATTCTCCCGAACCATCTCCATCAGACGGTTCCATATATCTTGCTGACCTATGACTTCCTTCTTTAACATTTTATTTCTTGAATTTTAAAATAGGATTTTTGCAATCTGCTTCACGCTGTCCACTGCCGATACGGTGAAGAAGTGGATATGCTTGTAACCATGGTCAAAGAGATCTTTCACCTGGCTGGTGGTCCACTCGATGCCGAGAGCTTTGGCATCTTCATCCGTCTTGCACTTCAATACCTCCTGTGCCAATGCCTCAGGAATATCGCAGTGGAATGTCTTTGGCACCATGGTGAGCTGGCTCAGTTTGGCAAAAGGCTTCAGCGCTGGTACGATAGGGATGGTGATGCCCATCTGGCGTGCCTTCTCCACGAACGCATAGAACTTCTCGTTGTCGTAGAAGAGCTGGGTTACGGCGTAAGAGGCACCTAGCTGCTGCTTGAGGAGCAACTGCTGCATGTCCATTTCCAGGTTTGGAGCCTCTTCGTGCTTCTCCGGGTAGCAAGCCACACCGCAGCAGAATTTTTCTCCCGGGTGCTTGATAGAAGTGCCGTCGAAGAAGAAACCTTCGTTAAACTGGTTCACCTGCTCCAAAAGGTCGGTGGCATGAGAATGACCGTTAGGGGTAGGAGTGAATTGGCGGTCTTCCTTCGCCTTGTCGCCTCGGAGCACAAGGATGTTGCTGATGCCCAGGAACTGGAGATCGAGCAACTCATATTCGATGTCTTCCTTCGACGCACCGCTACAGATGATGTGAGGGATGACAGGGATATCGTATTTGTTCTGGATGGCACCGGCGATGGCTACAGTGCCAGGGCGGCGACGCACACGCTGGCGAGTGAGGAGACCGTTTTCCAGTTCCTTATATACATACTCGCTGTGGTGTGTGGTTATGTTGATAAACCTCGGGTCGAATTCCTTGAGGCTGTCGATGGTGCGGAACAGCGCTGCTGTGCCATTACCCTTGAGTGGTGGCAGAACCTCGAACGAGAAGCCTCGTTTATCGCCCTGTTGATGTAAAAAATCTGCAATGTTCATATTACGTAATATCTATTTTCCCTTATTTGGTTGCAAATTTACAAAAAAAATGGGGGAAAACCGCACGTTATCCGTAATATTTATAGAGAAAAAGATAAAAATCAGAAATTAAAAGATAAATTATAACCTAAAGTAAAATGGAACAGCAAGAAAAAGGCTCCAAGGCCTATTTAATTTCAATCGTGATGGTCGCCGTATTGGGCGGCTTGCTTTTCGGTTACGATACCGCAGTGATATCGGGTGCCGAGAAGGGTTTGCAGGCATTCTTCAAGGGTGCCGGGGATTTTGAATACACCGATGTGATGCACGGATTCACTTCTTCCAGTGCTTTGATTGGATGTATCATAGGTAGTTCACTTTCTGGTCTCTTTGCCAGTCGTTTTGGTAGAAAGCGATCGCTCATCTTTGCGGGTATCTGCTTCTTCCTCTCGGCGTGGGGATCTATGGAACCGGAAACGTACATCCTGCCTCAGGGACATCCAGACTGGACGCTCCTGGTGGTGTTTAACTTCTATCGCGTGCTCGGTGGTATCGGTGTGGGTATGGCTTCTGCCATCTGTCCGATGTATATCGGCGAGGTGGCTCCTAGCAACATCCGCGGTATGCTGGTAAGCTGGAACCAGTTTGCCATCATCTTCGGTCAGCTGGTGGTTTACTTCGTCAACTTCATCATCATGGGCTCGCATGCCAATCCTATCTATGATGCTGCGGGTGCCATCGCCAACATGGTGGATGCGCAGTGGACCATTGAGACGGGCTGGAGATACATGTTTGGAAGTGAGTGTGTGCCAGCCGGCTTGTTCACCTTCCTCATCTGCTTTGTACCAGAGACTCCACGTTATCTCGTGATGGTGGGACAGGATGAGAAGGCATACGGCATTCTTGCTAAGATTAATGGTGCAGAGAAGGCGCGCGAGATTATCCACGACATCAAGAACACGGTGACCGTGAAGACTGAGAAACTGTTCTCTTACGGATTCATGTGTATCTTTGTGGGTGTAATGCTTTCTGTATTCCAGCAGGCTGTGGGAATCAATGCCGTGCTCTATTATGCGCCTCGTATTTTCCAGGATATGGGCATGGGTAACCCGATGGTTCAGACTGTGATTATGGGTATTGTGAATATCTCGTTCACGCTGGTTGCCGTGTTTACCGTAGAGAAGTTGGGTCGCAAGCCATTGCTTATCTTCGGTTCCATCGGTATGGCAGTGGGAGCACTGGGCGTAGCCCTCACCTTCGGTAATGAATCTTTGAGTACGGTTACGATGCTGAGCATCATGGTATATAGTGCCAGCTTCATGTTCTCTTGGGGTCCGATTGCGTGGGTGCTCATCGCCGAGCTTTTCCCGAACACCATCCGTGGTGCAGCTGTGGCAATCGCCGTAGCCTTCCAGTGGATCTTCAACTTCATCGTCAGCTCAACCTTCGTTCCGATGTTCAATATGCACTTGACGCCGGGTGATGACTTCGGTCATTGGTTTACTTATGGCTTGTATGGAGCCATCTGTATCGTAGCCGCTATCTTCGTATGGAAGCTGGTTCCTGAGACCAAGGGCAAGAGCTTGGAGGATATGAGCAAGCTTTGGAAGAAAGATTAATTGAATTTCAGAAGAAAAAAAGGGGCGCGATAGTCTATCTCGACTGTCGCGCCTTTATTTTAGTTTTCTCACTGAGTGATAAATTCAGAGCATATATTTGTAAGTTGTTTTATTTAAGAGAGTATTAACTATATATTCTATTAAGAGTATTTCAGTGTCTTATGAGAGATAAATTCTCTCTGATAAGTTTTTTCTGTTTTCTTACTTACCTGTCTTCTTCCATGCATTGCGAATTGCAAAAGCTACAGTGGAGTTGGATTTGTTGATGGAGTTACTGATGTAACCTGTCTGATTACCATCTACCCAAAGCTGGTAAAGATAGAACTGGAATCCCAGCTGTCTTGGCTCCTTGAGTGTACAATAGCCATAATACATCTGGTTAGGCATGAAAGCCAACTGCACCTTGTGACTCTTGTTATTTTCACCATAAGTCAGGTTCAACTCAAGTACGCTAGGGCATGCAATGTAATATGCTACCTCTGAAGTACTGTTTGGCATTACATTATACTTGCAGGTGATAGTTCTTGGTGCCTCCTTTGCGATAGCTGCCGACAACTCCTTGTCAGAGATGTGCTCTGCAAGCGCTGCAACAGGGAAGTTTGATATGCTCATGGTGCTATCGTTGTACATGCTAATGCGTACAGATGAAGCCACTGAGTCGATCTGGTTGTTGACATTGGCTTTGTTCTTCTTTTCAAAGAGGATGACCATGTCGTTGTATGAACCAATAGACATAGCTGCCTGGAAACTCTTCTGTGTTTCAGGAGCTAGAGGAGTGAAGCTGTTGTCGCTATCAGTGTTACATGATGTGAAAGACAAGGCTGCCACGAAGGCTGCCAGAATAGAGAATAATGTAATCTTCTTCATTTTTTTTCTGCTGATGTTTATTTCTTTTATTTATTTGTCGAACAGTATTTGCAAGGATTTCTAAACCCTGCTTTTTCAAGCAGGTTTTCCCGCACTATTTCTATTAATAAACTCCCGAATTGCCGAAAACTTGCATCCATTTTTGTTAAAAGCAGTTAAAAAGTAGAAGAATATCTGTAAGATACTGCTTTTTTGTCGGATAATCTTGGCAGAAATGATAGAAAGCACTACTTTTGTGATGCTCTTTTGAAACATCAAAGACTCAAGAATGAAAGAATAAAAATACAGGATTAGGAATTATGGAAAGAAAAAGTAGAAAAATCAAGATGTGGATGATGGCGGGATTTATCGCCTTGCTCTCATCCTTTATGTTGTCTTCATATGAATTGCCGGTTGCTCAGGCTGATGCTCCGGGACTAGAGATTCCGGTGGTTCAGAAGAAGGCTGCGAATGGCAAGGTTTCTGGAACCATCAAGCGCCGATTCGCCTATACCGTATCTTATAACCATGGTACCCGACAGCCTAACTGGGTGGCATGGACTTTGACCCGTGCCCATGCATCGGGAAAACTGAAGCGTGGCGATTTTGAGGATGATATGGATATGCCATCACCTAAGGGTACGAAGGCTGATTATTTCAATACGGGTTTCGACAGGGGACACCTGTGTCCGGCAGGCGATAACAAGTGGAGCCAGAAGGCGATGGATGAATGTTTCCTGATGACCAACATGTGTCCGCAGACTCATGCCCTGAATGCGGGCGTATGGAACAGTATCGAGCAGCAGTGCCGCACTTGGGCTAAGAAGTATGGCAAGGTATATATCGTTTGCGGACCTATCTTTCTGAACAAGCAGCATCGCAAGTTGGGCAAAAACAAGGTGGTGGTTCCCGATGCCTTCTTCAAGGTGATTCTCCGCACAGGCAAGAATCCTCAGGCCATCGGCTTTATCTGCAGAAATCAATCAGCCAAGGGACTCCAGAAGAAGGACTTCGTGAACTCTATAGATGAGGTAGAGCGTATCACCGGCTACGATTTCTTCTCGAAACTTCCGGATAACGTAGAAAAGAAGATAGAGGCGAAAGCTGATTTATCCAATTGGTAAATAAAAGGTTTTATCCGCCGATGGCGGATAGAACTTAAATCGATATGTTGAAAGGGATAGAAACGAAAAAAGGACTCTCCTTAACGGAAAGTCCTTTTTCTGAGACTGTGACTCGCATGGGGCTCGAACCCATGACCCCAACATTAAAAGTGTTGTGCTCTACCAGCTGAGCTAGCGAGTCAATCTCCAACCTTTGATTTCAAAAGCGAGTGCAAAGGTACGACTATTTTTTGGAATAACCAAATATTTAGCCGTTTTTTTGCTTATTTTCTTCAATTTTATCTGGAATCAGCGGTTTTTCAGCCACTTCTTCCTCATATTGCGGCTTTTCTCGCGTTACGTATCGCTGCCAGTAGGCAATGAGAAGCGTGGTGAGTGGAAGTGCTACAATCAGACCGATGAAGCCCAATAAGGCACCCCAAACGGAAAGACTCAAGAGCAGGATGGCTGGGTTCAACCCCATCGCCTTGCCCATAATCTTAGGCGTTACCACCATATCTGTGATTACCTGAACCACACAGAATACCAGGAATGCCAATCCGAAGACTACCCAGAAGTTCTGTCCTGTATCCGCCGCCTTCAGCATGGCGAGGAACGCCGTAGGGATGAGGGCGAAGGTATGAAGATAAGGTACCAGATTCATGATGCCTATCAGAATGCCCAAACCTATCGCCATCGGGAAACCGATGATGGTGAAACCGATGCAGAACATGATGCCCATGCAGAGCGACACCATGCCCTGACCTCGGATATAGTTGTTCAGCTCCCTTTCCACATCTTTCATCAGTGCATGCCAGAACGGGCGGTTCTTCTTCGGGAAGATGCGCACCCAGTTGGCTGTCAGCGTCTCGTAATCGAGCAGGATGAAGAACATATATAATAAGGTAATCATCGAGGCAACGATACTCATGATAATGGTAGCCGTCTGACTCACCACCGAGAAAACCTTCGGCATCGTGGACTTAAGGGCATCGCTGAAGTCCTTGCTCTTCAGAAAATGCTCTATGGTGGACTGGTTGGCCTGCAGCCACTCCTTGATGAGAGCCGTCAGGTTGTTGGTGTGGGTAGTCTGGTGTACCCATTTGGTCAGGACGATTCCCAGCTTGTCAAACTGGTCAATCATTGGTGGGATAATGAGCCAGATAACTCCGCCCACGATGGCTATTGCAGCACCCATTGCTAGAAGAATGGAAAGGGCACGCACCTTGACATGGAGTTTATTCTCGATGAACTTCACGACGGGGTAGAGCAGGTAAGCGAAAAACCATGCTATAAAGAAAGGAAGCAGTACATCACTCAGATAATTAATAATGTATAGTACCGCTAATACGAGGACGACGATACCCGCCCAACGTATGAACTTATCGAATGTAATCTCCTTGCTCATATCTTCTCACTTCTTATAATTCATTATGGATAGCCTTCTGGTAGCAGTCGCGGCAGAGTGGCTCATATTCGTCCTTCTCGCCGAGAAGCACACGCTTGTCGTTCTTTACCAGTCGATGGCTTACGTATGCCAGGGCACCGCACTTCACGCAGATGGCATGCACCTTGGTCACCTCGTCAGCGATGGCACAGAGAGCCGGAATCGGACCGAAGGGAACTCCCTTGAAATCCATGTCGAGACCCGCCACGATGACGCGTACGCCACGGTTGGCGAGTTCGTTGCAGACCTCCACCAAGCCATTGTCCAGGAACTGGGCTTCGTCGATACCGACCACGTCGATGTCGGAAGCCAACAAGAGTATCGATCCAGAAGATTCAATCGGAGTCGACCGGATGGAGTTCTGGTCGTGGCTCACTACATTGTCTTCGGAGTAACGAGTGTCTATCGCCGGCTTGAAGATTTCCACCTTCTGTTTGGCGAAGCTAGCTCGCTTCATTCTTCGGATTAATTCTTCGGTTTTTCCGGAGAACATCGATCCGCACACCACTTCAATTCTGCCGGGACGGTGTGCCTCCCCATATAGTAATTCTGTCATTTCGGGGGCAAAATTACTAATAAGGTTTTAAAAAATGCAAAGATACGCAGTTTTTTTTTGCTATGAAAGATTAATTAACTACATTTGTACCCACTTATGGGCATATTATATATCGTACCGACTCCAGTGGGCAACATGGAGGACATGACAATGCGAGCCATCAGGGTTCTGAAAGAGGCTGATTTGGTGCTCGCGGAGGACACTCGCACATCGAGCGTCCTGCTCAAGCATTTCGATATCCGAAATCGCTTAGTGGCGCATCATAAGTTTAATGAGCATGGCACGTCGTCGGGCATCGTAGAGCGATTGAAGGCTGGCGAAACCATCGCATTGATCAGTGATGCGGGAACCCCAGGCATCAGCGATCCGGGTTTCTACCTGGCTCGCGAGGCGGCTAAGGCGGGCATCACCGTGCAGACCCTTCCGGGGCCTACGGCATGCATCCCTGCCATCGTGTCGTCGGGATTGCCTTGTGACAGATTCTGCTTCGAGGGATTCATTCCGCAGAAGAAGGGGCGACAGACCTATCTGGAGTCTCTGAAAGATGAGGTGCGCACCATGATTTTCTATGAGTCACCTTATCGGGTGGTGAAAACGCTGCAGCAGTTTGCCGAAGTGTTCGGCGAAGACCGTCAGGTGAGCTGCTGTAGGGAAATCTCGAAGCTGCACGAGGAGAGCGTTCGCGGAACGCTTGCCGAAGTGATTGCGCATTTCGAGGAGACTGAGCCTAGGGGCGAGTTCGTTATCGTCCTGGCTGGCAAGGACCCGAAGCAACTGAAAGAAGAATTGAAAGAAAAGCGACGCGAAGAAAGAAAAAACAGAAAAAACAGAGAAGAATAAAATTTTCTGCTCTTTTCTTCGTTATGTTATTATTAATCATAAATTAATAAAAGGTAAAGATTATGAAAAAGCTATTAATGATGGCATGCCTCGCAGCCTTGGTATTAACTGGTTGTAAGGATGGTAAGACTACCGCAGGTATTGGTGCTGCTCAGAATGATTCTCTCAACAGTATCATTGCTCAGAAAGACAGCGAGTTGAACGACTTGATGGGTACTATCAACGAGATTGAGGATGGTCTCAATCAGATTAATGAGGCCGAGAATCGCGTTACCCTTCTGAAGAATGGTGAGGGCGCTAGCAAAAAGCAGAAGCTCACGGAGGATGTACAGTTCATCGCTACACGCATGAAGCAGAACAAGGAGCTGATTGCCAAGTTGCAGAAGCAGATGGCTAACAGCTCTATCAAGTCGGAGCAGCTCCAGAAGACTATCGCCAACCTCACTAAGCAGTTGGAGGAGAAGGAGAAGCAGCTTCAGGCTCTCCGTGAGGAATTGGACAGCAAGGATATCCACATCGCTGCGCTCGATGAGACTATCAATAACCTGAACACCAAGTCAAATCGCCTGGCTAGCGAAAGCAGCAAGAAGAGCGAGGTGATCAATGCTCAGGACAAGCAGATCAACACTGCATGGTATGTATTCGGCACCAAGAAGGAGTTGAAAAACCAGCATATCCTGGAGGATAACAAGGTGATGACCGGTAATTTCAACAAGAATTACTTCACCAAGATAGATATACGCGACCTCTCTGAGATCAAGCTCTACTCTAAGAATGTCAAGGTGCTCACCACTCATCCATCAAGCACCTATACATTGGTTCGTGATGCTAACAAGCAGTATACTCTTCGCATCACCAACCCTCAGATCTTCTGGAGCACCAGCAAGTATCTTGTTGTACTCGTGAAGTAGTGAACTCTTTTGAAGAGATGAATGAACTCTTTTAAAGAAATGAATTATCTCTTTCTCTGAAAGAAATCCTGCATGAGTGCGCGGCACTCATCTTCCAATACGCCCGATGTAACTGTTGTCTTAGGATGCAGTGCATCGGGCGCATATTTTGTATACCCCCGCTTCTCGTCGCTGGCACCATAAACTACCCGGCTTATCTGTGCCCATCCCAAGGCTCCGGCACACATCACGCAAGGTTCCACGGTGACATAGAGCGTGCAATCCTTCAGGTACTTTCCGCCCAGCATATTGGCACCCGAGGTAATGGCCTGCATTTCGGCGTGGGCGGTTACGTCGGTGAGCATCTCCGTGAGGTTGTGGGCACGCGAGATAATCCTGTCCTTACATACGATGACGGCTCCCACGGGAATCTCGTCTTCATCGAATGCGGCCTGTGCCTCCATCAGGGCACGGCGCATAAATTCTTCGTCTTTCTTCTGATTGTCTACCATATTTCTATTCTTTATGATTTCTCTTTTCCTTTTTTGTGCAAAAATACATAAAAAACTTTGATGGGTGAAAGAAAAGTGTTATTTTTGCATGGTAATAGTGCCTTTTGGGCGGAAAATGATTCCGACAGGGGCTAAACTTAAGATAATAACCGATGGCAGAGCATAATGAATTGGGAAAATGGGGAGAAGATGAAGCGGCGCTTTATCTGGAAGACCAGGGCTATGTGATTATCGCCCGTGACTGGAAGATAGGGCGGCGTGACCTCGACATTCTTGCCTATACTCCCGATGGCAACACGCTGGTGGTTGTAGAGGTGAAGACCCGCACCGGTGAGGAATACCAGCAGCCCGAAGAGGCAGTTACCCGGGGCAAGATGAGGAATCTTGCCATAGCTGCCAATGCTTATGTCAAGGAATGCCAGGTGGACAAAGAGCTGCGCTTTGATGTCATCTCCATCGTGGGATGCGCTCATCAGGTGAAGAGTCTCCAGCATCTGAAGGATGCCTTCAATCCCATGCTGATACTTTAACTCCGATGCTGATACTTTACTCCGTTCTGCCGGCAAGTACCTATTATTATTTATTAATGTGAAAATGGAAACAAAGATGATACGAATGCAGGAAGCGGATTCCACGAATACCTTCCTGAAGGGAATGAAAAGCTGCGAGGATGATACGATTGTCGTTGCAGTGGCCGATTATCAGACGGCTGGTAGGGGACAGGGAACTCATACCTGGGAGAGTGAACCGGGCAAGAACCTCCTGTTCAGTTTGCTGACATGTCCAACGTGGGTACCCGTGCGCCAGCAGTTCCTGCTTTCAGAGGCGGGAGCCCTAGCCGTGAAGGATGCGCTGGATACCTATACTGACGGCATCACGCTGAAATGGCCTAACGATGTGTATTGGAACGACAGGAAAATCAGTGGTACGCTGATAGAGACCTCCATCGACTCCAAGGGCGTCAAGCGCTGCATCTTCGGCATCGGAGTCAACATCAACCAGATGGAGTTCCATAGCGATGCGCCTAATCCGGTATCCTTGGCTCAGATCCTGGGTCATGAGGTGGATAGGGATGAAGTGCTCCAGAAGATTATCGAGGCATTCAAGAAGTATTATGAACTGCTTCGTCGTGCCGACTACATGGATGTATCGGGCATCTACCATCTCTCACTCTATCGCCGCAAGGGCTTTCATCGCTATGAAGATGCCGATGGAGAGTTCGAGGGTGCCTTCGTAGAGGTGGAAGATGATGGCCATCTGATACTTCACGACAAGAAGGGAATGATTCGTTCGTATGCAGTTGGCGAAATTAGATTTTTAGTTAATAGTTAAAAGTTAATAGTTTATAGGGCGTAGCCTCCTATAGTTAAGAGTTAATAGTTAAAAGTTAATAGTTTATAGGGCGTAGCCTCCTGTTAACTATTAACTGTAAATTGTAAATTATAATACGTTATGGCAAAGTTTAAAAGAATTCTTTTGAAGTTGAGCGGTGAGAGCCTGATGGGCAAGCAGAGTTTCGGTATCGATCCTGAGCGCTTGAGTGATTATGCAAAGCAGATTAAGGAAGTTCACGAGATGGGCGTACAGATTGGTATCGTTATCGGCGGTGGCAACATCTTCCGTGGTCTGAGCGGAAGCCAGAAGGGTTTCGACCGTGTGAAGGGCGACCAGATGGGTATGTGTGCCACCGTTATCAACTCCCTCGCCTTGAGCAGCGCACTCGGTGCATTGGGCGTTAAGAACAAGGTGCTCACAGCTATCCGCATGGAACCTATCGGTGAGTTCTACACCAAGTGGAAGGCTATCGAGGCTATGGAGGATGGCTATATCTGCATCTTCTCTGCCGGTACAGGCAGTCCATACTTCACCACAGATACTGGTTCTTCGCTCCGTGGCATCGAAATCGAGGCAGACGTGATGCTCAAGGGTACTCGTGTGGATGGTATCTATACAGCCGACCCAGAGAAGGATCCTACTGCTACCAAGTTCAGCGACATCACTTACGATGAGATTTACACCAAGGGCTTGAAGGTGATGGACCTTACTGCTACTACCATGTGTAAGGAGAACAATCTTCCTATTTACGTATTCAACATGGATATCGTGGGCAACCTGAAGAAGGTGATGGAAGGTGAGGAGATTGGAACCCTTGTTCACAATTAAACAATTAATCAGTTCAACTGATAGAATATAAAAAAGAAAGGCTTGCTACCCAACGGGAGCAAGCCTTTTTTGGCTTATTGCCATAAGCCTTATTTATTTCTCTTATACAATAACCAAGAGAGGAGGACATACATCAGGATGATAATCCACCAGCCTTCCAGGAAGCCTCTGATGCCTTCGGTCGCTACCGACAAGGCAAGAACTGCCACAGCAAAACCTACGAAACCATACTTCACCTCGTTGCCCTTAAACGACCACTGCTTGAACTTCAGCGCAAACAGCGGCAATTCGCATACCAGCAGGAAACTGGTGGCGAGAATCATTGCCAGGATGAAGAATACCGACCAGCTCTGGCTGGTAATCCAGCTAGGACTGCTCACTACCAGCGAACCCCAGAACAGGGCGTTGGCAGGCGTAGGCACACCGATGAAAGAGGTGGTCTGACGCTCATCCAGGTTGAACTTTGCCAATCTCAGTGCCGAGAAAGCGGCGATGATGAAGGCTGCGTAAGGCAACCATGGGCGCAATGGCTCCAGAAACTCAGGATACTCCATGACGAAGAGCTGAGAGAATACGATGGTGGCTGGAGCTACACCAAAGGTAACATCGTCGGCAAGCGAGTCGAGCTCCTTGCCTATAGGCGATGAAACATGCAGCAAGCGAGCGCTCATGCCATCGAAAAAGTCGAAAACTGCTCCGATGATAATCCACAACAAAGCCATTTCGGGATTACCGCCGAAGGCGAACGATGTAGCGATGCAGCCAGAGATGAGGTTGCAGCATGTAATCGTGTTTGGAATATGCTTCTTAATACTCATTTTTTTATTTCAATTTTGCTATAATTGTCTGGTCACCTGTGGTAGCCTGTCCCATCTTGACGCATACTTCCGTGCCGATAGGCAGATACACGTCTACACGAGAACCCAGCTTGATGAAGCCCAGATGCTCGTCGATGTAGCACTCCTCGCCCTCCTTGGCGTAGGTAACGATGCGTCGGGCTACTGCACCAGCAATCTGACGGCACAATACATCCACACCTTCAGGGGTCGTGATCATGATGTCGGCATGCTCATTCTCCTCGCTGGCCTTTGGCAGCCAAGCCTTCATGTACTTACCGTTCTCGTGCTTCACGAACTTCACCTTTCCATCCACCGGGAACCAGTTGGCATGAACATTCCAGAGGCTCATGAAGATGGAAATCATCAGGCGCCTGTCGTTGAAGTAAGGCGCATTGTCTACTTCTTCTATTACCACAATCTTACCGTCTGCAGGAGCCACAACGAGCTTCTCGGTATCCTCTACGTTCAGGTAGCGAATAGGGCAGCGGTAGAAATTGAGCACGATGCCATATACCACGCCGAAGACAACAAGGAATGCCCAGAAGGGAATCTTGCTGTCGAAGGCATACCATAAAATGGCTGCGATGGCTACTAATGCTATACCGCCGTACACCAGCTGACCGGTGCCCTCGCGGTGCAATCTTATCTTTTTAAATTTCTTAATTTTCTGTCCCATGAGATAGGTTTATGTTTATATCGGTGCAAAGGTACGGCATTTTTATCACTTTTGCAAATTTTTCTCTCATTTCTTTTGGCAATATCAACTTTTAGCAGTAACTTTGTTGTCAAAATAGGAATTTTAAGGCAGAAAATGGAAGATTTTATACATTTACACGTCCATACACAGTATTCCATCCTCGATGGTCAATCCAAGATTCCGCATCTTGTAGACAAGGCTATCAAGGATGGAATGAAGGGTATGGCTGTAACCGATCATGGTGTGATGTTCGGCATCAAGGAACTCGTTGACTATTGTGGAAAAGTCAACAAAGACCGAAAGAAGGAAGGGCTGGAACCCTTCAAGCCTATCATCGGTTGTGAGATGTATGTGGCTAGAAGAACCAAGGGCGACCGCGAGAAGGACAAGGGTGATATGAGTGGTTACCACCTCATCGTGCTAGCCAAAAACTATAACGGATACAAGAACCTCATCAAGCTGGTGAGTAATTCGTGGGTGGATGGTTACTACATGCGCCCTCGAACCGACCGTGCCGACCTGGAAAAGTATCATGAGGACCTGATTATCTGCTCGGCTTGTATTGCCGGCGAGGTGCCAGCCAAGATTCTGAAGGGTGACATCGCCGGGGCACGTGAAGCCTGCGAATGGTATCACAATCTCTTTGGAGATGACTATTACCTGGAGCTGCAGCGCCATAAGGTGCCTGATGACCCAAGTCTGCTTGCCAACCGTGAGGCTTACGAATTGCAGCAGAAGGCGAACAAGGTGCTCATCGAACTCTCTAAGGAATATGGCATCAAGCTCGTCTGCACCAACGACTGCCACTTTGAGGATAAGGAGACTGCCGAGGCGCACGACCACCTGCTCTGCATTGCCACCGGCAAGGACCTGGACGATCCTAACCGTATGCGCTATTCCAAGCAGGAGTGGTTCAAGACCCGTCAGGAAATGAACGATGTGTTCTCTGATATCCCCGAGGCATTGTCTAATACCCTCGAAGTATTAGATAAGGTAGAAATCTATAGCATCGACCATGGACCTATCATGCCGTTCTTCCCCATTCCTGAAAGCTTCGGCACGGAGGAACAGTTGCGCCAGCGGGTGTCGGAGCAGGACCTCTACAAGGAGTTTACCAGTGATGAGAACGGAGAGAATCAGCTGTCACCCGAGGAAGGACAGAAGGTAATCGACCGATTGGGCGGTTACGACAAGATATACCGAATCAAGTTTGAGGCAGAATATCTGCGCCATCTTGCCTACGAGGGAGCCAAAAAACTCTATGGCGACCCGCTGCCGGCAAACGTGGATGAGCACGTCAACTTCGAGCTCCATGTCATGAAGACCATGGGTTTCCCAGGCTACTTCCTCATCGTGTCAGACTTCATCAAGGCGGCTCGCGAAGAACTGGGCGTGATGGTAGGACCGGGACGTGGTTCTGCGGCAGGTTCTGTAGTGGCATACTGTCTGGGTATTACCAAGATAGACCCGCTGAAGTATGACCTGCTGTTTGAGCGTTTCCTGAACCCAGACCGTGTGAACCTTCCGGATATTGATACCGACTTCGATGATGATGGTCGAGGTAAGGTGTTGAGATGGGTGATGGATAAGTATGGTCACGAGAACTGTGCCCATATCATTACATACGGTTCGATGGCCACTAAGAACTCCATCAAGGACGTAGCCCGCGTGGAGAAGTTGCCATTGGACAAGGCGAATGCACTGTGCAAGGCGATACCCGACAGATTGCCTGATGGTGCGAAGATGAATCTTCCCAATGCCATCAAGTATACGCCAGAGTTGAAGGAGGCTGAGTACTCCAGCGACCCTCGTGAGAGCAATACCATCAAATATGCCAAGATGCTGGAAGGAACCATCCGAGGCACGGGTATCCATGCCTGCGGATTCATCATCTGTAGAGACCCTATCAGCAGCTGGGTACCTGTATCCACTGCCGATGACCCTGATTTCCCTGGATTGAAGACGGCGGTGACGCAATACGATGGTCACGTGATTGAATCCACGGGACTCATCAAGATGGACTTCCTGGGCTTGAAGACCCTCTCGGAGATGAAGGAGGCATGCAAGGTTATCAAGCAGACCACGGGCGACATCGTTGACCTGGATACCATTCCTATCGACGATGAACTCACCTATCAGCTCTATCAGAAGGGACAGACCATCGGTACCTTCCAGTTTGAGTCGCCAGGTATGCAGAAGTATCTCCGCGAACTGAAGCCTACCGTGTTCGAAGACCTCATCGCCATGAATGCCCTCTATCGTCCGGGACCTATGGATTACATCCCTTCCTTCATCGCCCGCAAGAACGGTCAGGAACCTATCCAGTATGATATCCCGTGCATGGAGAAGTATCTGAAGGATACCTACGGCATCACGGTATATCAGGAGCAGGTGATGCTCCTTTCCCGACAGTTGGCTAACTTCACCCGAGGTGAGTCGGATGCCCTGCGTAAGGCGATGGGTAAGAAGAAGAAGGCCATTGTAGATGCGATGAAGCCTAAGTTCATCAAGCAGGGAACGGAGAACGGGCACGACCCAGCCGTGCTGGAGAAGATTTGGGGCGACTGGGAGAAGTTTGCTTCCTACGCCTTCAACAAGTCCCACGCCACCTGCTATTCGTGGGTAGCCTATCAGACAGCCTATCTCAAGGCACACTATCCTGCCGAGTATATGGCGGCGTTGATGACCCGACGCTTTGCACAGATTGTGGAAATCACCAAGCTGATGGAGGAGTGCCAGTCGATGGGCATCAAGACCTTGGGTCCTGATGTGAACGAGAGTTACCGTGCCTTCGGTGTGAACGAGCATGGCGAAATCCGTTTCGGTCTTTCTGCCATCAAGGGTATGGGAGCACCTGCTGCCGATGCCATCGTTGCTGAGCGCCTGAAGAACGGACCTTATAAGACAATCTTCGATTTTGCCGAGCGAGTGGATTTCTCCTGTGTCAACCGCAAGGCATTCGAGACCTTGGCATTGAGTGGCGGCTTCGACAGTTTCGGCATCCGACGCGAGCAGTTCTTCGGCAAGAACAGCAAGGGCGATACCTTCCTCGATACGCTGGTGCGCTATGGTCAGCTTTATCAGCAGGAGCAGCGCGAGGCAGCCACCTCACTCTTTGGAGGTACGGAAGCCGTGGAGATTGCTACTCCGCCTATTCCTGAGGCTGAATCCTGGAGCACCATCGAAAGATTGAACAAGGAGCGTGAGCTGGTGGGCATCTATCTCTCGGCGCATCCTCTCGACGAATATGAGATTATCCTTCATAACATGTGCAACACCCATTGCAGTGAGTTGAGGGATAAGGTAGCACTCTCCAAGAAGGAAGATGTGGTATTCGGCGGCATCATCACCGAGGTGAAGTCGAAGTTCACCAAGACGGGCAAGCCATGCGGTTTCGTTACCATCGAGGATTTCGAGGGTTCGGGCGAACTGGCGCTCTTCGGTGAGGACTGGGGTGCATGGCGAGGCATCATGATGGAAGGAAGTACCATCTACTGCACGGCAAAATGCGTGGCACGCTATGGCAACAGCAACTATCTGGACTTCAAGCTGAGCACCGTGGAGTATCTGCAGACCGTGAAGGAGAATCGCCTGGAGCGTTTTACCATTGTTGTGGATAGCACCGAGGTGAACGATGCCTTTGTGAACGACTTGAAGTCGGTGATAGAGAATGATGAAGGCAAGGCGCAGCTCTTCCTGCAGATTCATGACCCCGAAAGCAATACCAATATCCTGATGCGTGCCCAGGAGCGGACCGTGGGTGTGAGCAGAGAACTTATTCAGTTTGTCAACGACCATCCGAAAATGAGTTATCAAATCAATTAATATTAATATATAAATAAGGTGTAAAAAATGGAAGTAACAATTACAACCGAGAATTTCGAGAGTTACAAGAATGGCGAATTGCCATTGGTAGTAGATTTGTGGGCTACCTGGTGTGGTCCATGTCGCCAGATTGCTCCTATCGTGTCTGAGTTGGCAGAGGAGTTTGATGGCAAGTTGGTAGTAGGTAAGTGTGATGTAGAGGAGAACGACGACATCGCTATGGAGTTTGGCGTTCGCAACATCCCTACCATCCTGTTCTTCAAGGGTGGTCAGTTGGTTGACAAGTTTGTTGGTGCAGCTAACAAGTCAACTCTCAAGGAGAAGTTTGAGTCTCTTTTGTAAGACATGCGTCTCTTTTGATAAAATAAGAAAAAAGAGAAATGAAGAATGGGAATCAATCCATTTTCATTTCTCTTTATTATTTCTCTTTTTAGAATTCCACGCTTCTGGAACCATCTTCCTCCACGGTGATTGTAACCTTGGTACAATCTTCAGGCAGCAGGTCTTCTATGAGTTCCGGCCACTCCAGAAAACAGAGGTTGCCGCCATAGAAGTAATCCTCGTACCCCATGTCATACACCTCGTCAATCTTCTTGATGCGGTAGAAATCGAAGTGGTAGATAGGGTCGCCATTGCCAGCAGTATATTCGTTGACAAGCGCGAAGGTAGGCGATGTAATCACGTCTTCCACGCCCAGTTCCTCGCAAATTGCTTTTACAAATGTTGTCTTTCCGGCACCCATCTTGCCATAGAAGGCAAAGACCTTGCCGTCGCCCATGTTCTCAAGGAATTCCTTGGCTGCTACATGGATGTTGTCTAATGAATCAATCTTAATCTTCATTGTATATTAATTTATATTTTTATCTTTTTCTTGCTGTTAATGTGATGAGCGGAATGAGCATTTCCTCCATCGAGATGCCACCATGCTGGAAGGTATCCTTGTAGTAGGATACGTAATAGTTGTAATTGTTCGGATAGGCGAAGAAGGCATCACTGTAGGCGAATACATACGCAGTGCTCAAATTTGGCGCAGGCAACTGTGCCTTGTGCGGCTCCTTGATGGTAAACACCTCCTTGGCATTGTAAGCCAGGTTCTTGCCCAGTTTATAGCGCAGGTTGGTATTCGTGTTGCGGTCGCCGATAATCTTGATAGGCTTCGAGGCACGGATACTGCCGTGGTCGGTGGTGATAACCACCTTGAAGTCGCTCTGCGCCAGTCGCTTGAACAGCTCGGCTAGCACCGAGTGGCGCAGCCAGCTCTGCGTAATACTGCGGTAGGCACTCTCGTTGTTGGCAAGTTCACGCACCATCTTCGATTCTGTTCGGGCATGCGAGAGCATGTCGATGAAGTTGATTACGAGCACGTTCAGGTCGTTGTCCTTGCATTCGTTGTAACGCTCCATAAACTTGTCGGCACCCACTGAGTCGTTCACCTTGTGATAGCTGAAACTGTATTTCTTTCTGAACCTGTCTATCTGGGTTTGAATCAGCGGCTTCTCGTTTAGGTTCTTGCCTTCCTCCTCGTCCTCATCCACCCAGAGCTCCGGAAACATTTCCGCTATCTTGTTCGGCATCAGTCCACTGAAGATGGCGTTTCGGGCATATTGCGTAGCGGTAGGCAGGATGCTCATATACATATCCTCCTCAATCTCGAAACTGTCGCCGATGTCCTTGGCGAGCATCTTCCACTGGTCGTAGCGGAAGTTGTCGATGACGATGAGGAACACCTTTTCTCCCTTGTCGAGCATCGGGAAGATCTTGGTCTTGAAGATGTCAGGACTCATCACCGGTCTGTCATCCACGGGCTTGCTCATATTCTTCGGGTCTACCCAGTTCAGATAGTTCTTGGCTATGTATTTGGCAAAGCCTATGTTGGCCTCCTCCTTCTGCATAGAGAGCATCTCGGTCATGCTGCTGTCGGTATCGCTCAGTTCCAGTTCCCATTTCACCAGTCTCTTGTATACCTCCATCCAGTCCTGGCAGTTGCGGCAATCCATCATCTGCATGGCTATCTGCTGATAGACCTGCTGGTATCCGCTCTGCGTTACCTCGGTCACGATGTCCTTGCGGTGGATATTCTTCTTGAGCGACAGTAATATCTGGCTGGGGTTGACGGGCTTGATCAGATAGTCGGCTATCTTGGACCCGATGGCTTGGTCCATGATGTTCTCCTCCTCGCTTTTGGTGCACATCACTACGGGAGTGGCAGGCTGAATGTCCTTGATCTGCTGCAAGGTCTCCAGTCCGCTCAATCCGGGCATCATCTCGTCGAGTAGGATGAGGTCGAAGGTCTGCTGTCTGCATTGGTCGATGGCATCTGCACCGTTGCTCACGGTAACCACCTCGTACCCCTTTTTCTCCAGGAAAATGATGTGAGCCTTGAGAAGTTCAATCTCATCATCCACCCATAATAATAATCCGTTGCTCATACTTTTTTCTCCTTATATTTTTTCGGGGTGCTAAATTACAAAGAATTCCTGAATGCAGGAAGAATCTTGTCGTAAAGAATGTTAAGTGTTTTTTGTTTTTAGGTTCAGGGCTTGATAACGTAAGTATTTTTAAGGAATCTTTGCCTTCGGATATACTATAAAGGCTCGGAATCCGTTATTATGATTCAGTGGGTGATTCGAAACGATACCCTGTATGATTGATAAATCCTGTATGATTAATTAAAGAAGAATAAGAAGATTATAAGATAGCAATGCTCAAGATTGTAATGATTATGCTGTGCGGAATAGGTACGGGGTATCTGCTTCGCAACAAGAAAATGAGTTTCATAGGCCGTATCATCACGGCGCTTATCTGGGTGCTCCTGTTTCTGCTCGGTATCGAGGTGGGAGCGAATCCCCGTATCATCAACGGACTTCAGACCTTGGGACTGGAGGCTGTCATCCTGACGCTGGGCGGCAGTGCCGGAAGTGTGCTCTTTGCCTGGGCTTTGTGGAGATACGTGAGTGCCAAGCAGGCGAAGGCAGACTCGCAGGTTGTTTCGCAGAAAGGAGGCGAGGGATGAAGGGTAGCTTGATTATCGTGGGCTTCTTTGTGCTGGGCATCATCGTGGGGGCTTGCGATGTGGTTCCAGCCGGGTTGCTGGATGGCGACGTGAGCTATGATGCGCTTTGCTGCCTGATGTTCTGTGTGGGAATCAGCATCGGATGTGATACTTCGGTGTTGAAGAGTTTCAGGAAGGTGAATCCCCGATTGATGATGTTGCCGGTGATGACAATCCTGGGCACCCTTGCCGGATGCGCTGCAGCTTCTCTGCTGTTGGGTCATCGCCAGCTGACGGACTGTCTGGCGATAGGTTCGGGATTCGGATATTACTCGTTGTCGAGTATCTTCATCACGCAATATCGTGGACCGGAGTTGGGTACGATAGCCTTGCTGGCAAATATCTGCCGAGAGATTCTCACCCTGCTCTGTGCGCCTCTGCTGGTAAAGTATTTCGGCAAGTTGGCACCAATCAGTGTGGGAGGAGCCACGACGATGGATACCACGTTGCCGATTATCACCCGCTGTTCGGGCGAGCGTTTCATCATCGTTTCCATCTTCCATGGTTTCTGCGTAGATTTCTCCGTGCCGTTCCTGGTAACGTTCTTCTGTTCGTTGTGAAATTTGAATTATATACTTACAATACGTCAGTACTATAATAAGTAGAAAAAGAGAGAGGGTGCGTCATGGTTTAAAGACACATCCTCTCTCTTTTTTAGTTTTCCTCTAGAATCCGTCGAGTTCGAAGTATTCGTCTTCCAGTCCGGAATCTTCAGTCTTCTTCTCCTCGAAGTCGATACCGGTATCTTCGGTCTTCTCCTCTTTCTGCTGAGGCTGAATCTCGAAGGTATCTTCATCTTCCTGAGTCTTCTGCTCTTCCTTGGTTACAGGAAGAGTGAATTCTTCTTCCTGGGTATTCTGCTCTTCCTTGTTAACCGGCAGCGTGATTTCCTCTTCCTGAGTCTTCTGCTGCTCTGTGTTCTGATTTACAGGACCGAGAATCAGATCTTCTTTTGGTTCCAATTCATCAAGCGGATGATCGCCTGTTTCTGCATCCTTGCCGGAAATTTCCTCTTTCTGATCTTTATCCACAGCTATTTCTGCTGGCTCGATGAGCAGGCGGAGCTGGCTGATCTTCAATGGGGCGAAGTGCTTGGCGTAGAACTTGTCGTAATCGTCGTATGACAGTTTGGTGCCCAGAAGCTCCAGATTTGGCTCGCTGATGACAAAGGCTCTTGCCTTGTTCAGCAGACGGGTGATGCCTGCCTGCTTATACACCTCGTTGGCGTATTGGCGAGCCTCGTCGTAGTTGCGGAAACCGCTTACCTTCAGGCGATGCAGACCTTGGATATCCTCGATATTGAGATCGAAGTTACGTGCCATATACGAGGTGAAGTTGTATTTCGCCACTTCGAAGAGCAGCTGGTTCTCGTTTACGGAATCAGGAACATAGGCCAGGAGGAACACGAACTTGTCGTTGCGTTCGTCGCTAAAGCCCTTGTGCTGGGTAGAATCGTTGTTGTTGATAACGTCGCTTCTCATCGACCATACATTGCTCAGGTCGAACTTGCCTCCGTAGAGTCGCTTGCCGGCGTTGACACCATTCACTATCATACCCGCCATCTCGCTGAGTCGGCTGTTGGGATATTTCTCCACCACGGTGTTCATGATGGTCATGCATGAATCCACGTTGCCTTCGTTGAGTTGGGTCATACCGCTGATGAAGAGAAACTTATCGCGGTTTTCGCCCGTAGGGAACCGCTTCTCCGATACGGCGGCATTCTCCTTCACTACCTCGTATTTACCCTCCTTGAATGCCTGGTAGGTGAGGGTATAGAGAGAGTCTTCCAGATGAACGCCTATCTTGGCATTCTCTACATAATATGGATCGGAAAGAAGGATGGTCCATTGACTTTCAGGGTAGTCCTTCTTCAGTTTCTCCACGTAGGTGTTTGCCACATCCGTCTGTTTCTTTCTGGAATAGAGCAGGTAGAGATGATAGTAGACATCATCCATGTGCTCATATTCCGGATAGTGGTCAGTCAGTCGGCGCAGTGCCTTCTCGCTGAGTGGCAGGTTGTCGAGCTTATCCTTGAAGATGACGCCCGAATGGTAGAGTCCGTCTTCCAGCAGCTGGTTGCTTTCTGCCAGCTGTTCCGGGGTGAATGGAATCTGTGCCATGTAGTACTCCCTCTTGTGCGGGTCGTTCACGGCACTATCGGTAATCTGCTTGAGCGAATCTTCCTGGGCGGCTACGTTGGCGAGTGAATCTCTCATCTCGTCGGTCATCTCCTCGGCACCCTGTGCTGAAGCAACCACCGTCTTGTTGATTCGTTGCCAGTTGTCTACATTCTCTCGCTTGCCCCAGAGTTTCTGGAACTGCGCCTTACCCTGGTTAACCGCCATAGGAGAATAGAAATACCACTTTCCTTTATCCATGCCGTTCATACCGTTCATGGCATTGTTGGCGGCGTTGTTCTTCTTGTTGGCATTGTTGGCAAAGTTGCCTCCGTTTCCTCCCTGTTGGTTATTGGCGGCTTCCTGCTCAGCCTGTTTTTTGCGTTCTTCCTTTTCTTTCTTCTTCAGGGCGGTAATCACGCGGTCGATGGCAGCGTTGCGGTCTTTCTCATCCATCTTTGCCAATGCCTGGAGGGAGTCCTGCAGGGCTACGGCATCGGTGAAGGGTACCAGTTCGTCGAGCACCTTGGAGCGGTTGGAGAGCTGTTCGTAGTCCTTGCGCTCCTTGTCGAGCAAGCCGATGGCTTCGCCGTAGCAGCGCTGGGCATCGGAGAATTTCTCTCTAATCCAGTAGATGTCGCCCAGATGCAGGAGGAGCACACCTTTCTCTATGCCGTTTCTGGTGGCCTTGGCAACGCCTTTCTCGTAGGCTCCGATGGCCTGCAGGGTGTCTTTCTGAGCCAGGTAGATATTACCGATGGCATAATATACCTGGTCGAGATATTCCTTGTTGTTGTCGGATGCAGCCATGCGCTTCAGCTTGCCTATCATCTTCCTGCTGTTGTTTGCCGCCATCACCTCGGTCATCGAGATGCGGGCATTGAACTCCAGTTCGTAAGGAGGATTGAGGCGCACCACGTGCTTGAACGCCTTGTAGGCTTCCTGCTTGTTGCCGATGGAAGCCTGCAGCTGTCCCATCAGGTACCATTCGCGTGCCTTCTGCTTGCGGCGCATCTCGTGCTTGATTACTTTCCTGAGATAAGGAATCGCCTGTGCCGCTTCGCCCTTGCGGATATGGTAGTCGGCAAAGGTATAATCCCATTCCTTCTGGGCACTCCAGTGGATGGAATCGCGCCTGATGTTGCGGATTACATCTTCTGCATCATACATCCAATCCTGTTCGATATAGCATTTAGCCAGCCAGGCACGAGCCTTTCCGTAGATGGCAGGCTGGGTGGCGTAGAGGCGGCTCATGTAGGCGAAGGTGGTGGCTGCCGAATTGAAGTCGCCCTTGAAGAACTGGGATCTGCCCATCAGCATCCAGGCTTTCCACAGGAAGGGATTGTACTCGCGGCGGCTGAGCCATTCAATATCCTTTTCGGTTTTCTTTCTGCTTTTGGTCCATTCAGGTCGGCTTTTGATACTGTGCTGGTGAATGGCTTTCTCGCATTTTTCGATGGCACGGTCGTAGTTACTTTTACCTATTTCGCGGCTACTCTTGTTGGTAACGGTGTAGAGTGGAATCTGCTCGGTATAGTTGTCCTTGTTGCCAGCTTCTTTCTCCAGTGAGGCATCAATATAGGCGAGGGTACCATTATAATAGGTATTGTATCGGGCGTTGAAGGCATGCCACCATCTGCTCTGCGCCGTATTCTTCTGCGTAGAGCAACCGATGGTACTCATCGAGATGATGATGAGCACGAAGGCGTATGCCAGGTTCCTTGTATGGTGATGATGCTGTTTCATTTTTTCTGGATTCTCATTTTTTCTGGATTCCTTTCCACAATTTTGCGATGGCAAAGATGATGATGCTTACGAAGATGATGGTGGCTCCCGACGGCACATTGAGCATGTAGCTGGCGTAGAGGCCCACGATGCAGTCTATCCATCCCAGGATGATGCTTGCCCAGATCATCTGCCTGTAGTTGTAGGTGAAGAGGTTGGCGGTCATCTGCGGGATGGTGAGCAGACTGATGGCGAGTACGATGCCCACCATCTTGAGGGTGGCTACGATGGTCATGGCGATGAGCGTCATCATCAGATATTCGATGAGGGTGACCGGCAGATGCTGTGACCGGGCAAAGGTACTGTCGAATGCGATGTTCTGGATGGGGCGCAGGAGGAAGATGAAGAGCAGTGCCACCACCAGGGTAAGGATGCCCAGCAACCAGAGGTCTGCGCTGTCGATGGCGAGGATGCTGCCAAAGAGGAAGGAGGGAAGGTCGGGCATGAATCCCGGCGTGAGGAAGCAGCAGATGATGCCCACGCTCATGCCCAGGGTCCAGAACATGGCAATGGCGGAGTCTTTGCGCACATCTTTCTTACGCGAAATCCATTGTACGCCAAAGGCACTGAGGATGGCGAATACCATGGCGGAGAGAATGGGGTTGATGCCCGAGAACACACCGATGCCGATGCCTCCGAAAGAGGCATGGGTGATGCCACCGCTGATGAAGACCAGACGGCGGGTAACGATGTAGGTTCCGATGAATCCGCACAGGATGCTTGCCAAGAAGGCGCCTATCAGTGCGTTCTGGAAAAATGTATATTGCAATATGTCCATATATGACTCCTAGCTATTTAAAAAGTTGATGACTTCATCCTTCAGCTGGTTTGGCAGGTTGATGCCTCGCAGAATCAGACTTCTGTTCCAGCCTGCCACCTCTTCGGGTTGCATGGTGTAGAGCACCTCCGAGAATTCTTCCACTTCCTCGTCGGTATAGTCGTCAGCCTCTCGTCCTGCAAACCGGTCGAGGTCTTCGTCATCGTAATATTCTATTTCCTTGGTGGCAGCCTCCATCATGCAGTCTTGCTCGCACTTGGAGTTTTCTCCATTGCAAGTGTTGCACGATACGCCTTCCTGCAATGGTTCCTCGTCCTCTCCCTTGCGGTGAGAGACGATACCGAATATGGCGCTTATCAGGCCTAGAACCACCAAGGCTAAAACTAAATATAACATAAACAATTAACTATCAACTATTAACTTTCAACTATCTCAAATCCTACTTTCCTGAGGTCTTCCCAATAATGTGGGTACGATTTGCTCACTACTTCCGGGTTGTTGATCTCTATCTGAGGGAACTTGAAGGCGAGTGGGGCGAAAGCCATAGCCATGCGATGATCCTCGTAGGTGTCGATTGGGGCAAAGCTTGCTTCGCAGGTCTCGCCATCCCAATAGAGGGTATTGTCGTTCTCATCGTGGATGACATAGCCCACCTTCTTCAACTCGGTCTTGAGAGCCTCGATACGGTCGGTTTCCTTGATTTTCAGACTGGCAAGACCCGTGAACTTGAACTTCACGCCGAGCGCACAGCATGCTACTACGATGGTTTGAGCCAGGTCTGGGGAACCCGTGAAATCGTATTCAAACTTAGGGAGAAGACAGCGGTTTGTCTTCAGCATTACATTCGTGATGGTGTCGCGATTCTCAAATTCGCTCTTCACACCCAGCAGACTGAAGATGTATTTCACCACAGAATCACCCTGTTTTGAACAGTCCATCAAGCCTTCCAGTTGGATAGAAGAGTCGATGTTGGCATTCAGGGCCATCATCTCGTACCAATAGGAAGAGGCACTCCAGTCGTTCTCAATCATGTAAGGAGTTGTCTTGTATGGCTGAGGCTTCACGGTGATGGTGTCCATATCCGTCCATTCTGCATCTGCTCCATATTCCTTCATGGTCCAGAGGGTGAGGTCGATGTAAGGGCGTGAGGCAATCTCGCCAGTGAGCTTCAGTTCCAGTCCATTCTTCAGCATAGGACCTATCATCAGGAGTGCCGAGATGTATTGCGAGCTGATGTTGCCTACTACCTCCAGGTGGCCGCCTTCCAAAGACTTGCCTTTGATGTGGAGAGGCGGATATCCCTCGTTCTTCTCGTAGGAGATGTCGGCACCCAGATAGCGCAGGGCGTCTACGAGGATGCGGATAGGGCGATTCTGCATGCGCTCAGTACCCGTGATGGTATGTTCGCCCGGTGTAGAGGCAAGATAAGCTGTCATGAATCGCATGGCGGTGCCTGCTGCCTTGATGTTGATGACATCAGGCATATCCTTGAGGGCGGCGATGATAACCTCGGTGTCATCGCAGTCGCTCAAGTTGCTAGGTTGTATGCTGCTTCCAGCCATCGCACTGATGACGAGGGCTCGGTTGCTGATACTCTTAGATGCTGGCAAGTTGATACTTGCATTCATTTGGCTAGGTGCCTTTATTGTATATTTTTTCATTCGCGTACCTTATATTATATATATTTCTCTGCAAAAGTACAAAATAAAAAGTACATACGCTAGAAAAAGGGCGAAAAAGTTTGTAAATGGGTTCAAAAAAGTGGTGGTGCTCCTGAGGGGTAATGAGATAGACTGCTTACAATGTGTAAACTGAGATGGGGATTTATAAGGGTTATCAGGAAATACCTTCTGTCAAAGTGTATAAAAAAGACCCCTTAAATAACAATTTGTAATTTGGAAAACTCTTTCTGGCAAAAAGTAAAACCGACCCGAAAAAATAGATAAAATAGCGTTAAGGATTGATACAACCTATCGAAAATTGTATTATCTTTGCACCAGAAAAAAGAAATAATAATAAACAATTAATAATATCCTAAAATTAAAAATATGAAACGAGTTATATTATTCTCATTGATGGCTTTAATGACCGTAGCAGCTTTCGGTCGCAAGCACGTAGAGAATGCAACAGTAGTAGCTGACACTATTTTCTATGCAGAAAATATGAGCAATGTAGCTAGTGCCGATCAGGCTAGTTATTACAGATTGCTGATGACTACCGGCGCTGGCCTCAATAAGAAGGACGTTTTCCAGGATTTCTATATGAATGGTAATCTCCGTGCTGAGGGAGGCTATAGCTTCATTGACCTCGGTAACGACCGCAATACAGTTTTCAACGGCGAAGTGACCACTTATTATAAGAATGGCAAGGAGAAGTGGCATGGCAAATATGTCAATGGCAAGCGTGAGGGTTACTTCACTCTCCAGCTCCGCGAAGGTGGCGTGGCAGTTGTGCAGTACAGAAACGGCAAGTCTGTTCACGATTACTTCATGGTTACTTACAAGGACGGTACTTCTGTAAAGAAGAATCTCTCTGAGATTAAGGGTCTTATGTAATCCGTTGACCAGTAAATCAATGCCCCGTTAGATGAGGCTGTTGATTTCTTCATTAGAATTGAAAAATCTCTCTTATATAAATTAAAATTTTATGTTGATATGACCAATATGGGGATGGCTTCCGTGAGGAAGGTGATCCCCATCTTTTTTTTATCAACAATCTAATTTATATAAGAAAGTCTGATTTCTTGTTAGATGTTTAAGTCTACTTCCACCGGGCAGTGGTCGCTACCCATGATGTCGGTATGGATCTTTGCTTCTGTAATCTTGTCCTTGATGCTGTCTGATATCAGGAAATAGTCGATGCGCCAGCCGGCGTTCTTCTCGCGTGCCTTGAAGCGATAAGACCACCACGAATAGGTTACTTCCTCTGGATGGAGATAGCGGAAGCTATCGGTGAAGCCATCGTTCAGGAGAATTGTCATTTTCTCTCGCTCTTCGTCTGTAAAACCGGCGTTGCGGCGGTTGGTTTTCGGATTCTTGATATCTATCTCTTCGTGTGCCACGTTTAAGTCGCCACAGATTACTACCGGTTTTTGGGCATCCAGATTTTTCAGGAACTTGCGGAAGTCGTCTTCCCAAGTCATGCGATAATCCAGTCGCTTGAGTTCTGTCTGCGAGTTTGGTGTATAGCAGGTGACGAGGTAGAACTGATCGTATTCCAGTGTGATGATTCTGCCTTCGTGGTCGTGTTCCTCCACGCCCATGCCATAGCTTACGCTCAAAGGCTTGTGCTTGGTATAGATGGCAGTGCCGGAATATCCTTTTTTCTCAGCGTAGTTCCAATAACTTTCGTAACCTTCAAACTTCAGGTCGAGTTGTCCTTCCTGCATCTTGGTTTCCTGCAGGCAGAAGAAGTCTGCATCGAGTGCCTTGAATTGGTTCTCGAAGTCTTTGCCCACGCAAGCACGCAGGCCGTTTACGTTCCAGGATATAAACTTCATTTTTTTATAGTTTATAGTTAAAAGTTAATAGTTTACAGTTGATGGCAAGAATGCTCTATAAACTATCAACTGTAAACTATTAACTATATATTAGATTCTTTTACTTTCTCCTCTCAGCAGGCTCATGAACTCCTGGCGGGTGTTCAAAGAGTTGAATACGCCGCTATAATCACTGGTTGTAGTGATGGAATTCTGCTTCTCCACGCCACGCATCTGCATGCACATGTGTTTAGCCTCAATCACCACCATGACTCCCTGAGGGTTCAGGGTTTCCTGGATGCAGTCCTTAATCTGCTGGGTGAGGCGCTCCTGCACCTGGAGACGGTGGCTGAAGATGTCTACCACACGGGCTATCTTGCTCAGACCGGTGATCTTGCCGTTAGGAATGTAAGCCACGTGAACCTTGCCATAGAAAGGCAGCATGTGGTGTTCGCACATAGAGAAGAAATCGATGTCCTTCACGATAACCATCTGGTCGTATTTCTCCTCAAAGAGGGCATCTGTCAATACCTTGTGGGCATCCTGTGTATAGCCACGGGTCAGGATCTGCATCGCCTTAGCCACGCGCATCGGGGTTTTTACCAAACCTTCGCGTTCAGGGTCTTCGCCCAGGAGTTTCAATACTTCTTTATAGTGTCCTGCGAGTTCGTCCAATCCCTCGCGAAATTCTGTTTCTGGATTCATCTTATTTTATTTATAATTCTTAATTAATAGTTAATAATTTACAATTAATAGTTTATAGTTAGGCCTACGGCATCAATGCTGTAAACTGTTAACTATCAACTATAAACTATTAACTAGTACTGTACCGTAATCTGTCCCTTTACCAGGCATGCCTGTCTGTAACCCAGGGCTTTCACCTTGGCAAGAACCTTCTGGGCTTCGCCCAAATTGCGGAAGTTGCCCATGCGGCAAATCCATCTTGGGGAGTAGAAGTGCACGTAAACCGGCTGGTCTGGGAACTTCATCTTGATGTTGTTGCCTGTCTGTTCCGCCTTCAGTCGGTCGTTGCGGGAGTTACCGCCGGCATATACCTGTACTCTATATCCTGTAACCTTGTAGCTTTTGCGCATCACTTTCTTGCGCATATCCACTATCGGCATTTCAGTTTCTTCTTTTCTGTTCTCAGCCTTGGCAGCGTTGTTGGCGTGGGTGTCCTCCTTTGCGTTGTTGGCATGGGTGCCCTCCTTTGTGTTTTCATGCTGCGGATGAGGGGTAGGAGTATTCTCCCTTTGTGGGTGCTCAGTGTTCTTGTGCTGAGTGTCTGTTGGGGTCTTTTGTGGTTGTGGGGTAGTTTTAGTCTTGGTCTTGTCATCCTGTGCAGTAGGCTTCTTTTCTGCAGCCTGCACAGGTTTTCCGTTTACCAATTCGTCGATAGCCTTGCTTTGGTTCACGGTCACAACACCCTTTCCCGGTTCCTTCTTCTTCAGATGGTCCAGGTAGTTCTGCGCATTCGCTGTGAATGTAGAGCAGAGGATGAATATTAATAATGTGAGGAATTGTTTCATGACTATTTCCTTAAATTGCGCTTTTTTGATATGAAAGCAGTCTTTTTTTTGATTAAAAAGGGATGCCCCCCCACGAAGAAAGGGCATCCCCGCAAAATATTTCTTGTTGAGATTACTTCTTCCAAGCGTCGATGATACCCTTGAAATCAGCAGCCTTCAAAGAAGCACCACCGATCAAGCCACCGTCGATGTTTGGTTTAGCGAAGAGCTCAGGTGCGTTGCTAGCCTTGCAGCTACCACCATAGAGGATAGATGTCTCCTCAGCAGCCTCGTTGCCATACTTCTCAGCTACGATAGAGCGGATGTATGCCAACATCTCCTCAGCCTGGTCAGAAGTAGCAGTCTTACCTGTACCGATAGCCCAGATTGGCTCGTAAGCGAGGATGATGTTCTTCCAAGCGTCAGCGCTCAAGTGGAATACTGAACCTTCCAACTCTGCCTTTACTACCTCGTTCTGCTTCTCAGCCTCACGCTCCTCGAGTGTCTCACCGCAGCAGAAGATAACCTTCAAACCGTTAGCCAAAGCCAACTCTACCTTCTCCTTCAAGATCTCTGCTGTCTCGCCATAGTACTGACGACGCTCTGAGTGGCCGAGGATAACATACTGAGCACCTGTGCTCTTTACCATCTCTGCTGAAACCTCACCAGTGAAAGCACCCTTAGCCTTGTCTGCGCAGTTCTCTGCACCAAGACCAACAATCTCTGAATCCAAAACCTGAGCTACTGAAGCCAAGTGGATGAATGGAGTACAGATTACTACGTCGCAGTTTGGTTTGTCTGCTACCAATGCCTCGTTGATCTCCTTGGCGAGAGCAACACCGTCCTGCAGGTTCATGTTCATTTTCCAGTTACCTGCTACAATTTTCTTTCTCATTTTTCTTTTCTTTTTAAAAGTTGATAATATTCTGTTCGAATTCTCTTTCTTTCTGATCCAGGCGCCCCAAGCCCAGAGCCGGTCGGCAATGGTGAGGAGTACCAGTGGAATGATGAACCAGGAGATGATGCCGGCTATCTTCTTGGCGGCACTTACTTCCGGCATCTTGCCTATCTCGGTCTGTTCCAGCGGCTTGCCTGCTATCTCTTCCATGCCAGGCAGGTCGTTGTGGCTCCATTTCCGGATGATGGTTCCGTCTTTCAGCAGCAGGAGTCCCGGGTTGCTGCGTATCACGGTCTTCAGCGTTGTCTCGTCTGTGATATAGAAGGGATATTCTGCTCCCGTGATGTCTTGCCAGTGCCTGATGGCTTTCTCCGTACTTGCCGTGAGGCAGAGGAAGGGATAGCCATGGTCGTTAGCGTATTCGTATATCTCGTCGATGCTGCCGAAGTTGCTGTCGTCGGCAAACTCCAGGTGGGGTGATACCAGCAGGAAGGTGTAGCCCTTGCGGTGGATCACTTGCTGGGTGATGTCTTCTCCCGTCTTTGCATCTTCAATGCTGAAGTCGTGGATAGGGGGCACGTAGCCTTCTTCCGTCTGCACCGTCTTGCTGTCGATGAAGGTCCAGGTAGAGTCGGGATAGTTGTCTATCGTAAACTCCTTCCGCTCTCCGTTCTTCTCCAGGATGAAGGTGGTGTCAAACTTAGGTTGCTTGGCTCCCTTCGGAATCTCCATTCCCTTGGCGATGTTGGCGCCGATGTGATAAGGGCGGAAGTCGAACTGCGGAAGATACCACAGGCTCCAGGCGCTCATCACGATGGAGAAGAGGAACGTATAGTTGATGACAATCCATCGGGTTGACCTGGATACCAGCAGCGGCATGTCCATCGGTCTTCTCCAGATGAGGATGGCGATGGCAAGGAGGATGATGTTCTTGACGAACGTCTCCATGTTGCTGAGCACGATGGCATCACCGAAGCAGCCGCAATCCTTCACCGGGTCGGCGATGACGATCCAGAGTGTTATCAGCGTCATCACAGCCATCACGAGCAGGGTAAGCTTGCTCACCAGTCTTCTGCGGATGGCAAAGAGCAGGAAAATGCCGATGGCAAACTCGCACATGGCAAGCAGAACCGACATCACCAGTGTGCTCCACGACGGGAACATCCAGTCGATATGCAGTGCCTCCAGATAGTCGGTTATCTTATATTGCGTGCCTAGCGGGTCTATTCCCTTCACGAATCCCGAGAAGATGAACGTTGCTGCCATGAGCAGTCGCCCGATGTTTACCGCTATCTTCATCGCTATCTTCATCATTTTTCACTCCTCTTGATTAATTCTCACTCCTCTTGATTATTTCTCATTCATCTTAATGGCTCCGAACACGGCATAGTTGATGATGTCCATGTAGTTGGCGTCGATGCCTTCCGAAACGAGGGTAGCGCCTGCGATGTCCTCTATTTCCTTTACACGCTGAATCTTGGTGAGGATGAAATCGGTATAGCTGCTTACTCTCATCGAGCGCCATGCCTCGTCGTAGTCATGGTTCTTCTTGAGCATCAGCTGCAGTGCTTCCTGCGCATGGCGGTCGTAGAGTTTCATCGCCTCTTCCGGTGTCATATCCACTTCATCCGCGAAAGGCTTTTCCAGCTGGATGAGTCCTACGATACCATAATTAATAAGGGCAATGAACTCGGGGCGGATGCCCTCACCTACCAAAGATTCTTTCTTGATTTCGAGCGAGCGGATTCGCTTCGCCTTGATATAGAGTTGGTCTGTCAGGGAAGAAGGGCGCAAGATTCTCCAAGAGGCTCCGTAATCGTGGAGCTTCTTCTCAAATAATGTCCTGCATTCACTCATGACATCCTTAAACTGCTGTTCTGTTTTCAATAAATCTGCCATAATAATTTCGAAATTCGGTGCAAATTTACGCATTTATTATGAAATAGCCAAATATTTATTTTGTTTTTCGCTTAAATTGCAGTAACTTTGCACCCCGAAAGAAAAAAGAGTATGAGAAATTTGACCAATGCCGAACTGGCACAGATACTGGATAAGGATATTTTTCATAAGATTTCAGAGGCGGCAGACGAGCTGTCTGTGGAATGTTATGTGGTAGGTGGATATGTGCGTGACCTCTTCCTGGAACGACCTTCCAATGATATTGATGTCGTTGTCGTGGGCAGCGGCATTGAGGTGGCTTCCACCTTGAAGAAGATGCTCGGAAAAAAGGCGCATCTCTCAGTGTTCCGCAATTTCGGAACAGCACAGGTAAAGTATAAGGATACAGAAGTGGAGTTCGTGGGAGCCCGAAAGGAGAGCTATAACCGCGATTCCCGCAAACCGATTGTTGAAGATGGAACCCTGGAGGATGACCAGAACCGTCGTGACTTCACCATCAATGCCATGGCGGTGTGCCTGAACAAGGACCGTTTTGGAGAACTCGTCGACCCTTTTGATGGCGTCTATGACTTGGAAGACGGCATCATTGCTACTCCGCTCGACCCGGATGTCACCTTCTCTGACGACCCGCTCCGCATGATGCGCTGTGTGCGCTTTGCCACCCAGCTCAACTTCCAGATAGAGGATGAAACCTACGAGGCACTCTCCCGCAATGCCGACCGACTGAAGATTATCAGCGGCGAGCGCATCTGCGACGAGATGAACAAGATTATGCTCTCCAAGCACCCAAGCATCGGATTTTATTATCTGAAGGATACCGGTCTGCTCGACCTCATCCTGCCCGAACTGGTGGCGATGGATAAGGTGGAAACCCGCAATGGCAGAGCCCATAAGAACAATTACGACCATACGATGGAGGTTTTGGAGAATGTGTGCAAGCACAGCGATAACCTCTGGCTCCGCTGGGCGGCACTCTTCCACGACGTCGGCAAACCGAAGAGCAAGCGCTGGGACAACAATATCGGTTGGACGTTCCACAGTCATAATATAATAGGTGCCAAGATGATTCCAGGCATCTTCCGCCGTATGAAGCTTCCGATGGATGCGAAGATGAAGTATGTGCAGAAACTGGTGGAGCTCCACATGCGTCCTATCGTGATAGCCGATGAGGAGGTGACGGATAGCGCGGTTCGCCGACTGCTGAACGATGCGGGTGATGACATCAACGACCTGATGACGCTTTGCGAGGCTGATATCACCAGCAAGAACCAGGTGCGCAAGCAGAAGTTCCTGGATAACTTCAAGATGGTGCGCGAGAAGTTGGCAGACTTGCAGGAGCGCGACTACAAGCGATTGCTTCAGCCTTGTATTGACGGCAACGAAATCATGGAGATGTTCCAGCTCAAGCCATGCCGCGAAGTGGGAACCTTGAAGCAGTATCTGAAGGATGCTGTACTGGATAACAGGGTGGCAAACGAGCGGGAACCTTTGATGGAACTTCTGATGAAGAAGGCCCAGGATATGGGCTTGGCTATGGTAGAAAACTTAAATAGAGAATAATTTTTGTTAAATAACGGCTCCTTGCGAGCCGTTATTCATATATTATTAGTAATTTTGCAGCGTTTTAAAACTCAAAATCAGTTTAGAGTTTCCGCCAGAGGGCGGTATGTATATATTAAGGTATGACAAAAATAATAAATTATAATATAAAAATAGGTATGAAAATTAAAAACGTTTTGTTCGTTGCAGCAGTCTGTGTACTCGCAACTTTGACATCATGTGGTGGAAGTAAGAAGGGCGGTCTGCCTGACTTCAGCGATGATGAGTTCGCTGTGGCTACTATCGGTACTTCCAGCGCCGCATTGCAGACTACCTATCCTGCTACCATCAAGGGTATCCAGGATGTAGAGGTACGTCCTAAGGTTTCTGGTTTTATCACTAAGGTTTTTGTACACGAGGGACAGACTGTATCAGCAGGTCAGGCTTTGTTCTCTATTGATAGCGAGACCTATCAGGCTGCTGTCCGTTCTGCAGCTGCCGCTGTAAACACAGCTAAGGCACAGGCTAATACAGCTAAGTTGACTTATCAGAACAATAAGAAATTGTATGATAGCAAGATTATCGGTGAATTTGAACTTTCTACAGCAGCTAACAGCTATGCAACAGCTAAGGCTCAGGTAGCTCAGGCAGAGGCAGCTTTGGCTTCAGCCCGCGAGCAGTTGGCTTGGTGTACCGTTACCAGTCCTTCTGCTGGTGTAGTAGGTAGTCTTCCTTTCAAGGTAGGTGCTCTGGTAAGTGCTTCTGGTCAGGCTCTTACTACCGTTTCCAATATCAGCACTATGGAGGTGTTCTTCTCACTCTCTGAGTCTCAGATCTTGAGCATGTCTAAGACCAATGGTAGCATTCAGGCAGCCATCGCAGCGTTCCCAGCTGTTAAGTTGCAGTTGGCAGACGGTTCTATCTATAATCACCCGGGTAAGGTAGTCAAGATGAGTGGTGTCATCGATGCTACTTCCGGTTCTATCTCTCTCATCGCTCACTTCGCTAACCCAGAGAAGTTGCTGAAGAGTGGTGGTGCAGGTTCTATCGTGGTTCCTAACGATCATAACAGCGCTATCGTTATCCCTCAGGAGGCTTGCTCTCAGGTTCAGGATAAGATCTTCGTTTACATCGTAACCAAGGATAACAAGGTGAAGTATTCTGAGATCAAGGTCAATCCACAGGATGATGGCAAGAACTATATCGTAACTGCAGGTCTTCATGTAGGCGATCGTATTGTTTTGAAGGGTATTACCAAGTTGACCGATGGCCAGCAGATCAAGCCTATCACTCTGGAGCGTTACAATCAGAAGATTGCTGAGGCTGCCAAGTTGGCTGAGTCTCAGGATAACGCTCATGCCTTCGCTACTGCTATGGGCGGAAAGAAGTAATATATAATAAGGTATAAAGAAAAATAGTAAATTATGTCATTTACAAACTTTATAAAGCGCCCGGTACTTTCGACGGTGGTTTCCATCTTCTTCGTCTTGCTGGGTATTATCGGCTTGGTATCGCTGCCTATCGAGCAGTATCCGAATATCGCGCCGCCTACCATCACGGTAACTGCTACCTATACGGGTGCAGATGCCCAGACGGTGTTGAACTCTGTCGTTGCTCCGCTGGAGGAGAGTATCAACGGTGTGGAGAACATGACTTATATGACCTCTTCTGCGTCTAACTCTGGTTTTGCTCAGATCACCGTTTACTTCAAGCAGGGTTCCGACCCAGATATGGCTGCGGTCAACGTACAGAACCGTGTATCTCAGGCGCAGTCTCTGCTGCCTGCCGAGGTTACCAAGGTGGGTGTCACTGTAACCAAGCGTCAGAGTTCTAACGTTATCATGTTCGCTCTGACTACAGACGATGGCCGTTACGACGACCAGTTTGTTACCAACTACGCCCTGATCAACGTTATTCCTCAGTTGAAACGTATCAGTGGTGTGGGTGATGTGCAGAGCCCTTCTACCCGTAACTACTCTATGCGTATCTGGTTGAAGCCAGAGAAGATGAAGGAGTTCGGACTGGTTCCTTCTGATGTTTCTCAGGCTTTGGCAGAGCAGAATATCGAGGCTGCCCCTGGTAGCTTTGGTGAAAGCTCTGATATGCAGTATGAATATACCTTGCGCTACAAGGGTCGTTTGAAGACTCCAATGGAGTATGAAAACATCCTTATCAAGAGCAATACTTCCGGTCAGACGCTCCGTTTGGGCGAAATTGCCAAGGTTGAGTTGGGTGGTTTGCAGTATAATGTAAACCTGCTCAATGATGGTCAGCCTGCCGTGCTGGGTATGGTTCAGCAGATTGCCGGTTCCAACGCTACCCAGATTGCCAGCGACGTAAAGAAATCGCTTGATGAACTGGAGAAGAGTTATCCTCCTGGGTTGAAGAATGTTATCCTGATGGATGTTACTGAGTTCTTGTTCGCATCTATCGAGGAAGTTATCTTCACCTTGATCATCACCCTGGTACTGGTGTTTATCGTAGTGTATATCTTCTTGCAGGACTTCCGTTCTACGCTGATTCCTATGATTGCCGTGCCTGTGGCTTTGGTCGGTACCTTCCTCTTCCTCTGGATCTTCGGATTCTCCATCAACCTGCTTACGCTGTCAGCCCTGCTGCTGGCTATTGCGATTGTGGTCGATGATGCCATTGTGGTGGTCGAGGCGGTTCACGCCAAGCTCGACCAGGGTTACAAGAGTGCCCTTACTGCAGCTATCGATGCGATGAACGAAATTTCCAGCGCCATCATCTCTATTACATTGGTGATGTCTGCCGTGTTCGTTCCTGTATCATTCATCGGTGGTACTTCCGGTTACTTCTACCGTGAGTTCGGTGTAACCATGGCTGTATCTATCGTTATTTCGGCTATCAACGCGTTGACTTTGTCTCCTGCACTCTGTGCCGTGTTGCTGAAGCCACACGAGGAGGGTCACGAGAAGAAGATGTCTTTCATCGACCGATTCCACGCAGGATTCAACTATCAGTTTGATAAGATTACCAATAAGTATAAGGGTGGTGTCAAGTGGGTTATCAACCACGGCATCATCGCTGGTAGCCTCGTGGCTGTCAGTATCGTAGGTCTGGTTGCCCTGATGGGTACTACCAAGACGGGTCTGGTGCCTGATGAGGATACCGGTACTATCTTCGCTTGTATCTCTACAGCTCCTGGTACTTCTCAGGAACGTACAGCAGAGGTCGTTAAGCAGGTAGATAAGATGCTGGCTAGCAACCCAGCCATCGCAACCCGTAACGCCATCATGGGTTATAGCTTTATCGGTGGTGCCGGTTCTAACCAGGGTACCATCATCGTGAAGCTGAAGCCATTCGAGGAGCGTCCGGGTGGATTCTTCCACCGTATCAAGGAGGCTTGTACAGGTGGCGGTATCGAGGCGCTGTTTGTCAACCCTATGGAGTATACCTCTGTATTGGGTATGATTTACAAGCAGACTGCTACGATCAAGGATGCACAGGTGCTTGCCTTTGCTCCACCTATGATTTCCGGTTTCTCTATGCAGAATGGTATTACCATGACTATGCAGGATAAGACCGGTGGTGACTTGAATAAGTTCTTTGATAATGTGAAGAAGTTCCTGGCTGAGTTGAACAAGCGTCCTGAGATTCAGACCGCCCAGACTCAGTACAACCCTAACTATCCTCAGTATATGGTAGATGTAGATGTTGCCAAGACCAAGCAGGCTGGCATCTCTCCATCAACAGTATTGTCTGTAATGCAGGGTTATCTCGGTGGTCTCTACGCATCTAACTTCAATGCCTACGGTAAGCTCTACCGTGTCATGATTCAGGCTGGACCTGAGAGTCGTATGCGTCCAGACGATCTGAGCAAGATTTATGTACGTTGTGCTGATGGCACCATGTCTCCTGTAAGCGAGTTCGTGAACTTGAAGAAGGTTTATGGTCCAGCAAACATCACCCGATTCAACCTGTTTACCTCTATGGATGTATCTGTAACTCCTAACAGCGGTTACTCTACCGGTGACGGTATGAAGGCGATTGCTGAGGTTGCCAAGGAGACATTGCCAGAGGGTTACGGCTATGAGTACTCTGGTTTGACCCGTTCTGAGGCTGAGTCCAGCAACTCTACAGGTTTGATTTTCGCACTCTGTATCGTATTCGTTTACCTCATCTTGAGTGCCCAGTACGAGAGTTACATCTTGCCTCTGTCAGTAGTATTGTCTATCCCATTCGGTTTGGCAGGTGCGTTCATCTTCACCAACCTCTTCGGTCACTCTAACGATATCTACATGCAGATTTCGTTGATTATGTTGATCGGTCTGTTGGCTAAGAACGCCATCCTTATCGTACAGTTCGCCCTCGAGCGTCGTCGTACGGGTATGGCTATCAAGTACTCAGCTATCCTGGGTGCCGGTGCCCGTCTCCGTCCTATCCTGATGACCTCACTGGCGATGGTTATCGGTCTGTTGCCTCTGATGTTCGCATCAGGTGTAGGTAAGAATGGTAACCAGACCCTGGGTGCTGCCGCCGTAGGTGGTATGTTGCTCGGTACAATCTGCCAGATCTTCGTGGTTCCTGCTCTCTTCGCAGTCTTCCAGTGGTTGCAGGAGAAGTTGACCCCAATGAAGTTCGAGGATGAGTTGAACGAGGAGGTAGCTGCCGAGTTGGAGCAGTATGCCAACGCAGCTCATCAGAAGAAGGGTATCGAGAAGAAGTAATAACGCAATGTAACTTCAAAGGAAACAATGAAAAAGAATTTAAATATCATCATATTGGGTCTCGCAGCGCTCTCCCTGAGCAGCTGCAAGACTCTCTACGGAAAATATGAGCGTCCGGATGTGAAGACCAGCGGTATCGTTCGCGATGTAGCTTCTGATACAGATACTTTGGCTGTAAAGGATACTACTACCTTCGCCAATATCCCTTGGCGCAGTGTCTTTACCGACCCTCAGCTTCAGTCGCTCATCGAGAAGGGATTGAACAACAATGTCAACCTCCTCAATGCGGCTTTGAACGTGAAGATAGCAGAAGAGCAGCTAAAGTGTGCCAAGTTGGCATTCGTGCCTTCTCTGGCTTTCACTCCTCAGGGAACCATCGCTTCCTGGGATGGTCAGGCTGCCACCAAGACTTACACGATGCCTGTTACAGCCAGCTGGATGGTAGACCTCTTCGGCAATCTGCTATCTCAGAAGCGCAGTGCCCAGATGGCGCTGCTCCAGTTGCAGGATTATCAGGTATCTGTCAAGACCAACCTCATCGCCAACATCGCCAATATGTATTATACTCTGTTGATGCTCGACAAGCAGGTGGAGTTGGTTAACAATATGGAAGGATTGACCAAGGATACGTGGGAGACTATGCAGAAGATGCACGATCTTAGATTGGGTTACCGTACACCAGCCATCCAGTCAGCTGAGTCTAACTACTATTCTGTGTTGACCCAGAAGACCGATCTGTTGCGCCAGATTCGTGAGACAGAGAACTCTCTGAGTCTGCTCATCGGCGATCAGGCACATAGCATCGCCCGTGGCAAGTTGGATAACCAGAGTCTTCCATCTAATTTCTCAACCGGTGTAGGCATCCAGTTGCTCAACAACCGTGCTGATGTCCACGCAGCCGAGATGAATCTTGCCCAGTGCTTCTATGGTGTAGAGACAGCCCGCAGCAAGTTCTATCCATCTATCACTATTTCCGGTACAGGTGCCTTCACCAATTCAGCTGGTATGGGCATCGTGAACCCTGGTAAGTGGTTGCTCTCAGCTGTAGGTTCTCTTACCCAGCCAATTTTCCAGAACGGCCGTATCATTGCCGGTTTGAAGGTGGCTAAAATGCAGTATGAGCAGGCTTACAACACCTGGCAGAATACCGTGCTGAAGGCTGGTAGCGAGGTGAGCAATGCGCTTGTTCTCTACAACTACTCTGATGAGAAGAGCAAGATAGAGCAGAAGCGAATAGAAGTACTAGAAAAGAATGTAGAATCTACCAAGGAATTGATGGGTATTGCAGGCAGCTCTTACCTTGAAATCATCCAGGCACAGTCTTCACTCCTCAACGTACAGCTTTCTAAGGTAGCTGATGACTTCAACAAGATGCAGGCAGTAGTAAATCTCTACTATGCATTGGGTGGAGGAGCTAAGTAGTTTATAGTTAATAATTAATAGTTTATAGTTATGGCTAGTATAATAAGTCCAAAGGCAGAGGTTTCTCCAAAGGCTAAGATTGGAGACAACTGCAAGATATATCCATTCGTCTATATCGAGGACGATGTGGTCATCGGCGACAACTGTACCATCTATCCATTCGTGAGCATTATGAACGGTACTCGCATGGGTAATAATAATAAGGTGTTCCAGGCAGCCGTTATCGCTGCCCTCCCACAGGACTTCCACTTTACAGGTGAGGAGAGTGAGGTAGTAATCGGCGATAACAATACCATCCGTGAGAACGTGGTTATCAACCGTGGTACCCATAAGGGCGGCAAGACCGTTCTGGGCAACAACAACTTCCTGATGGAAGGTGCCCATATCTCTCACGATACCGTAATCGGCAACGGTAGCGTATTCGGTTATGGTACCAAGATTGCAGGCGACTGCGTGATTGGTAACGGTGTCATCTACTCAACATCTGTAGTAGAGAACGCCAAGACCCGAGTAGGCGACCTGGCGATGATTCAGGCAGGTACCACCTTCTCCAAGGATATTCCTCCTTATATCATTGCCGGTGGAAAGCCTGTGAAGTATGCAGGTCCTAACACCATCATCATGGAGGCAGCCGAGGTTACCGAGAAGGTTCGCAAGCATATTGCTAATGCCTACCGACTGGTATTCCATGGTCAGACATCCCTCTTCGATGCCATCAACCAGATCAAGGATCAGGTGCCAGATGGTCCGGAGATTCAGAACATCATCCAGTTCCTGGAGAGTTCCCAGAAGGGTGTCATCACTAAAATGTAATTGGTTTTTAAGATTGAGGTTCTCACCTCGATTTGTTGTTAGTTGTAAAAATTCAAGTCATACCTATTTGAATTTTTCGATATTTAAGAAAGGGCTGGCCGTGAGGTTGGCCCTTTTTCATGTTTGATAGCTTGGGTGATACAACTATCCCTTATGGAAAAAGATACTATCCCTAATAGAAAAAGATTCTATCCCTAATATAAATCTCCGTTCAGCGTCGTTGAACGTACATTCAACGTTGCTGAACATACATTCAACGTCGCTGAACGTACATTCAACGACGCTGAACGGAGATTTCTATTAAACTTTGCAACAATTTCAGTTAATGGTAGCAATAAATTCCTCATGCAGCGAATCTCTCTTCCCTTAATAATTAATTGAATAAATGCAAATAAATGCAATTTTATTTTGTTATCTCTTCGTTTATGTGTACCTTTGCAAACAATTTGGGTAATTACGCCCTTTTCTGTCAGAAATAAATAGATTTAGAAATGAGAAAGAAACAATATAAGCCTCGCAATCATCGTGGATTGCAGGTTGTTACTTTATGCATCAGCACCGCCATGGTGCTTGTTTTGTTGGGATTGGTCATCTTTTCCGTATTGATGGGAAGAAACCTCTCTTCCTATGTCAAGGAGAACCTGGTGGTACAGGTGATGCTCGAGCAGGATGTTACCAATCCTGAGGGCTTGCAGATGTGTAAGCGCTTGAAGGCTCGTCCTTACGTGAAAGGTCTGACCTATATCACCAAGGAACAGGCTTTGAAGGAGGCTACCCGCGATCTGGGTACCAATCCTAGCGAATTTGCCGGTGTGAACCCTTTCCAGCCATCTATCGAAATCACGACACAGGCGGATTATGCCAACAATGATTCCCTGAAGTGGATAGCCAAGGAGCTGAAAAGCTACTCGCGCGTGACGGAAGTAAGTTATCAGCACGACCTGATAGAACAGGTGAACAATTCGCTCACCAAGATAAGCATCGGCCTTCTTATCGTAGCCGCCCTGCTTACCTTTATCTCGTTCTCGCTTATCAACAATACGGTGAGACTGGGCATCTATGCCCGCCGATTCTCCATCCATACCATGAAGCTGGTGGGTGCATCCTGGGGCTTCATCCGCAAGCCTTTCATCAAGAGGGCTGTATCGGTGGGTGTAGTTGCGGCTTTGCTTGCCGATGGTTTCCTCGGTGGATGCCTCTATGCCTGGTCGCTTCACGAGCCGGAACTGGTCAATGTGCTCGGCTGGCAGGAACTTGCCATCACAGGCGGTTCGGTATTCCTCTTCGGTATCATCATTACGGCTCTCTGTGCCAATATCTCGGTGAACAAGTTCCTCAAGATGAAGGCGGGAGACCTGTACAAGATTTGATCAGGAGTAAACTTCTGTAAAATAAACATTAACATTACACATTAAACATTATATATAATGGATAAGAAGAATTTAGCATTTGACAAGATGAACTTCATCTTGTTGGCAATTGGTATGGCAATTGTCATCATCGGTTTCCTCCTGATGAGCGGCGCTGGCTCTAACGAGCACTCTTTCGATGCTGATATTTTCAGTACTCGCCGTATTGTAGTGGCACCAACCGTTACCCTGATTGGTTTCCTCTCGATCATCTATGCGGTTATACGTAAGCCTAAGGATGAATAGGGTAAGACAATCAAGTAAATAAACAAGGGAGTAGGCTTTTCAATTCCCTATATATAAAAGGTATAAAAAATAATCAGTAATCAATGAATTGGTTTGAAGCTTTAGTGTTGGGACTCATCCAGGGTCTCACAGAGTATTTGCCTGTAAGTAGTAGTGGTCACTTGGCTATCGGTGCCCATCTTTTCGGCATCAATGGTGAGGATAACTTGACTTTTACCATCATGGTACATGTAGCTACCGTGCTGAGTACATTGGTAATTCTTTGGAAGGAAATCGACTGGATTCTGAAGGGTCTCTTCAAGTTCCAGATGAATGAGGAAACCAAGTATGCCCTCAATATCGTTATCTCTATGATTCCTGTGGGAGTAGTAGGTCTGTTTTTCAAGGACCAGGTAGAGGAAGTGTTCGGTTCTGGCTTGCTCATCGTGGGCATCATGCTTCTCGTAACTGCATGTCTTCTTACCTTCTCTTACTTCGCCAAGCCACGCCAGAAGGAGAATATCTCTCCTCTACATGCATTCATCATCGGTCTCGGTCAGGCACTTGCTGTATTGCCAGGTCTTTCACGCTCTGGTACTACCATTGCTACCGGTCTTTTGCTGGGTGACAAGAAGGAGAAGATGGCTCAGTTCTCATTCCTTATGGTGATTCCGCCTATCTTGGGTGAGGCATTGCTCGACCTCTTGAAGGGTCTGAAGGGAGAAGAGGCTCTTGGCGGCATCGATGCATTCCCTATGATTGTGGGCTTCGTGGCTGCATTTGTGTCTGGCTGCCTGGCTTGTAAGTGGATGATCAATATCGTGAAGAAGGGTAAGTTGGTATATTTCGGTATCTATTGTGCTATTGCAGGTGCTGTTACCATCATCTGTTCAATCATTTAATATATGGATTTCAGAAAAGGAGAAATTATAGCTATCGACAAGCCTTATCGCATGTCGAGCTTTGGAGCATTGGCGCACGTTCGCTATCTGCTCAGCAAGAAACTCGGCTTCAAGGTGAAGATAGGACATGCCGGTACGCTCGATCCCCTTGCTACGGGTGTGTTGGTGCTCTGCACGGGTAAATGTACCAAGCAGATAGAGCAATTACAGACACATACCAAGGAATATACGGCAACGCTTCAGTTGGGTGCTACCACGGCAAGCTACGATAAGGAGCACAGTGTGAACCATACTTACCCTACCAAGCACATCACCCGTGAGCTGGTAGAGGAGGTGCTGAAGCAGTTTGTTGGCGAGATTCAGCAGGTCCCACCTACCTATAGTGCCGTGAAGGTGAATGGTGACCGTTCTTATGCCCTGCGCAGAGCAGGCGAGGAGGTGCAGCTGAAGCCTAAGACCGTGCGTGTGGATGAAATCGAACTCACCGATTACAACGATGAGGAGAAGACGGCAAGCATCCGTGTGGTTTGCGGTAAGGGTACTTACATCCGTTCCCTCGCCCGTGACATCGGCCGTGCCCTGGATAGTGGAGCCTTCCTCACCGCCCTGCGTCGTACCAAGGCAGGCAGTTTCAACGTTGAAACCTGCATCGATTTTGACCATTTCCAGGAATGGCTCGATGCCCAGCCGTTGGAGGATAGCATTGCTGAAAGCCAGCAGGCATCCCAGAAAAAGAATCTTAGTAAATAATCATAGAAAGGAGATAAAAGATATAACATGAAATTATCGCAATTCAACTTCAAGTTGCCAGCTTCTCAGGTGGCACTTTACCCACATAAGGCAAAACGTGTGGTTAAGACAGCTAGTGGTGAACGTGTATTCGAGATTACTCGCCGCGACGAGGCTCGACTGATGGTCATCCACAAGAAGTCGGAAACCATCGAGATGTATAAGACCGATGAGAACGGCAAGGAAATGAAGGATGCCGATGGCAATCCGGTATTCCTGCAGTTCAAGGACATTGTGAACTATTTCGAGGAGGGAGATACCTTCATCTTCAACGATACCAAGGTGTTCCCAGCCCGTCTCTACGGAACCAAGGAGAAGACAGATGCCAAGATTGAGGTATTCCTGCTCCGTGAGCTCAATCCTGAGATGCGCCTCTGGGATGTACTGGTAGAGCCAGCCCGCAAGATCCGTATCGGCAACAAGCTTTTCTTCGACGATGTAAACGAGATGGTTGCCGAGGTAATCGACAACACCACCAGCCGTGGCCGTACGCTCCGCTTCCTCTATGATGAGGATGGCAAGCACGATGAGTTCAAGCGTTCGCTCTTCGCCCTGGGCGAGGCACCATTGCCACGCTATGTGATTGATGCCCGCGAGAGTCACCATGCCACAGAAGAGGATATGGAAGACTTCCAGTGCGTTTTCGCCGAGAAGGAAGGTGCCGTAACGGCTCCTGCCACAGGTCTTCACTTCTCTCGTGAGCTGATGAAGCGCATGGAAATCAACGGAATCAACGAAGCATACATCACCCTGCACTGCGGATTGGGCAACTTCCACGAGATTGAGGTGGAGGATTTGACCAAGCACAAGATGGATTCAGAGCAGATGATTATCTCTCAGGAGGCTTGCGACCTGGTGAACAGAACCAAGGCTGAGGGACATCGTGTATGTGCCGTCGGTACCAGCGTGATGAAGGCCACAGAGACAGCCGTAGGCACCGATGGTATGATGAAGGCATTCGATGGCTGGACCAACAAGTTCATCTTCCCTCCATACGAATTCGGACTTGCCGACTGTGCCGTTGCCAATTTCTATCATCCGGAGTCAACCCTGATGATGTGTACAGCAGCGTTCGGCGGTTACGACCTTGTATATGAGGCATACAAGAAGGCAGTGAAGAATGGTTATATGTTTGGTTGCTACGGCGATTCTTTGTTGATACTTCCAGACTAAACCATTTTGAATCATCCTTATGTATCATGTATATTTAAGCCTCGGCACGAATTTGGGCAACCGTAAGCGCAACATTCGCGAGGCGATAGAAAAGATAGGAGAGCAGATTGGCGTGGTAGATCGCCAGTCTGCTCTTTATGAAACCAAGCCATGGGGCTATTCTTCGCCCAACGACTTCATCAACTCCTGCGTGCTGGTTCTCACCACCATGGCACCCCGCCAGGTGCTGGAGGCAACTCAGCGCATAGAGCGAGAGATGGGCAGAACCCTGAAGTCGGTGGATGGTGAATATCACGACCGCATTATCGACATTGATATCCTGATGATTGATGACTTGGTAATCAATGAGCCCGATCTGCATGTTCCCCATCCTTTGATGGAAGAACGTGATTTCGTGATGAAACCGCTGAAGGAGATATTAGATTAAAAAAGTTTATGCAATTGTTTAGCAGTTATCATATACTTTCATGGGCAATCCGGCTCTTGGAGAAGACAATGTGTCTTATTGGGTTGTGAATGACAATGAGGCCAATGGATTCAATACAATTATATTGGATGGTGAGACGGATGGAAGAATACCGCCTATGCAGGCTTTCTTCATCAAGTCGGAAACCGCTCAGCCTACCATCCACTTTGATACAAACATGACGGTGGATAAGGATGTGACCAAGGGTGTTGATATTGCGGGTGAGGAGCAGAATAGCAGAATCAGATTGCAGGTAGGTAAGGGGACTGCGAGCTCTTCGTATCTGATATTGAATGCTGATGCGTCGCAAGAGTTCGATGGTAGGGAGGATACCGAATTGCTCGGAGATGACTTGTTGTCGGATGTACCTGCTGTTTATACGGTGGCTTCATCGCGGGCTGTCATGGTAAACTCGCTGCCGGAAATCTACTATGTTCCGCTGGGTGTTGTGGCTAAGAAGTCTGAGCTGATGAGCTTAAATGTTCAAGGAGCAGGTTCCCTCTCTTCTCCTCTCTATCTCTATGATGCTGCCACCCGGAAGTATCAGGAGATAAAGGATGGCGAGGAAGTGAAGGTGCAGGCAAACGAGCACGGCAGATACTTCCTTACCCAGACGCGCAATGCCACGGGCATCGAAGATGCTGAGGTGGGAGAGAAGAGCGTGAAAATCTATTCTCCAGCCCGGGGATTGATTGTCGTATCCAAGATTGGGGCTCCTCTATTAAATAAGGTGGAGGTTTATACCCTTGATGGAAGACTGGTGGCATCGAGAAAGGCTGAAGGTGCAGCATCTGTCAGCATCCCGGTTTCCTCTTTGTCTTCTTCTTCCTCTTCCTCTTCACAAGGTATATATATCATCAAAGTATCCGTGATGGATACGCATGCTACAATAACAAGAAAGCCTTCTCTCCGTTGAGAGGAAGCTTTTTTGTTTACCCATACCATATTTCTCATTTTATAAGTACCCCATGATGGCTCCCTGAAAACTGAAATAACTGAAATTGAAATGGCTGATAAATCCGCTGAAAAAACTTCATTTCTGTTACGGCCATGCGTCAAATGGTAAAAAAATAGCGTAAAAAAGCACCAAATGGTAAAAATGAATGCTAAGAGCTTTGAAAAATCGAGATTATTTCTTAATTTTGCAGTAGAGAACTTCATAAGAACTCATAGAGAACTTAACATGAACAAAAAATAATCATCTTATAAATAATAAAGAAAATGAAGAAAATATTCACAGCAATCATCCTCTTTGCACTCGCACTCACTGCCAGCGCACAGACATTCAGCGCCGACCAACTTGAGAAATACGCCAAGGATAAATATGGCGACAACTGGACCAAGGCGGCTGACAACCTGCATCAGGAGGTGGCTCTCGACAACAAGAACCGACTCAACTACCAGGAAGTGATTGATTGCGCCGGACAGACGAAAGACCAGATCTACGGTAAGGCGATGGCCTGGTTTAAGAAAGCCTTCAAGAGCAAGGATACCCACGGCGTGATACAGGAGGAAAACAAGGAAGAAGGACTCATCGTGGCACGTGCCTACATCGAGAAAGTGGCCATTCAGAATGCCGGAATGAACCATTATCAGGTAGACATCGCCCCTTACATCCGAGTAGACGTAAAGGAAGAAAAGGCACGCATCAGCGTATATATGGGTTCCTATCTGGTTACCGTTACCGCCGGCGGAGGATGGACCAGTGCCATAGCCAGCACCCTGGCATCTGTAGCCACAGGCGAAGAAGCCGAGGAAAGCTCCGAGCAAACCAAGGGCACCGACGAGGAATGGGACATCAACATGTGCTATCCTTATGTGCAGAAAGACAAGCACAAGAAGGCATCCAGCAAGGCTTTCGTGATGGCTTCTGCCTTCCAGAACTCCATCATCGACGTGATGAAGGAAGCTCTGCTCGCCGATTCTTCTGAAGGCTTTGATGATAATTGGTAAATAACAGGAAGCTTATGAAAATCTATCTATATCTCGCAAGTCTTGTCGCCCTGCTGTGCATGGCGGCGCAGCCTGCCGAGGCTCAGAGAATCTCGGTGGGCAAGAAGGGGCGCGTGGTGGTGATGCGAACCGATTCTACCAGTGCGCAGGAAATAGTGAACCAGGACGGAAGCCGCATGAACAGAGCCAGGAAAACCAATCATCTCCAGGCACTGGCAGGCAATCTGAGGTCGGATGTGGATATCGACATCCCCGTTTCCAAGGCGAAGCAGGAGAAGACCTTTGCCGTAATCATCGCCAACGAGAACTACGAGGAGGAGGTGAACGTGGAGTTCGCCCTCAACGACGGAGTGGCTTTCAGCCAGTATTGCACCAAGACGCTGGGCATCCCTCAGGAGAATGTGCACGTGCGCCAGGATGCCACGCTCAACAATATTCTGGCAGAAATCAGCTGGATGCAGAACATCGCCAAGGCCTATGGCGACGAGGCTAGGTTTATCTTCTATTATGCCGGACATGGCGTGCCTGACGAAAGCAACGGCACTGCCTATCTGCTGCCCGTAGACGGCAAGAGCAGCATCTTGGCCACGGGCTACAGCATCGGCAAGCTCTATGACCAGCTCCATGCCCTGGGCTCCCAGAATGTGACGGTGGTGATGGATGCCTGCTTCAGCGGATCCAAGCGAGGCGAAGGCATGCTGGCTTCTGCCCGGGGCGTGGCCATCAAGTCGAAGGCTGAGGCTCCCAAGGGAAACATGCTGGTGATAAGTGCGGCACAGGGCAACGAGACGGCCTATCCTTATCGGGAGAAGCGCCACGGACTCTTCACCTATTTCCTGCTCAAGAAGTTGCAGGAAACCAAGGGCAATACCACCTTCGGCGAACTCTTCGACTACGTAAGGACGCAGGTGGCACAGAAATCCATCGTCGTCAACGAGAAGAGTCAGACACCATCGGTGAATGCATCGGGCGAGTTGACCTCCACCTGGAAGCAATCCAAGCTATTTTAGATGATTCATTTTAGATACAAGATTATTCATTTTTAAAACAAGATACGTATGAAAAAACTGATCGTATTTATCCTGCTGTTTGCCTGCGTAGGCGTTCAGCAGATTCAGGCACAGAAATGGCTCAAGACTTTGGGCAAGGTGGCAAGCACGCTGTTGGATGATGATGTCAGCGGAACCATTCCTGACTGTACGCTGAAGTACACCGACTGCAAGCGCAACGGCAATGATGTGCACATCAACTATGTGCTCACAAGCCAGTTGGGCAAGGATGCCCCGTTGTGGTTTGATGCCGGCAGCAACAACACCTATGCGGTGGACAGCAAGAGTGCCAAGCACACCATCGAGTTTATCGTGGGTGGCGAGCGTATGGGCACTTACAGCAACAAGAACATCCCTTCAAAGGTTCCTGTGAAGCTCACGGTGGTAGTGAAGGATGTGGAGCGCTCGGTGGCAAGCATCAGATCGTGCGTCATCAAGGGTAAGTTCAATAACTCGTCCGAGCAGTTTACCTGGAACATCGGCGCAAAGACTCCTGCCGCAGTGGTAAACACCAGTGCCGACAACATTGTGTGCACCATGCCTCAGTTGGCATTCACCCTGAAGGAGTGCAAGCGCTTGGGCGACAATGTGATTATCACGGCGATGCTGAAGAACACGGGCGGCAAGGATTTGGAGTTTGATACTTCCGGCACGGTTACCATTTATGACAACGAGGGTGAGGCATGCCGTCTGAACTGTGACATGTCGCCTGTAGCCAACGGCACATGGGGTCAGTATTCCAACATCCGTCTGGTGAAGGGCATTCCTGTAAAGGCAAAGTTTGTGGTTACGGGCGTATCCGATGCAGCCACCCAGTTCAGCATACTGAAGTTTGAGTTCAGTGATATGGCAGGCAGCTATTACATCGAGATTCGCAATCAGGCGATTTCAGCTCAGTAATCTTCCGCCTGGAGTGATATGAGGGTGTGGCATCTTTTTTCGCCATCTTCCAATCACTCCGGCTTTCTCTTCTCTCACCGAGTGTAGTGTGGTGTAGTGTGAAGTAGATTCGGCAAAAAAGAAAAATCCCATCGCTCTTGCGAGTGATGGGATTTTTAATTCTGTTAAGCAATGTGTCTGCTTTCGCTGATTACTTACGAAGACCGAGGGCCTTGATGATAGCACGATAGCGATTGATGTCGCGATCATACAAGTAATCGAGCAATGCACGACGCTTTCCTACAAGCTGTGTCAACGCACGTGTTGTAGTATAATCTTTACGGTTCTTCTTAACGTGCTCCGTCAAATGAGCAATACGGTATGAGAACAATGCTATCTGGCTCTCTGCTGAACCAGTATCAGAGTTAGACTTTCCGTACTTGCTAAAGATCTCTTCTTTTTTTGCTTTGTCTAAATACATAGCTGTGATACTTAAAAATTTAATTGTTATAAATGTAATATGATGCAATTTCGGACCTTCCTCACGGCGGTTTCCTTAAAAATGCGGTGCAAAGGTACAACTTTTCCATGAATTATGCAAATTTTTCGGGATTTTTTTGTAATTTTGCACCCAAATTCATTAAGTATTTAAGGTAAACGAAATGCAAGACATTAGAAACATTGCAGTTATTGCACACGTTGACCATGGTAAAACTACCCTGGTTGACAAGATGATGCTCGCCGGTAAGCTGTTCCGTGACGGCCAGGATAACAGCGGCGAAGTGCTCGATTCCAATGATTTGGAGCGAGAGCGTGGTATAACCATTCTTTCAAAGAATGTGTCTATCAATTGGAAAGGTACTAAGATTAATATTCTCGATACTCCTGGACACTCTGACTTCGGTGGTGAGGTGGAGCGCGTGCTCAACATGGCAGACGGTTGCCTCCTCCTCGTCGACGCTTTCGAGGGTCCGATGCCTCAGACCCGATTCGTGCTGCAGAAGGCTTTGCAGCTCGGATTGAAGCCTATCGTGGTGGTTAATAAGGTGGATAAGCCTAACTGTCGCCCTGAAGAGGTGTACGAAATGGTGTTCGACTTGATGTGCGACCTCGATGCTACAGAGGAACAGCTTGACTTTACTGTGGTTTACGGTTCGGCTAAGAACGGCTGGATGAGCGATGACTACAACAAGCCAACTGATAACATTGACTATCTGCTCGACAAGATTGTGGAGATTATCCCTGCTCCTAAGCAGCTGGAGGGTACTCCTCAGCTCTTGATCACATCTCTTGACTATAGTTCTTACACCGGTCGTATCGCTGTGGGTCGTGTACACCGTGGTACTCTGAAGGATGGTATGAACGTTACCATCTGCCACCGTGACGGAACCCAGGAGAAGACCAAGATCAAGGAACTGCATACCTTCGAGGGTATGGGTCATAAGAAGACAGACCATGTGGATTCTGGCGATATCTGTGCCGTTGTCGGCCTTGAGAAGTTCGAGATTGGTGATACCATCTGCGACTACGAGAACCCGGAGCCACTGCCTCCTATCGCTGTAGACGAGCCTACCATGAGTATGCTCTTCACCATCAACGATTCTCCTTTCTTCGGCAAGGAGGGTAAGTTCTGTACATCACGCCACATTCAGGACCGCCTGAACAAGGAGCTGGAGAAGAACCTGGCTCTTCGTGTTCAGCCTTACGAGGATACCACCGATAAGTGGATTGTTTCTGGTCGTGGTGTGCTCCATCTCTCTGTGCTCATCGAGACCATGCGCCGCGAGGGCTACGAGCTGCAGGTGGGTCAGCCTCAGGTAATCTACAAGGAGATTGACGGCGTGAAGTGCGAGCCTATCGAGGAGTTGACCATCAACGTGCCAGAGGAGTTTGCTTCTAAGATGATTGATATGGTTACCCGCCGCAAGGGTGACATGACTTCTATGCTGAACATGGGCGAGCGTGTGGATATCGAGTTTGATATTCCTTCACGTGGTATCATCGGTTTGCGTACCAATGTGCTCACTGCTTCTCAGGGCGAGGCTATCATGGCCCACCGCTTCAAGGAGTATCAGCCATACAAGGGCGAGATTACCCGCCGTTCTAACGGTAGCATGATTGCGCTGGAAACAGGTACTGCCTATGCTTACGCCATCGATAAGTTGCAGGATCGCGGTAAGTTCTTCATCGACCCAGGTGAGGAGGTTTACGGTGGCGAGGTAGTTGGTGAGCATGTTCACGACAACGACCTGGTGGTTAACGTAACCAAGGCAAAGCAGCTGACCAACGTGCGTGCTTCTGGTTCTGATGATAAGGCTCGCGTGATTCCAAAGACCGTGATGAGCCTTGAGGAGTGCCTGGAGTATATCCGCGAGGATGAGTACGTAGAGGTAACCCCTAAGAGCATGCGTATGCGCAAGGTGATTCTCGATCACTTGGAGCGCAAGCGCAGTAACAAGGAATAAGTTATAGCTTATATATAAATGGATCCGTAAGAATTCCCCTCTTGCCGATTGCCCTGGGCAGTCTGCTTGCAGGGGATTCTTTATTTTAATGTATTTGTATGCTGTTGTGGAAATTCTTTAGGAAATTCTCGTTGCCCTGCTCGCTGGTATTGGGAGCTGTGGGCTATCTGATTTTTGCCAATGTTCCGTTTCTGGAACCTCTGGGCGATGCGGTGGGACCGAAACTGGTAGATCTGATGCCGGTGGTGCTCTTCGCCCTGCTCTATGTTACTTTCTGCAAGATAGAAATCAAGGAGATGAAGCCGAAGGCGTGGCATTTTGTATTGCAGCTGATTAGAACCAGTCTGGCATTGGCGATGGTGGTGCTGATTTTCGAATTCGGCGATGATTATGAAACCAAGCTGGTGCTGGAGGGAGCCTTTATCTGCTTTATTTGTCCTACGGCGGCTGCCGTGGCGGTGGTGACTGAGAAGTTGGGTGGAAGCATCGGTTCGCTGACTACTTATACGGTGATAGCGAATGTATTCACGATGGTGATTATTCCGAGTCTCTTCCCGATGGTGGAGAAGGGGGCGGATGTTTCCTTTCTTTTTATGAGTGCGATGGTGTTCAGAAACGTAACCACGGTACTGGTGGTACCTTTGCTCCTGGCTTTGCTGAGCCGCAGGTTCCTGCCCAAGTGGGTGGATAAGGTGAAGAGCGTGAAGGATTTGGGTTTCTATATGTGGTGCTTCAACCTGACGATATTGATGGGCGAGACGGTTCGCAATATCCTCCATGCCGAGGTTTCGGGATGGATTCTAGCCTTGCTGCTTCTGGTACCCCTTTTGGTATGTCTTATCCAGTTTGCCATTGGCAAGGCGGTGGGCAGACATTATGATGCGAGCATCAGTGCCGGTCAGGCGTTGGGACAGAAGAATACCATTGTGGGCATCTGGCTCACCCTTACTTTTCTGAATCCTCTTGCCGCCGTAGCACCGGGTGCCTATGTGGTTTGGCAGAACCTGGTGAATGGCTGGCAGCTATGGTATAAAGAGAAATACGGAAGACTGAAATGGTAGCAATAAAAAAAATAGGGTGTGGCATCAACTGATACCACACCCTTTTTATATAGAGGATTTTATTTATTTACTTGTAGAAATCAAGGATTTTATTTGCTCGTAGAAATAAAGATGCACTCGATGGTTACGTTGCCATCCATCCATTTTGCTGGAATGGTGAAGGTGCCATCCTTGGCGATATCCGTCTTCTTGAGCGATTCTACCTTGTCGCCGTGGGTGATGGTGAAATCACCGTAGGTGAAGCCTGGGGCAGGTACCATCTTTACCTTGAATGCCTTGCCGTATGCCACCTTGTGGTTGTTGAGGGTGGTTCCGTCGGCGGCTGTCACCATACCGTTGCGGTTGGCCTCGGTAACGGATACGAAGTCGCTGTGAGACTTCTTCTTCGCTGCACCTTCTGTCTTCAGCAGGGTGATGCGAGGGGCGTTGGTCAGATGGATATTGATATCATCGATATACACCACGGCATCCTGCTTCATCTCGTGAGGTGACTCGGCGTGAGGAACCACTACCAGACTGTAGATATCCACACCCTCGGCACTCTTGATAGGGAAAACGGCATCAGCCCACTGACCGGCAGGAACCGGAGTGGTGGATTTAATCCAGAACTGCTCTACTTCCTGCGACTGTCCGGCTCTGTCTCTGCGCTTGCCGAGACCAACCAGCATCACGCGGCCTTCCATCGGACGGTTGATGAGCACGTGAACCACTTTTCCTGCAGGGCCGAGTGCTATCGGCTTCTTCAGATCTATTCTTGCACCGAAGATGTTGGATGCCAGGCGTGAACGCTGAAAGGCGAGCACCTTCGTGTTGGGATTGTTGGTGAGGTCGGGATTATCCACTACTGCGCAGTTGCCAGCCAGTTCTCCCGTGCGGAATGGGGAATGCTCCCATCTATCGTAAACTCCCACGGATTTGTAATCCTGGGTGTCGAACTTAATTTCCTGTCCCATTACTGCCAATGGCAACAGGCACAATGCTATGAGTAATTTCTTCATGTTCTTGGTGTAGAGAAAAAGTTTAAAATACTTTTATGGAATGCAGCAGCGGACAAGCCTTGCTGTCGTCGATGACAATCTTCAAACCCTTCGCCTGATAGCCCTTGCCGTAACTGTCTGATGTGCTGCCGTTCAGCGGGATGATGCGCTTGTATCCGATGGTGGTAGTGGTGCACTTTTCTGCGATAGGCTTCCATGTCTTTCCATCTTCTGAGATTTCGATATGGAACTTTCTTACTCGCTGCCCCTTGCGGATGTACTCCATCATATCCACATAGCGCAGGGTTTGTGGCTTATCCCAGCTGAAGGTGATGGTGGCCTGCTTTACGCCGTCGTCGGTGGCCCAATAGGTATTCTTGTTGTTGTCGGTCAGGTTCCTGGCGGCATAGTTGCGCTTGGCTCCTGCCTGGCGGGTGTTGCTAACGGAAACCCTGGCCTTCTGAGCCAGGTCCTTGCCCAGGCGGGTGCGGATCATATTGCCCATATCCTTGAGCACGCGCACGTCGATATCAGGCAGCAAACCTCTCTTGTCGGGAGGACAGTTCAGGATGAGGGTGGCGTTTCTACCCACGGTTTCGAGATACATCTGGAAGAGGCGCTCCACAGAGAGAGGCTTCTCGCCTTCGTGCCAGAACCATCCCTTGTCGGTGAGCTTGGCATCGCTCTCTCCCGGGTCCCACTGCCATCCGTCTTCAGTGCCATACATGCCGTTGCTTTCAGGGGCATATCCTCTCTCGTCGGTGAGCCAGTTGGTTTCGCCAGCCCATCCTGCCTCGTTGCCAATCCATCTTGACTCGGCGCCCACACCCCAGAGGATAATATCGGGGCAAACCTTGTGGATGGAATCTCTGAGGTTCGGGATATCATAATAGGTGGAACGGTCTACATTGACAGTGGTGTTGCGTCCGCCGTAGTATCCGTCGCCTCCGTTGGCACCATCGAACCACATTTCAAACTGGTCTTTTCCGTACTGAGCCAATTCTGCGCACTGGCGGAGGAAGACATCGTTCACATATTTCTCGGTGCCATAGTATACGCTGTTTCTATCCCATGGAGAGACATAGAAACCATATTTCATGTTCAGTTTGCGTGCAGCCTGGGCGAAGTCGCGCGGAATGTTGGTATTCTTTCCGTTCTCGTTTCCTGCATTGACGATGGAGTGGTCGGTGGTGGCTGTAGGCCAGAGGCAGAAGCCATCGTGATGCTTCACCACGGCGATGCCGCCCTTCATGCCCGCTGCCTTCACCGCCTTGAGCCACTGAGCCGGATTAGGCTTTGCAGTAGGCGCAAAGAGGGTTACGTCTTCACTTCCCAGTCCCCACTCGCGGTTGGTATAGGTGTTCATGCCGTAATGGAAGAAGGCGTAGAACTCCGTCTCCTGCCACTTCATCTGGCGATCGCTTGGAACAGGGAAAACAGCGTTAGGCTCGTTGTCGGGATTCGGCAACGACTGCTGCTTAACTTGGAATGCACTCTGGGAGTGACCCGCCATGGCAGACATGATGAGTGACACTCCGACAAAAACTTTTTTGATGTTCATGGTTGTCGTATTTAAATCGATACACTTTATTCTTATCATAAGAGAAGTTGATATATTGTTATAGTTATTTTATATATTGTCAAAACTGGCGATTGTTAATAATAAATTTCAGCTGCAAAGATATAGTTTTTATGGATGGCTGCAAAACTTTTCTGGTTAATTAAATATAAACGCCCGCAAATTCTCATTTGCGGGCGCTGGTGATAATATGGGTGATATCATAAGACGATGGATGATATCCTAAGACGATGGATGATTAATCCTGTGTAGGATAAATCAGATTCTGTTCTGTGATACAGTTGAGTACCTCTTCGAGATACTTCTTGGATTCATACTTGGCCATTGGCAGGTCGTGGAGCAGATAGTTGCCGCAATCCTTGGCTGCCTGTCCTGGAATTTCGCCTTCGAAGTCGGCGATGAACTGGAAGGTGCGCTGCATCAGCGGCACGATGTCCTTGCTCTGTAGGTCGCCACGGATGAGGAGGTAGTTGCCGGTGAGGCATCCCATCGGTCCCCAATAGATGATGCGGTCTTTCCACTCCTCGTCGTTTCTGAGGTAGGTGGCAGCCAGGTGCTCGATGGTATGGATGGCACCGTTGTGGAGGCAAGGCTCCTGGTTAGGCACCTTCATGCGGATATCGAAGGTGGTGACTACTTCTCCGCCTACTTCGTCCTTGCGGCTTACGTAGATGCCGCGGAGCAACTTGTTATGATTGATTGTGAAACTTGGAATCTTATTCATATAGTTTATAATTTATAATTTATAGTTTACAGACTTTCGAGAAAAGCCTTGGTGACATTAAACGAGCCTTCTGCCATTTTTGCCCAGAAATCGAAGTACATCTGCGCCTTGGTGTCCTTCAGCGGCACATCGCTGATGATGCGGAAGGAGATGAACGGCGTCTTGTAGATGTGACAGGTCTGGGCGATGGAGCAGCTCTCCATATCCACGGCCATGGCATGAGGAAAGTGCTCCAGGATGGAACGCATCTTCTCCTTGCTATCCACAAACCACTCGCCGCTTACGATCTGTCCGGCATGAATCTTAGGGTGCTTGTTGTCGGGCAGGTTGTTGATGGCAAGCGCCTTCTCCACATACTCCTGTGGAGTCTTGAAGGTGGCTGGCATGCCGAGAATCTGACCGTACTCGCACTCGTCGCCGCAGTAGGCATCGTGGTATACGCAGTTGGTGGCTACCACCACTTCGGTTACATTGAGGTTGATGTCGGCACCTCCGGCAACGCCTGAAGAGATGACGAGGTCGGGATGATAGTTATCAATCATCTCCACCGCTCCGATGGCACTGTTCACCTTACCGATGCCGCACTGCTGCATCACCACTTCGTTGGCACCAATCTTTCCGATGACGAAGTCTTTCTGATTCTTTCGCTCTGTCTGCGATTCTGTCAATAATGTCTTGAGTTGCGCGAATTCCTTGTCCATCGCAACGATAATTCCTATTCTCATTTCTATTGATATATTCTGATATCTGTTATCTGCTGATTTCTTTCCCGTTTTGAAAAATTAGAAGTTTACGCCAAAGTTGAAGATCAGGGCTCTGTTTCTTGCCTTGTCGAAATCGTCGTGGCAGATGTTGGCAAGTCCCAGGTCGTAGGTGAGGTCGGCATAGAACATGTCGTAGCCCACGCCGCATCCGAGGCGCAGACCGCCGTCGAATCTTCTGAAGTTGTTGCTTCTGAAGGAGCTCTGAGCCTCACGCTCGGCAAAGTTCTTGATCTTGCCGCCCACGCCCATGGCGAAATATCCACCGGCAAATGGCTCTACGGTGAACTCATCATCCACCTCGTACTTGTATTTCACGAGCACCGGAATCTCCAGGTAGTTGAGGTCGTAGGTCATCTTCTTGCCTCCGCCCAGGTCTTTCTTTCCACCTTTTTCTATATAGTAGAGACCCGTCTCCATGAATACAGGAGTTGACTCGCTGAGCGCAAAACCGCCTACAACACCCACGTTGAGACCGGTCTGCCATTTGCCGCCATCCAGACGGGCATCGTCGGAAGTAACGTAAGTGAAGGCAGGACCGAGGCGCACGCCCAGGTAGGCCTCGCCCAGATAGTTGTTGAACTTGTAGTCGAGATGACCCGTCTTCTCGTTGTAGTATTGACTATTCTTATAGTTCTGTGCTGATGATGGGAGTGCTATCATGAGCATTGCCATCAGGAAGAATACAATTCTTTTCATGTTTTTTTGTTCCTTTTATTTTAATGTTACTGACTATTATAACGTATGGGGGTGAAGAAATATTGTCTTGTCAATGCAAAGGTAATATATTTTAAGAAAGTTGCTGCGAGGGAATCCCTAAAAAATGGGGGAAAACCCCTATATGGGTAAGCCGTTGGGGGCATAAACCGGTTTATGCCATAAAAAAAGTAAAAAGTTTCTTTTTTTATTTTGTAGATTCTTCATTTCTCATTATCTTTGCAAGCAAATTATAAACGTTTATACAGGAAAATGAATTTTTTGAAGAAGTATCTGCTAGATATTCTAGTGGTGATTGTTTTTGCGGTGATTTCCTTCGTGTACTTCATGCCTGCCGACATGGACGGACGAATCCTCTTCCGTCACGACTCTGCGGCAAGCAAGGGATTGGGACACGAGAAGGAACTCTTCCAGCAGCAGACCGGCGAGACGACTCGCTGGACTAACTCCGTGTTTGGTGGTATGCCAACTTACCAGATTGCACCTTCGTATGGAAGTACCAAGGTGCTCGACCAGGTGACGAAGGCTTATCATCTGTGGTTACCCGACTATGTATGGTATGTGTTTGTCTATCTTCTGGGCTTCTATATCATGCTGCGAGCCTTCGATTTCCGACAGTCGCTGGCTGCATTGGGAAGTATCATTTGGGCATTCTCATCCTACTTCTTTATCATCATCGCCGCCGGTCATATCTGGAAGGTGTGGGCACTTGCCTATCTGCCGCCAATGATTGCGGGCATGGTGCTGGCTTACCGGGGGAAGTATCTGAAGGGCTTGCTCCTCACCGCCATCTTCTCGGCTTTCGAGGTGAACGCCAACCACGTGCAGATGACTTACTACTATCTCTTCATCATCCTCTTCATGGTGATTGCCTACTTGGTGGATGCCATCAGGAAGGGAGAACTCGCCCGCTTCGGAAAGGCTACGGCAGTGTGCGTGGTGGGTGCCCTCATCGGTATCTCGCTCAACCTGACGAACCTTTATCACACCTGGCAGTATGGACAGGAAACCATGCGCGGCAAGAGTGAGCTGGTGAAGAAAAATGCTGCCAATCAGACCAGTAGCGGATTGGATAGAAATTATATCACCCAGTGGAGTTACGGCATCGATGAAACCTGGACTCTGATGATTCCTGATGCCAAGGGTGGCGCTTCTGTGCCTCTTTCTCATAAAGAGAAGGCGATGGAGAAGGCTGATCCTAACTTTGTGCAGATTTATCAGCAGTTGGGTCAGTACTGGGGCAACCAGCCTGGCACCAGTGGTCCGGTTTACGTGGGCGCCTTCGTCTGCATGCTCTTCATCCTGGGTCTCTTTATCGTAAAGGGTCCGATGAAGTGGGCTTTGCTGGCTGCCACCATCCTGAGCATCCTGCTCTCCTGGGGTAGAAACTTCATGCCGTTTACCAATTTCTTCCTGGATTATATCCCGATGTATGCCAAGTTCCGAACGGTGGCATCCATCCTCGTGATAGCCGAGTTTACCATTCCGCTGCTGGCGACGATGGCGCTGAAGAAACTGGTGGATGAGCCTGAGGTGCTGACCACCAAGATAAAATATGTATATGCCAGCTTGGGTCTGACGGCAGGTTTCTGCCTGCTTTTCGCCCTGATGCCAGGCGTATTCTTCCCAGATTTCATCTCCGTGCAGGAGACCCAGGCGCTGCAGCAGTTGCCTGCCGAATATCAGGGTCCGCTGATGAGCAACCTCATCGAAATCCGTAAGGGCATCTTTACATCCGACTGCTGGCGTTCGTTCTGGATTATCCTCATCGGCTTCGGCTTCCTGATGCTTTACAAGATGAAGAAGCTGGGTGCCGAGTTCATGATTGCCGGTATCGCCGTGCTCTGTCTGGTGGATATGTGGATGGTGAACAAGCGTTATCTCTACGATGATATGTTTGTAGATAAGATTGAGCGTGATGCACCTCAGCAGATGACGGAGACCGACAAGATTATCTGTCGTGACAAGTCGCTCGACTATCGTGTGCTCAATCTGGCATCGAATACCTTCAATGAGAACGAGACCTCTTACTATCATAAGAGCATCGGCGGTTATCATGCTGCCAAGCTGCGCCGTTATCAGGAGATGATTGATGCGCATATCGCTCCGGAGATGCAGAAGACCATGCAGGCTGTGGCTGCTGCCGGCGGCGACATGACCAAGGTGAACGGCGACAGCATCTTCCCTGTGTTGAACATGCTGAACACCAAATATTTCATCATGCCTCTGCAGGGCGGTCAGACCGTTCCGGTGCAGAATCCATACGCTTACGGCAATGCCTGGTTTGTGGATGAGGTGAAGTATGTGAACAATGCCAACGAGGAAATCGAGGGCGTGGGCAAGGTGAACCTGCGCCATGTGGCTGTGGCTGATGCCAAGTTCAAGGAGCAGTTGGATCAGAGCGTAAAGCAGGATGATACTTCGGTGGTGAAGATGATTCAGTATAAGCCAAACAACCTGACTTACGAGGTGAAGTCAAGCAAGGGTGGTGTCATCGTCTTCTCTGAGATTTACTATCCGGGCTGGACGGCTACGGTGGATGGAGAGCCTGTGGAGCTGGGCAGAGTGGATTACATTCTGCGTGCCCTGAACGTGAAGGCAGGCAGCCACAAGGTGGTGCTCGACTTCCATCCTCAGTCGCTGAAGAACACCGAGACCATCGCTTACATCGGTTACGGCGTTCTCGTACTCCTTATTATAATAGGTATAGGAGTGGAAGTGAAGAGACGCAAGAAGGCTTCACAGGAAGTGAAGGAATAGAAGGGAGCCGAGAAGATGCTGTTTCGAACTGAAATAGAGATTCCGAAGGCCGACTTCGAGATACAACCGGCAGAGCGAATGCTCTTTGTGGGCAGTTGCTTTGCCGACAATCTGGGTCGCCGGTTTGTGGAAAACCGCTTCCGTGCCACGGTGAATCCCTTCGGGGTGATGTATAATCCGGCAAGCATTCTCCATACCGTGGAGAAGAGCCTGGAGGTTCAGCCTCGTGTGGCCGTGTTTACGCTGGGTACGAACCACGTGTATATCCTGAAGGAAACGGGCGAGATTGTGGATAACTGCCAAAAGCGTCCGCAGCGCCTTTTCGAGGAAAGGGAATTGAGCGTGGAGGAATGTGCCGGGTATCTGCAGAAGGCCGTTGATTTGCTGAAAGCTGAAAAGGTGATTATAACCGTCAGTCCCATCCGTTACGCCAAATACGGCTACCACGGGAGCCAGCTTTCGAAGGCAACGCTCCAGTTGGCAGCAGATAAACTGGTGAAGGCGAATCCGGGAGTGGTGAGTTATTTCCCTGCTTACGAAATCATGAACGATGAACTTCGTGATTATCGCTTCTACCAGGAAGACATGCTGCATCCGAGCCAGCAGGCTGTGGAGTATATCTGGGAAAAGTTCCGTGCCACCTATTTCGGCAAAGCCGCAGAACAGTTTCTGGAAGACTGGAGACCCATCCGGGAAGCACTCGGCCACAAGCCCTTCCACCCCGAAAGCGAGGAACATCAGAAGTTCATCGCCCGGACGGAAGAGAAGAAAAGACAATTTGAGGAGAAGTATCATCTTCTATAAAATAAAGATGATTTTCTCTTATTGATAATAGAAACATTAAAGTATAAAGACAATGACATATACTATTGAAAAGGTAACCACACTGATAGGTGCGCGTCGCTATGGAGACAATGATACCAGCATCGGTTTTATCCTGACCGATAGTCGTTCACTTTGTTTCCCAGAGGAAACTCTGTTCTTTGCGCTCAAGTCTGAGCGTAATGACGGTCACAACTACATTCCGGAGTTGTATCGTCGTGGAGTCAAGAACTTTGTGGTGACTGATGTCCCTAAGGGATATGCTTCTGATTATCCGGGAGCCAACTTCCTGAAGGTTGTCAACACGCTGGAGGCTCTCCAGCGCCTGGCAGAACGTCATCGTGATGAATTCAACATCCCTATCGTGGGTATTACGGGTTCTAATGGCAAGACCATGGTCAAGGAGTGGCTTTATCAGCTGCTCTCACCGAGCATGTTTGTTACCCGCAGTCCACGCAGTTACAATTCGCAGATAGGTGTGCCATTGTCGGTCTGGCTCATGAACGAGCAGACCCAGGTGGGCGTGTTCGAGGCTGGTATCAGTCAGCCGGGCGAGATGCTTGCCCTGCGTGACATCATCCAGCCTACCATCGCCGTACTCACCAATGTGGGTTCTGCCCATCAGGAGAACTTCTCTTCCCTGGAGGAGAAGTGCAGAGAAAAGCTTATCCTCTTCCATGATGCAGAGACCGTGGTTTACGATGGCGATGACGAACTGATTACCAAGGTGGTGGCTGAATATCCAGATTATAAGGGAGAAAAACTTTTCTGGTCGCTCAAGAACCCTGAGGCTCCTTTCTATGTGAAGAACATCGAGAAGCAGCAGAACGTGAGCGTCATCACTTATATCTATAAAGGAGAGATTGACAGCTTCTCCATCCCATTCATCGATGATGCATCTATCCAGAACTCCATCATCAGTGCCGTGGTGGCTTCGAAGCTCGGTGTTTCTGCCGAGGATATCGACAAGCGCATGGCAAAACTGGAACCTGTGGCGATGAGACTGGAAGTGAAGGTGGGACAGCATGGCTGCACCCTTATCAACGACAGCTACAACAGCGATATCAATTCGCTCGACATCGCCCTCGACTTCATGAACCGCCGTCCTGACCACCGTGGCCGTCGCCATACGCTGATATTGAGCGACATCTATCAGAGCGGTCTGTCGCCTGAGGCTCTCTATAAGGAAGTAAGCGACCTGGCTCGCAAGCGTGGCGTGGTGAAGTTCATCGGTATCGGACCAGAACTCTGCCAGCAGCATGATGCCATTCAGATTTCAGAAAAGTTCTTCTTCCAGGACGTGGAGGAGTTTATCAAGAGCGAGGTGTTTGCATCGCTTCGTGACGAGGTAATCCTGCTGAAGGGCGCCCGCCAGTTTGGTTTCGACCAGTTGACGGAGTTGCTGGTTCAGAAGGTACACGAAACCACGCTCGAAGTGAACCTGAATGCCGTGGTAGCCAATCTGAACTACTACCGTGCATTTATGAAGCCGGAAACCAAACTGGTCTGCATGATCAAGGCAGACGGTTATGGAGCAGGAGCCGTGGAGATAGCCAAGACCCTGCAGGATCATCGTGTGGATTATCTTGCCGTGGCAGTGGCCGATGAGGGTGTTACCCTTCGCAAGAACGGCATCACCAGCAACATCATGATCATGAATCCGGAGATGACCGCCTTCAAGACCATGTTTGATTACGACCTGGAGCCTGAGGTATATTCCTTCCGACTGCTCGACGCGCTGATCAAGGCAGCCGAGAAGGAGGGAGTCACCGGATTCCCTGTCCACATCAAGCTGGATACGGGTATGCATCGTCTGGGCTTCGACCCAGAGAACGATATGGAGGAGCTGATAGGCAAGCTGAAGCATCAGAATGCCATCATCCCTCGTTCGGTGTTCTCTCATTTCGTGGGCAGTGATGCCGATTGCTTCGATGATTTCTCTGCCCATCAGTTTGAACTGTTCGACAAGGGCAGCAAGCAGTTGCAGGCAGCCTTCGACCATAAGATTCTGCGCCATATCTGCAATTCGGCAGGTATTGAGCATTTCCCGGAGCGCCAGTTGGATATGTGCCGCCTGGGACTGGGACTTTACGGCATCAACTCACGCAACAACGAGACCATCAACTGTGTGAGCACCCTGAAGACCACCATCCTGCAGATGCACAACATCAAGGCTGGGGATAGCGTGGGCTACAGCCGCAAGACCATTCTCGACAGAGACAGTGTCATCGCCGCAATTCCTATCGGTTATGCCGACGGCTTGAACCGCCATCTGGGCAATCGACATGCCTACTGTCTGGTCAACGGACAGAAGGCTGAGTATGTGGGCAACATCTGCATGGATGTAGCCATGATAGATGTAACCGACATCAACTGCAAGGAAGGTGATTCCGTAGAAATCTTCGGTGAGCACCTGCCTGTTCAGACGCTGAGCGATATTCTTGACACCATTCCTTACGAGGTACTGACCACCATCAGCAGCCGAGTGAAGCGAGTTTACTATCAAGATTAGGATAAAAATCGTTAGAAAAACGTACAAAAATAGGGAAATCCCATCCGAAAAGCTCGGATGGGATTTTTTTTAAGTAATATTTTCTAAGAAAACGTATTAAAATTGAAGAAAAAAGTGTATCTTTGCAACCAACAAATCATCTAAAAACAAGTGAAGGGGTACACTTGCATGTATTTCCTTAACTAATTAACAATTCAAAAGTAATAATGGAACAGGTATTTAGCTATATCATAAGCTTGGGAGCGAGCGTGATGATGCCAATCATCTTCACGGTCATCGGCTTGTGTATCGGCATGAAATTCGGAAAGGCTTTGAAATCGGGACTCTTCGTAGGTGTGGGTTTCGTGGGCTTGGGTGTGGTGACGGCTTTGCTGACAACCAACTTCAACGACCCTTTGAAGGCAATCTCCGACATCTATCACCTACAGTTGAACGTGTTTGACATGGGTTGGCCTGCAGCCGCTGCCGTGGCTTATAACACAGCAGTGGGTGCCTTGATTATCCCAATCTGCTTGGGAGTCAACTTCCTGATGTTGATAACCAAGACCACCCGTACGGTGAACATCGACCTTTGGAACTACTGGCATTTCGCCTTTATCGGAGCCGTGGCATACTTCGTGATGGGTGAGAGTCTGCTTTGGGGTTACTTTGCAGCCATCGTCTGCTACATCATTACATTGGTATGTGCAGATTTGACCGCAGAGAAGTTCCAGAAGTACTACGACCTGGATGGTATCTCCATTCCGCAGCCATTTTGCCAGAGCTTCATGCCATTCGCCATCCTCTTCAACAAGGCAATGGATATGATTCCTGGTTTCTCTAAGCTCGATATTGATGCAGAGGGATTGAAGAAGAAGTTTGGTGTGCTGGGTGAGCCATTGGTTTTGGGAGTCATCGTGGGTGCCCTGATTGGTTGGGCAGCACAGCTCGATATCAAGAAGGTGCTCTTCCTCGGTGTGACCATGGGAGCCGTGATGGAGCTGATTCCTCGTATCACTTCCTTGTTTATTGACGGTTTGAAGCCTATCTCTGAGAAAACCCAGGAATTGGTGAAGACCAAGTTCAACGGCAAGAAGGTGCATATCGGTATGAGTCCAGCCCTGGTGATTGGTCATCCTACTACCCTGGTGGTATCGGTTATCCTGATTCCTGTGATTCTGGCCATCGCCGTATTCCTGCCAGGTAACCAGTTCTTGCCATTGGCATCATTGGCAGGTATGTTCTACCTCTTCCCAATGATCTTGCCATTTACCAAGGGTAATGTGGTGAAGACTCTGATCATCGGTTTGGTAGCCTTGATTATCGGTCTCTATTTTGTAACCGATATGGCTCCCGACTTTACCATGGCAGCCAACCAGGTTTATGCAGCCACAGGCGATAATGCCGCTCATATTCCAGATGGATTCGCAGGTGGTGCCCTCGATTTCGCCTCTTCTCTCTTCGGATGGGTTATCTATCGTGGCGTGAAGCTCTCTTACATCGGTATGGGCGTGCTCACCATCATCACCATCGCCCTGATGGTTATCAACCGCCAGCGCATCGTGAAGGAAGAGAGAATGGTAAAAAAGTAAAAAGGTAAAAAAGTAAAATAAAAAAGTAATGAAGAAATTAACATTAATATTAGCAGCAATGGTATTAACAGCAAGTCAGGCTTTTGGCCAGTGTGGTAAGTGTGGATATGAGGTGAAGGCTGAGAATGCCTACACCAACTATAACGTTCGTTATGCTAGCAACCCAATGGATGCCAAGCATTACACAACAGATCGCCTCCGCAGCGAGTTCGCTATCGAGAAGGTGTTCGCTCCTGGTGAGGTAAACTGGACCTACACCATGTTCGACCGTTTCCTCATCGGTGGTGCAGAGCCAACAACCGCTCCTTTGAAGCTGACTTCTATTGCACCTCTCTATACAGACAAGCCAAACGATCAGAAGAACCTGCTTGACAACCGTGAGTTGGGTATCATCAACATCGGTGGCGAGGGTACTGTTAACGTGGATGGCAAGAAATATACCCTTGGTTTCCAGGAGGCCCTCTATGTAGGTCGTGGTGCCAAGAACATCGAGGTAAGCAGCAAGGATGCAGCCAAGCCAGCTAAGTTCTATATGAACAGTGCCTGCGCTCATCAGACTTATCCTACCAAGAAGGTGACTCTGAAGGATGCCAACAACATCAAGGCTGGTAGCCTGAAGGAGAGCAACGACCGCGTGATTCATCAGTTGATTATCGATGGTGTGGCTGGTGTTCGCACCTGCCAGTTGCAGATGGGTGTCACCGAGTTGAAGGAGGGTTCTGTATGGAACACCATGCCAGCTCATACTCACCTCCGCCGCATGGAGACATACCTTTATTACAATGTACCAGAGGGTCAGAAGATTCTTCACGTAATGGGTGAGCCACAGGAGACCCGTCCTATCTGGCTGAACAACGAGCAGGCCGTGATTGCTCCAGAGTGGTCAATCCACTGCGCTGCCGGCACCAGCAACTATACCTTTATCTGGGGTATGGCAGGTGAAAACCTTATCTATAACGATATGCAGGTAGTGAAGATTCCTACATTAGAATAACAAAACGCTTAAAAACTTAGCAAATGAGCTCTATTTCAACTAGTAAAATGTCCAACTTCCGTTGGGTGATTTGTGCGTTGCTCTTCATTGCGACCACAGTGAATTATATGGACCGTCAGGTTCTGTCGTTAACATGGAAAGACTTCATCGCTCCTGAATTCCACTGGACTGATGACGACTACGGTACGATTACCGGTCTTTTCTCCATCTTCTATGCCATCGCCAACCTCTTTGCAGGTAAGTTTGTGGATTGGATGGGAACCAAGAAGGGTTATCTCATTGCCATCTTCGTATGGTCAACAGGTGCCGTGATGCATGCAGGTTGCGGTTGGGTAGCTATGCAGATGGAGGGTTATGACTCTATCGAGGCACTCCGCATGGTACAGGCTGGTAGCGATGCAGCTGTTGCTATCGCCACTATCAGTGTATGGTTGTTCCTCTCTTGCCGCTTGATTCTTGCAGTGGGTGAGGCTGGTAACTTCCCTGCAGCCATCAAGGTAACAGCGGAGTATTTCCCAAAGAAAGACCGTGCGTTCTCTACTGCCATCTTCAACAGTGGTGCCTCTGTAGGTGCCTTGGCTGCTCCTGCAACCATTCCATTGTTGGCTCGCTGCATGGGCTGGGAGTGGGCTTTCATCATCATCGGTGTGCTCGGTTATATATGGATGGGTCTCTGGATGTGGCTTTATGAGAAGCCATCTGAGAGCAAGCATGTAAACAAGGTTGAGCTTACTTACATTGAGCAGGATGAAGACCTTGACAAGGTTGAGGCTGAGAATCAGAACGCAGAGGCAACTGAGGAGAAGACCATCGGCTTCCTGAAGTGCTTCAGCTATCGCCAGACCTGGTCGTTCATCGTGGGTAAGTTGATGACTGATGGCGTATGGTGGTTCTTCCTTTTCTGGGCTCCAGCTTACTTCTCAGATCAGTATGGTTACTCTTCAGATTCTGGTATGGGTATTGCCCTCATCTTCACTCTTTATGCGATTGTTACCGTATTGAGTATTGGTGGTGGTTACTTGCCAACTTACTTTGTAGATAAGAAGGGTATGAATCCATATATCGGTAGAATGCGTGCGATGTTGATTTTCGCTTGTTTCCCATTACTCGGTTTGATTGCTCAGCCTATGGGTGAGTACAGTGCATGGTGGCCAGCTATCATCATCGGTTTGCTTGGTGCAGGTCATCAGGCATGGTCAGCCAACCTTTATTCTACTATTGGTGATATGTTCCCTAAGTCAACTGTTGCAACCATTACCGGTATTGGTGCGATGGCAGGTGGTATCGGTTCATTCTTGATTAACAAGGGTTCCGGTATGCTCTTCACCTATGCAGAGGGTCAGGGTTCTGCCTTCAGTTTCATGGGCTTCGATGGCAAGCCAGGTGCTTATATGATTGTATTCTGCATCTGTAGTGTGGCTTATCTGGTAGGCTGGTGCATCATGAAGGCTTTGGTACCAAAGTACAAGCCTATTGTTGTGGAGTAGGGGAAAGTTAATAGTTTATAGTTAACAGTTTATAGTTGACAGTCTGTTTTATCGTTGACTGTTGATTCGTATATCAAATATAAAAGCGCATCGGACTTATAAAAGTTGCCGATGCGCTTTTTCTTATTAATCTGATACCCTTTTCCTGCCCTTAAAATCTACAAGAATAAATAAATTAGTTTAAAATATAGCGTGGTTTCTGTTTTTTTTGTAACTTTGCACAAAAACTTAGTAAGATCAATTATTCAATAAACAAAAATGAAGAAACAAGCAGTTATGTTTTTAGCTTTACTCAGCCAAAGTCTAGGCTTGACGTATGCTGATAATCTGACCGAGACTAGGGGCATCGGACAATATCCGGGACGCCCATCGCAGTTTACGGCTCCTAAGATGGTGAAGGATCAAACCTATAGGAACATCGCCTTGAACCGAATGGTATATACTTCATCGAATGCTGATTTCAATCTTACGGGACATCTCGTAACCGATGGAATCATCACCAGTAAGGCTCCTTCGTTCTTGAGTGTGAAAACCAATGAGGGAGAGCTGTCTAACCGTGACAAGGAGAAGATGATTGACGGCAATACGGTGACAAGCCAATATATTAAAGGTGAAGATGCTTTCGTGGAGTTCAACTGGGATGCCATGAAGGTGAACCTCAAGAATCTGAAGTTCACCGGTGAGCTGGCTTACTACAAGGAAAAGGCTTCCGAAGGTTTTGTGATTCGCGTTTTGGGTTCGCACAATGGTACCAAATGGGAGGTGCTCGGCGAGGAGAAAGGCACCGGACTTCCTGGTGAAGCTACCAAGCAGCAAGTGAGCTCCGACCCTAACAAGTTCCAGGACGTGGTGCGCCTGCCACTCAGAAAACTGAATGTTGCCATTCCTTTGAAGAAGCAGGGCAACTATGAGCATGTTCGCATCGAAATGAAGATGAAGGGTGCGGCTTGGTGGCGTATCAAACTCATCGATAACACCACTTCATGGCGTCCATCCATGCACTTCTCAAGTGTATGGAAATCTGATTTAACCGATAAGTTGAGTTCCAAGGCACAGTGGCTCTATGTAGATTTGGGTACAGAGGCCGACTTCGACCAGGTGAATCTCTTCTGGGTAAACAAGGCTCGCCACGGAAAGATTCAGGTTTCTAATGATGCCAAGAATTGGAGCGATATTGCTACCCTGGGACAGCAGAAGCAGAAGGGACTGGTAGAGAAGGTGGCTTGCAAGGGCCATGGCAGATATGTGAGATTGCAGTTGATTGAACCGGATGCTTCCGGCAGATTCGCCTTGTCTGAAATGCAGGTGATGGGTAAGGGCGGTTTGCATGCCGAGGCAGCCAATACGCTGGCTTCCAAGAATGGCAAGCAGATGCTCAACCAGTGGCAGCTGCGCCGCGAGGGAAGCAATGCCTGGATTCAGGCTACCGTGCCGGGTACCGTGCTTACCAGCTACATGAATATCGGGGCGGTGCCTGATAACCGCTACGATGACAATATGCGACAGATTTCGGAGTCGTTCTTCAATTCTGATTTCTGGTATCGTACCACCATCAACCATCAGCCTTCTGCCAACAGGAACCAGCATACCTATCTCAACTTTGATGGTATCAACTGGAAGGCGGATGTATTGCTGAATGGTCAGAAGATTGGACGTATAGATGGTGCATTTATCCGCTCACGCATCGACGTGACGAATAAGTTGAAGCCAGGTGCCAACAAGTTGGAGGTGCATGTTATCAAGAATGCCCACTTCGGCGTAGTGAAGCAGAAGAATCTTCAGAACACCGATTTGAATGGTGGTGAGTTGGGTGCTGATAACCCTACCTTCCATGCTTCTATCGGATGGGACTGGATTACCAATACCCCAGGTCGTGAAATCGGTATCTGGAATGATGTGTATCTTACTCATGATAATGGCGTAAGTGTTTCAGACCCAGTGGTTACATCCACCCTGAACTTGCCTGATACCCTGGCAACGATGACACCATCTGTGTTCCTGCAGAATGCGGACGCTGTGGCAAAGACCGTGAAACTGACGGGTTATATCGGAAAAATCAAGTTTGAAAAGGAAGTAAGTCTGCAGCCAAACGAGAAGTGTGAGGTGGCTTTTGCGCCTGCTGATTATCCGCAGCTCAAGAACCAGCGCATGAATCTCTGGTGGCCTAACGGCTATGGTTCACCTTATTTATATGATGCCGGATTCAAGGTATCTGACAAGGCATCCGGCGAGATGCTTTCTGAGCTGACCTATAAGGCAGGTATCCGCCAGATGAGCTATACCGACCTGGAGACCCAGACCAAAATTTACATCAACGGCAAGCGATTGAATCCGCTGGGCGGTAACTGGGGGTTCTCGGAGACCAACCTCAACTATCGTGGACGTGAATATGATGCAGCCGTGCGTTACCATAAGGAGATGAACTACAATATGATTCGCGACTGGGTAGGACAGATTGGCGATGAGGAACTTTACGAGGCATGCGATAAGCATGGTATCATGATATGGCAGGACTTCTGGCTGGCGAACCCATGGGATGGACCAGACCCTGATGACGACAAGATGTTCCTTGAGAACTCTGCCGATTACATCTCCCGCATCCGCAGTCATGCATGTATCGGCATCTATTGCGGCAGAAACGAGGGCTTTCCTCCTGCATCCATTGATAAGGTGCTGAGAGAGCAGGTGAAGGCGATTCATCCACAGTTGGGCTATATTCCTAGCTCAGCCGACCTGGGTGTGAGCGGTCATGGTCCTTACCAGATGAAATCACCATCTTTCTACTTCGCTAACCAGAGCCATAAGTTGCATTCGGAGCGTGGTATGCCTAATGTTCCTACCTTCGAATCGCTGAGCAGAATGATGGAACCGGAGCATCTGTGGCCACAAAGTGATGCCTGGGGACAGCATGATTATACATTGAAGGGTGCCCAGGGAGGTGAATCTTTCAACAACATCATGGAAAAGCGATATGGCAAGCCTCAGAGTGCAGAGCAGTTTACCAAGTGGGCACAGTGGCTGAACTATGATGGCTATCGTGCGATGTACGAGTCTTCTCAGCAAGACCGTCTCGGTTTGCTCATCTGGATGAGTCATGCCTGCTGGCCAAGCATGGTTTGGTGTACCTATGATTATTATTTCGAGCCAACCGCTGCTTACTTTGGTGTGAAGAAGGCTTGCGAGCCATTGCATATCCAGTATAATCCAGTGAAGAAGGTTGCCGAGGTGGTTAACTTTGCCGGTGGCGCCAAGAACGGTCTGGTGGCTAAGGCTCAGATTTTCGATATGTACGGAAAGCTGATTAAGGAGGATAGCCAGGAAGTGAATGTGGGTGAAGACCAGACTCTTGATGCGGTAAGCGTAAGCGAGCCGGATGAGGCTGTTTATTACATCAAGTTGACGCTTCAGCAGAACAACCAGGTGGTATCTGACAACTTTTACGTGATGGGTAAGGAGGAGGATAATCTCCAGGCACTTTCTAAACTGCCAAAGGCAACGGTTGCCATCAGTGGCAAGCGCTTTGTTCAGCAGGGTGAAGAGTGGATTGGCGAGGTTGAAATCCGCAACACGGGCAATGTGCCAGCTCTCTTGATCCGTTTGAACCTGAAGGGTGGTGATGGCGAGCAGATTCTGCCTGTTATCTACAGCGACAACTACTTCAGTCTGATGCCGAATGAGTGTAAGAAGATCAAGGTTTCTTATCGCAATGAGGATGGCAGAGGTCAGGCTCCATACGTGGAGGTTACCGGTTTTAACAAGTAAACAAAAAAGCGCATCAGAATTCTGATGCGCTTTTTTGTTTACTTGAGGAATCCCTGCTGCTTGAGGGCATCGAGAAATCCGATGCTCATGGCCTCGCAATCCTTTTTGGTATATCGGATGTCGGTGAAAACCTGGGCGAGGGTTTCTACGTTGTTGATGCGTACAAACTCCTTATTCTCTTCCAGTGCTTCCTTCTCGGCGTAGAAATCATCAATCTTTTCTGGGGTGTAATCCTCGAAATGTTCGTTGTGGATGATGCTGCGCAATGGCAGGCGATCGCTCTGGGCTGGATGCTCGGCAGGCCATCCGATGGTGAGGGTGGCAACGGGCATCACGAGTTTCGGCAGTTTCAGAGTGTCGATGATCATCTTTGGCATATACACCGTAGTGCCCAGGAAGCAGGTACCCAAACCAGACTCTTCTGCCAGGTTGGTGAATGTCTGCGTGAAGAGCAGGGCATCGGTAGCCGCATTCATGAACGAGAGGATGTTGTCGTATCCCGGAGTACCCTTGCGGTTTTCCGCCCAGAGGGTGGTGCGTCGATAGTCGGCGCAGATGGTGAGCACCACAGGAGCGCCTGTTACCATCGGCTGGTTGAAGTGGGCAGGAGCCAGGGCTTTCTTGCCTTCTTCGCTTCGGGTTACCACCACGCTGTAGAGTTGCAGGTTGCCCATGGTAGGGGTGCGCATCGCCTCTTCGAGCAACTGGTTCAAAAGTTCATCTGTAACCTCTTTGTCGGCATATTTGCGGATAGAGGTTCTGTTCTTAGTTGATTCCATATCTTTTTTCCTTTTTTAATGCAAAGATACTGAAAGTTTTCCGAAAACGGCCGTCTTCTATAGTAATTTTTGGTTAATTATCGTTCAATCAGCGAATTTTTGATGAAATATCTGCCCAAACGTTTCATATTTTAGAAATATTGTTTTAATTTTGCAGCTAATTATTAAACGTTTGATATGAAATATACTGAAGATATGAGCTTCGAAGAAGCATGCCAGGCTTTTCTGGCGGAGATGAAAGCCGGTTTGGCTACTCTTCACGAGCATTTTGATGGAGAAACCACCGATTGGAAAAAGCTCCATCTACCTTTGGCAAAATTGATCTCTGATGAGACGCATGGCACCCTCTGCGACCCGGAGGTGGTGGAAGTGCGCCCTAAGGAACTGGAATGCGATGTGGTGAGATACCAGAACAATAAAGAAAAATGGGTTGCCCTGGTGGGATTGCTCAACGGGCATCCATACGAGATATTTACCGGTTTGCAGGATGAAGACGAAGGCATCATGCTTCCGAAATCCGTGACCAAGGGAAAGATTATCAAGACTGTGACCGGAGAGGGACAGAAACGATATGACTTCCAGTTTGTCAACAAGCGTGGCTATAAGATTACCGTAGAGGGATTGAGCGAAAAGTTCAATCCGGAGTATTGGAACTATGCCAAACTGATTTCCGGCGTACTGCGCTATCGCATGCCTGTCGCCAACGTCATCAAACTGGTTGATCAGCTTCAGCTTACCTCTGAAACCCTCAACACCTGGCGTGTGGGAGTGGAGAGATCTCTGAAGAAGTATCTCAACGATGATATCCAGGAAGACAAGTGCAATCAGGAAGATAAGTGTAATCTTGAGGAAAAGAACCCTTCTGAATCTGTGAGCGATGGTGAAGAGCAGTAAGATTTATCTCAGGAATGTTCGCTTCCATGCCTATCATGGAGTGTTGGAGCAAGAGAATACGGTGGGCAACGATTATCTCGTCAACCTGTCGCTGGAATACGATTTCTCCCGTGCCATGCAGACCGATGAACTCAGCGGCACCATCAATTATGCCGAGGTATATGAACTGCTGAAAAGAGAAATGGCGAAGCCTAGCAAGCTCCTTGAGCATGTGGCTGGCAGAATCGGCGATTCGCTCTTTGCCGCCTATCCTTCCATCAAGGAAATACAATTGTCTGTTACCAAGATAAATCCGCCGATGGGTGCTGATAGTGACGGTGCAGGAGTGGAAGTTGTATTAACAAATAATAAAACTTAACTGTAGATTTAGGTTTTCTGATAATAAAGTAGTAATTTTGCAAAATCATCTGAATGATGTGTAAGAAAATAACATTGCTGTTGGCTTTGATGTGTATGCTGGTAGTGACGGCTTTCGCAGCCAACAAGCGTTTTACGCTGGTTATCGACCCAGGACATGGCGGCCATGATGCAGGTGCTAGAGGAGCCATCTCCATGGAGAAGAATATCAATCTTACCGTGGCTCTGCGCTTCGGTAAATACGTGGAACAGAACATGCCTGAGGTGCGTGTTATCTATACTCGCAAGCAGGATGTGTTTATTCCACTTCACGAGCGTGCGAATATCGCCAATCGTGCCAATGCCGACCTGTTTATCTCTGTGCATACCAATGCGCTTCCGGCAGGCAAGGTGGCACGTGGCTTCGAAACCTATACGCTGGGTATGCACCGCGCCAAGGACAATCTGGATGTGGCGATGCGAGAGAACTCGGTGATTTCGATGGAGAAGGGCTTCGAGCAGACTTACGAAGGTTTCGACCCGAAGTCTTCCGAGAGTTACATCATCTTCGAGTTCATCCAGGGTAAGAACATGGAGCGCAGCGTGGAGCTGGCTCGAATGATTCAGCGCAGCGTGTGCGATAGCGGTTGTCGTCCTGATAAGGGCGTACATCAGGCTGGATTCCTGGTGCTTAGAGAAACTTCGATGCCGAGCTGTCTGATAGAGTTGGGTTTCATCACTACGCCTGATGAGGAGCGGCTCTTGAATGATAATGCCAAGGTTGACGACATCGCCAAAGGCATCTACGAGGCTTTCGCCAAGTATAAGAACAAGTACGACCGGTCGGTTTCCGTGCCTTATCGTGCTGCGAATCGACAGGAAAGCACCCTGCCGAAAATCGTTCCGGATTCTTATAAGGAAGAGGCGGAAAACAGAAGGGTGAAGAAGCAGGAACCCGTAAGAAGAACGAGAGCAGCAAAAACTGATGATTCTGACAGAAAGGCTGATACGGTAGCTTCTCAGTCGCGAAATGCTCCGAAAGATGCACCGGTGTTCAAACTTCAGATATTCGTAGGCAATCGGAATCTCCGAAAGGGCGATGCTCATTTCAAGGGTGAAACGGAATTCGACAGCTTCCAGGAGGGCAACCTGGTGAAATACACCTTGGGAGCATCTACCAACTATAATGAGATTTATCGCTTGCGCAAGGAAAAGATGGAGAAGTTCCCGGAAGCATTCATCATTGCCTTCAAGAATGGGGAGAAGTATGATGTGAATCAGGCTATCCGAGAATTCAAGCAGAATAGGAACAGATAATAAAAAGAACAAAATTAGATAGATATGAAACTTACAAAGGAAATTAGGATAGCGTTGGTAGCTGTTGTTGGTATCTTGGTGATGTATTTCGGAATCAATTTTCTGAAAGGCATCAACCTGTTTTCCACTAACAACACCTATTATATGACGTTTGATGACATCCAGGGTCTGGGCGCCTCTACTCCTATCTATGCCGATGGTTACAAGGTGGGAACGGTAGACAAGGTGGATTTCGACTATTCGGGTGATGGCCCTATCAAGGTGAAGGCCGACATCAATAAGGATTTGAGAATTCCTGCGGGGAGCAAGGCTGAGATAGAGAAAGACATCATGGGCAATCTCCAGGTGAACCTTCTGCTTGCCAACAATCCGCGCCAGAGAATAGAACCAGGTGATATTATTCCTGGCTATGTGAACGCCGGAATGATGGGAAAGGCTGCCGAACTGGTGCCGGTGGTAGAGAAGATGTTGCCTAAGTTGGATTCCATCCTCACAAACGTGAATGCCCTTCTGGCTGATCCTGCCCTGGCAGCTTCGCTTCACAACGTGGAGACTATCACCAACAACCTCACCGTTTCTACCCGAGAGTTGAATACGTTGATGGCTGGTCTCAACAAGCAGGTGCCTGGCATGATTGGCAAGGCGAATGGCGTGCTCGATAATACCAATCGACTGACGGCAAACCTGGCTAGCCTCGATGTGCAGGGCACACTCAACAGAGTGAATGCCACACTGGAGGGTGCGCAGAAGTTTACCGACCAGTTGAACAGCGGAAAGGGTAGTCTGGGCTTGTTGATGAACGATACCAAGCTCTATGACAACCTGACCTCTACGATGTCGCACGCAGATTCTCTGGTCATCGACCTGAAGGCGCATCCAAAGCGTTATGTTCACTTCTCTATCTTCGGCAAGAAAGACAAGTAAAAGGGGCGTTTTTGTCCTAAAATGCTAGGAAATCAGGAAACAGCTTAAATTAATTTTGTCTAAATAATAAAGACGATGTTTCACGCCCCGAAATGTGAACCGAACTTGTTGTAGTTTAGCCATTTCGGGGTGTTTCAAAATTGTTTCACTGTCACTAAAACGCAACTGTGGATAACTTTCTTAGTTGCTTGATTCTCAGTTGGTTGTAAGTGTGTCTTAAAATATTATAAATGGGGTGATTTGCTACTCTCCGTTTTTTTTCGTAACTTTGCAACCGATTTCGCATCCAGGTGGTGTGGAGATATTTCAAAATCTTTAAAAATAGGTTAATTAAACAATTTAAAATATTAGATAATAAGTGTCA